>NZ_JAFBAT010000010.1 GCF_019247615.1 Mycobacterium sp. | reverse complement strand
AAACTGGCGTCACTGCGCGCCTTCGCCGCGGAACGATGAAACTCAGCTGGCGCCAAGCGCTTGGATCAGTCGGTTCATAACGTCACCGGCTTCTTGGCGGGCTTCGTCCTGATCGTCTGCCCGCGCCACATAAAGCGTCGCTTCACGCATTGCGCCGAGCAACGTTAGAGCTGTCGCTTCGATCGGCTGCGCCGGGATGCGGCCGGTCTGGACAGCGTCGGCGAGCAGCGCACGCACCAGCCCGATGTTGTGGCGGTTGCCGATCTCGGCCCACCGCGTCCACCCCAGTACTGCCGGGGCGTCGACCAAGACGATGCGCTGCACATCCGGATCGGAGCAGGCATCCAGCCAAAAGTCGGCACCCAGCCGCATGACCGCTACCGGGTCGGTTTCGCCGGACGCGGCGATCGCCTCGCCCATGCGGGCTGCGACTTCCCCTTCGATTTGTTCGAAGACCGCTGCGAACAGCTCGGTCTTGTCGGCGAAGTGGTGATACAGGGCGCCGCGAGTCACGCCCGCGGCACGCACGATCGTCTCAAGCGCGACCTCGGCAAAACCCTGGGCGGCAAATAGCGGACGAGCCGCCGCGATCAGGGCTTCCCGGGTCCCGGCGGCGCGCTCGGCCTGCGTACGACGGCGCGTATTCATCCACCCATTGCCTTTCATACATACGGTATGTACGTTGTTACATACGGTATGTAGGTTTCTATTACCGTAGCTCGGTGACTCCGACCGCTCTATTCAATCGGAAGGAAAAGGTGAAATGGGCGACGCGCTGAAGGCAATCGAGGCCGACCGTGAAGCGCTGTTAAGGCTCTGCCACGATGCGGACGACTCGGTCTGGGCGAAGGACACCGGGTGTCCCGGCTGGACGATGCAGGACGTCGTGTCACACATGGCGTGCAGTTTTTGGATAGCCGTCGACCCTACGAACTTGCCTGATCCAGCGGGACTACCTGCTGAGCGAGCCGCAGATTTATACGTCGAGTCGCGTCGCCGCATGACGCCCAAAGAAGTTGTGGCCGACTACGAATCGGTGAGCTCGCGGGGCCTGGAGTTACTCGCGACAGTGCAGGGCCAGGATTTTGATGTGCCGCTCGGAGATGTCGGCACCTATCCGGCGTCGATCGTGCCGACGGCGTTCGCCTTTGAGCACTACGTCCATATCAGGTGCGATCTGTTCGCCCCTGATGGACCGCTGCGCGGAGAACCGCCCGCATCCGACGACTTGCGGCTGGCACCCACGCTCGACTGGATCGAGGTAGCACTACCCCAGCAGAACACGGACCTTCTCGACGGTATGGATAAGGCAGTCGAGGTGCGCCTCACCGATGCCGCAGGACGGACCCTGAAGATCGGCAGCAGCGAAGCAGTCGCCCACATCAACTGTGATTCAGCGGCATTCGTGCGTTGGGTCACGCAGCGCGGCAGTTGGGAAACCCTGGGCGTCGATGCAGACGGCGACCCATCGGCTCTCGATGTAGTTCGCCGGCTAAGGGTGTTCTGAGCCAATGGTCTACTCCTTTTTGCCGGGGAATGGCCGAATTGGCTCCACCCCAGTCTCGAAACATTCGTTATCGGGACATGGGAGGGGTTGTGGTGAGTGGCCGGGTCAGCTCAAAAGCGATTGCCGTCGGGATCGTAGAACCACACGAACTCGTTATTGGCGCTGCGGTGGATATCACCGACCTTGACGCCCAAGCTGAGCAGCTGCCGGCGTGGGGATTCAAGGTCGCCATTCATGAGCACCGCGACATAACTGTTCCGGTCGTTGTCCTCCCGCACGCGACTCTCACCCGGTGGAAGCTGCCAGAGAGACACCGTTGACCCGGCGATCGAATAGACGGCAAAAGGATGCTCGGCACCGTCGGCGCCCACGTGCACCGGATCCAGTCCGAGATTGTCGCGATACCACTCGATGGAGGCCGCCACGTCGCGTACGCGCATGATGGTCATGACAGCCGACGCTTCAGCAAATACGGACGACGTCATCGAGACAGTATTTCATCGGGACAGCACCGGGGCCGAGCAGGTCACCGCATCCGTCAAGGACTCGGGTACGGCGTGCCGGTCACGATCGTGTCAACCGCTTCCCCGAGGACCACGAACTCCAAACCGCCCAGGAGAGGCAGCAATCCGACGTCGGCGGCGATCGGTGAGCCGATCGCGTCGACAAGCCCCGCAAGCGGTTGACCGTTGACTGTTTGGACCACTCCGTTCAAAAACAGGTTGAGGTCATAAGACGGCAACGAGACCAGGACGGCAGCGGTGATGTCGGCTGTGGGAAGCAGCGTGGCGTATGCGGTCGACACCGCACTCGTCGAGGCGCCGACGATCTGGGTGTTCGCCGCCTGCAGCCCCGAGATGATGCCGGTTATCGTGGGCGGGCCGGAGGGAAGCGTCGGTGCGCCGGAACCCGACAACAGTGACACGAGCGCCTGAGATACGCCCTGCAGCGACGGTATCCGCGGCGGCCCGGCTGAGTGGAAGTCGCCGATCGCGGCGCCGATCCCGTGGTGGACACCGGTGAGGAGGGCGGGCCCCAGGGCGGCGGTGTCGCTGAGCGGCGGCAGAAATCCGAACGGGGTGGCCACATTGGCCGGGCCGGTGGACCAACCGAAATCCGGGTTGCCGTAACCCCAGTCGACAAGCGGCGTCAAGACGGGCTGGACCAGATCCGCCATCGGGTTCCCAACGAACGGGATAAGACGCACCGGCTCCAGCAGCGGC
>NZ_JAFBAT010000287.1 GCF_019247615.1 Mycobacterium sp. | reverse complement strand
CGACCACCCGAGTATCGCTGGTTGTGCGTGACAACAACGCAGGGTCACGCACCCACCTGTCTCCAATCTGGAGACATGACGGCGATCAGATCCTGTCTCGTGTGTGTCGTTGGAACAGCAGGTAGCAGCGTCGGCTGGGATATTCGACGCCCCCGGCGGAGTTATTTTCAAGTATCTGCGAATGCCAGCTCGGGCGACCTTCGCGGCAGGGGTCTAGCGAAAAAGGCAAAACGGATGGCCGGCTGGGTCGACCATGACTCGTACATCTTCCTGCGGTTGTGCGTCGGCGAGGCGGGCGCCGCATTCGACCGCCCACCCGACCGCTGCGTCGACGTCGCTCACCCAGATATCGAGATGCTGGGTCGCGACTTGTCGTGCTGGCTGCGCGGGCCATACCGGCGGTTCCCAGCACCGTTCGAACTCGAAGTTCAGGGTTAGTGACGCCGTCTTGATCTGGGCCCATCCCGCGGCGTCGGGCTCACCCTGGCGGGGTGGATCGGAATGCGTCACCTGCAAGCCCAGGACGCGGGCGTAGAAGGCCGCCAGCTCTCGGGGATCCGGCGCGGCGATCGTCACCGACGTCGCGCGTAGTTCCACTCGTTCGGCAGGCACGGACCCAGCCTACGAGGCTAGGCAATGCCGCTGCAGGTTTGATGCTCCGGTTCGCTCGATTCGCCCTTGTGGAACACCGCGCCGACACGAACCACGGCGACCCGATGTGCTGCATTCCCGGCACGCCAGTGTGCTTGTGCGGCATCGATCAGCCTGCAGGCCATGGCAATTGCAGCCTCACGTGTTCGTCGTGGGCAGGTGGATTCAGTGCTCGGCCGGATACCCGTAGAACTCGAGCAGTATGTCGGCGTCCTCGATGATCTTGGGGACCGCCTTGAATACTCGGCGCCCTAGTCGATCGCGAAGGCGTTGATCAAGACTTGGGCCCTTTGGATGTCCTCGGCGTTCTAGATTTACCGCATCGCCGCCAGCGCACCGCGATGCGCTGACTTCGGCAGCGCAGCAAGCACATTGGGCTGCTTGTGGAACCAACAGCGGTGCTCCCGGGCGGGCGGAGACGTTCGGTTGCGGACCTTTGCCCGAGGTCTTCACATCCCCCAGAGCGGCTACTACATTTAGTAGTATTGAGTCTTCGAGGGGGCCATGGTGCGTTGGCGCGGTGTTCATCATGCCGAGTTCGCAGTGTTGGACTATGAGAAATCGATCGCGTTCTACGACGCGATGTTCGGCTGGCTCGGATATAGCAGTTTCTCGACGCTGAACTTGGAATACCAGTCGGTTTATTACATGACTCGATTCTTCAACCCGCACAGCTACATCGGTATCCAGCCGGCACGCACCGGCGAAAAACTCCGCCATGTCGATCAGGCGGTCGGCATCAACCACATTGCGTTGTGGGCGCGCAGCAGGAGCGATGTCGACTGTTTTCATCGTGAGTTCTTGGTCAGGCGTGACGTCGTTGTCACCGATCAGCCCCGGGAGTATCCGCAGTACTGGCCGGGCTATTACGCGGTATTCTTCGACGACCCGATCAACGGAATTCATTGGGAGCTGGCGTGGCTTCCGAGCGTGCCCACCCCTCGGCAGCTGTGGTCGTTTTACCGAGCCATGCGCGCGCACGCTGGAAGCCGGCCTGATCTGCCCAAGACAGTGCCCGGCCTGATTTGGCAGGCCCGGCGAAGGCTACCCCCACGAAAGACGCACTGACTGGGGCGCTTTCGGCGCCGGCGAGCGGAGAGTTGGGCTCATCTGGCGAGGTTGAGAACCGCGTCGACAAGGGCCGATCCCCCAGGGCGACCTACGCAACCGCGGTTTCAGACAGGGCTCACCGCAGCCCGGCGTCAGTGCGAGCCCAAGAGGATCGGGTGTCTGTACCCCCGGGCCAACAGGAAAGGCGTGATTATGGGCACCATCGGGGCAGCGCGCGGATCCGCAGCCAGATGAAAGCCGGGAGCCAGCCTTCGGTTGTGGGTATTGCTTTCGCCGAAACGGATTATGGGCAGCCGGCCGCCGTGTCGACGACACGAAACACTCGATCAGGTGCCTGCCGCGCGGCGAGATCCTAACCGTGCGCATAAAATCCTTTTGCCTGGGCGGATGGAGGATCGCCCCGGGTGGCATCCAAGGGCTTGCACGGAGGTGGACTGACATGTCATACGTGACCGCGACGCCGCAGATGATGACAACGGCGGCAACGGATTTGGGAAGCATCGCCTCGAACCTCAGCGCGGCCCGCACGGCGGCGGTCGCCCCGACGACGGGCATTGCGGTCGCGGCTGAGGATGAGGTCTCGGCGGCCGTCGCGTCGGTGTTTTCTCACTACGCCGTGCAGTACCAGGAACTGAGCGCCCATGCGGCGGCCTTTCATGACGAGCTTGTGCAGAATCTCAACGCGAGCGCCGCCGCTTATACGGCCGCCGATGCCCTCAGCGCGCCCTTGCTTGAAGTTTCGCGACCCGGCGCCGCGTTGACCGCCGCGTCGAATGCGCTGGGCGTGCTACGGACGGACATCGAGACGCTGCTGGGCGGCAAGGTCGACCACGTCTCGGCCACGGTGACGGGCGCGGTAACGCCCGCGGCGCTGGCAACGCCGGGGGACCCCGTTACCACCTTGGTCATGGGTCCCAGCGGAGTCCCGATTCCCTCGCCGGAACAAGTAAACCAATTTGTCCCTAAATACATCACTAATGCCGGCAATATCATCGTCCTACCCACGCCCGAGGGGCTATATCCACTTACCTACATCAAGGACTTGCCTTTCGATGTCTCAGTGGCCCGCGGTGTCACGATCCTGAATGGCGCGATCCAGTCGTTGGCACCGAGCGTTACCAACACCGTTAACGTTGCCGGGTACTCGCAAAGCGCCGTCATCGCTTCAGAGGAAATGAAGCTGCTGGACCCCTTAAACCTGCCATATCCAACCGGGACTTCAATACCATCCGGACACCTCAATTTTGTACTCGTCGGTGATCCGAGCAATCCCAACGGTGGGCTGCTCACGCGTTTCCCAGGTCTGAGTATGCCGAGTCTGGGTCTGACGTTCGGGACCGCGACTCCGGACAACTCATTTCCGACCCGCATCTACACGATCGAGTACGACGGCTTCGCCGACTTTCCGCAATACCCGATTAATTTCCTCTCGGATCTCAACGCTTTCGCAGGAATCGCGACCCTCCATGGCACCTATCAGGATCTCACGCCCCTTCAAATTAGCGGGGCCACCCAATTAACCAATACCGTCGGCCCCACACAGACTCAGTACTTCATGATTCGAACAGAAAATCTGCCGCTCTTGGCACCCGTGCGTGCAATTCCGATCATCGGCAGTCCAATTGCCGACCTGGTTCAGCCAGATCTGAGGGTGCTAGTCGACTTGGGCTACGGCAGCACCACCCAGGGCTGGTCGCCCGACCCACCGAACGTCCCCACTCCGTTCGGGGTGATTCCGCCGGTCGGCCCAGGCGCGATCATCAACGCTTTGTCCACGGCGACTCCTCAGGGCATCGCCGCTTTCGGGAATGACGTGGGTACCGCGGTCGCCGCGATTCCATCCCTTCCGAACGTTGCACTGTCCAACCTGGCGTCATCGGTCGGATCGGCCGGGTCGGTTGGCGCTACCATGATGCCCACGCTGACATCGGTGTCGTCCTCACCCAACAGCTTTATCGCCACCCTGCAAGCGGCGAACACGAGAATCGCCAACGCCATCACGAGTTCGGCCGCAGCGGGTTACGCGACATTGCTTCCGACGGCCGATATCGCGAATGCGATGGCAACCTCTGTCCCGTCCTACGACGTCAACCTGTTTCTCAACGGGATAGGGCAAGCAATCTCCGGAGACCCGACGGGCGGGCTAATCTATGCTTTCGGTGCCCCGGTTGCCGCTGACGTTGGATTGGCCACGATCGCCGGCGGTTTCGAACTACGAGTTATTTACGGTGCAGCCAAGACGATTTACTACGCCATCATGGGCGTTCCTGAACCGCCGCCGGGCGGCTAGGAAAGCCAGACTGGGCACATCATGCTCAACGGCTCAGGCGTGCGTGGCACGACGAAGGGGTCGGACTGCGTAGCCGCAGTGCGGGCGCAAACACGCGGCTGCAATCAGCACAATGCGGACATCGCCGCGCGCCGGGCCCGGATTTCTCACCATCGCCTCCTGGCTCGGTGCTTTGCGGGTAGACCTTGCCGTATTAATCAGTTGAATCAGCTCCATCACAAGCTGGCGTTTGCCTATCCCGTCGGGCAACCGAGCGAATTACGCTGGCTGACTGCGCATTTCGAAGATTCCAGCAGCCGAACCGCGATGGGCATCATGCCGCTCTGCGATGCTCACCTGCCGATCGAAGAAGAGACGATATCGGTTAGCGCGGAGGCTGCCCCGAACAAGTGGCCTTGCGCCAATCGGCAGCCGGCCATGAACACCGTCTCCGCCTGCTCGACGGTTTCGATCCCTTCTGCGATCACCTCGAGCCCCAGTGCTTCGCATAATCCGATGACCGACTTGTATAGCGTGAGGTTTCGCGCCGGCTGGACGCCCGCCGCCAGGCCACGGTCGAGCTTGACGACTTGCACGGGTAGCTCATGCAGATAGGTCAGTGAGTTGAAACCCGTGCCGAAATCGTCCAAGGCGACCCCGATGCCTAGTTCGTTCAAACGTCTGATGGCGGCCGCTCCCTCGGCGAGATCGACGATGGGAACTGTCTCGGTGATCTCCAGCACGAGACGATGCGGCGACAATTCATGGCGCGTGAGGGTGCGGATGACTACACATTCGAACTCACGGCTACCGAGCCGCGCGGCGCCGATGTTGACGTGAAGTTTCAGATCGAGGCCCGAGCCTTGGATCTGCGCGCACGCCTGATCGAGCACCAGGGCATCGAGCTGTGCCCCCACGCCGTGGGCCTCGGCAAGCGAGACAAAGGTTTGGGGAGGAATTTGTACCCCGCTGGGCGCGGTCCATCGCGCAAGTGCCTCGACCGCGACCGGCGTGCCGTCCGGCATGGTTACCACGGGCTGATACTTGAGCTGAAAGCCTCGTGGCACAGCGTCATTCGCGTGTCGCAGCGCCGTCGTGAAGTCTTCCGAAGCACTGAACGCCGGGTGGTACACCACGGCAGTGTCTTTTCCCAGCCGCTTCCCGGTGTACATGGAGATATCAGCTTGCCGGAGCAGATCGTCGGAGGTCGGCGCACCGTCGTGGCAGCCGCGACTGACCAGGCCCATGCTCGCACGCACCCGCACCGACGTCCCGTGCACCGAGAAAGGAGTGCGAAGAGCCACCCGAAGCTCGTCGGCGACCATCTCCGGTGCGTCGACAGCACCGGCGGTGAGGATGGCGAACTCGTCTCCCCCGATCCGCGCTAGCGTGTCGGACTCGCCGAGGCAATCTTGCAGACGTGCACTGATCGCGCAGAGCAAGTCATCGCCGGCCGCATGCCCGAAACGGTCATTGACCTCTTTGAAGTCATCGATGTCGACGAAAATCAAGACGAACGGGCCGCCGCGGATGGCTTCGTCCAGCCGTTCGGCCAACAGCAATCGATTCGGTAGGCCGGTCAGTGCATCGTGGTGGGCCTGATAGGCCAGCCGGCGCTTCGCGGCGACAAGCTGTTCGGTCAGCATGCGCTGGACCCGCATAGCAACCAGGTAGCGGGTAGCGACAAGCAACGCCAACGCCAAATAGGTGCCGGCGAAGAGCGGGTCGATCCCTCGTCCGAACAGCACTTGGAAGGTGAGTAGGGCGGTGCTGCCCATGAACCCCGTATAGGGCACGGTCAGCCGCGCCCAGTTGGTTGGCTGTTCGTCGTCGTTAGGACGGGGCCGCGAAGGCAGGACGGGCATGCTCCATGCGATCAACAGCGGAGCTAGGACGAATCCCATGCCGACCCACAGATCCAGCGTGGTGACACCGACGCTCCGCAGATAGGCGAGCAGCCTGTCAGAGGAGGTGAGGGTAATCACCGCGGCCGCCACAAGCATGTAGTTCGCCCGGCCCGGCCGGTACGGCGGGTACCACAACGCAAGGAGGACCGCGCTCACCACCGTGATGAGCTCCACCGCGGCGATCCCCCAAACGAAAGCGGTATTGGTCGACCGCGGTAGCACGGCGCCGTCCACGGCGCCCAAGCGGGCGATGTACACCAAGTGGAAGAACGCGAGCGCGCTCACTAGGCCGTCGAGAACAGTTGTGACGACTCCCGGCCAAGTGCGCCGCGGGGTGCGGACGTCGTGGTCACGGCCCGCGCGCACCAGAAGAAGCATCGCGACGACGAAGAAGAGTCCTGCGACAAAGTAGCCGACCACGGCAGGCCCCGGCGCTGTTCCGCGGCGGTCGGCGGCACCGCCCAGCTGCGAGAGAGACTCGGCGGTCAGGAACGTGGCTATCGCAGCCAGCAGGGCTATTCGCCACCACCGTGAGAGGCCTGCAACCCGCGCCACGACGACAAGACCAATGAGTAATGCGCCGACACACAGCGTTGCTTCGAGGACAAACTGCAAGCGGTGCGCGATAGCCACTCCCCACGGAGCGAGCGCGTTCAAGGCTGCCGCAGCGACGACCACGATAGAGAGCCCGAAATACAGGCGGCGACTCTGAAACGACAACGCTTCCCCTCCGACCCGCGGCGTTGACGCTCAATCCATGCAGGAGACGTTGACCGCTGACCGTTATCGCTTACCCTAGCCAACCCCCGTTATTCAATCGCAGAGCGGCCTGTTGGCAAATAGACCCGCGGATTAACCCGCGCGGTCTGGAATCCCCCGACCTCTTCGGCGCCGGTCGGGTGCTGACGGGCGATCGGGTCGTTGGGGCGTCGATTCGCGTGATGGGAACGGCGTTGGTGACCGGCCACGCTCGCCGGCGGAATTCGGTTACCCCGCTCAATCGTCTGCCCACCGTACCCACCCCCACCCGGGTAGCCGACACGGGAATAAGTCGGAATCGAATATTCGGCTTTACGGGTAAACGCCGCATTCGTTATCATTTTGCGCACCAACTTGTTTCGTAGGGCGAGTGTGCACATCGATAATTCGGGTCGTACCGCGTCTTTCCGTCTAAGGCACCTTGAAACGGTGCCAGCGCCACGCTACTGAGGGGTGGCGCAGCAGCGTTGGCAGCACGGCTAAAGGGTCGAAGTAAGTGATGCGCTCGAACCCTTTACCGTCACGCAGCCGAAGCCGGTTGACGTTAGGCCATTCGAGTACGTCCCGTCCGAGGCGGGCGTGAAGCCGAAATTCGATGAAGACGGTGTCGTTGTCGCCGCACCAGTGATCGACGTCGGCAGTCAGGCCGGGAAGGCTGCAGCAGAAGCGGTGCAACTGTGCCTGTGCGGCCTCGATGCCGAAGGTGCGCGGTGCGAGCGGTTGCACAAGAACGACATCTCGATGCAGCAGCTCCGGCAATCGTTGCGGCGATGGATGGCGCCAGAACTCGGCGAACCTCGTGACGAACTGCTCTGCATCGGATCGCGTGGTCATGCGCATAACGATGCCGTGAACGGACTGCCACCCGGACCCGCCACGCTGCCATCTGCTGCCAAATCGCTATTCGCCTGCCGCTTACCGGACTTCCGCGATCAGCGGTCGATATTTCCGATCGAATTCGAATTGGTGCAGGAGCTCGCCGTATCGTGGTCATCCTGCCGCTAACGAAAACTGGTTAACCAGAACCGGCACGAAGTCTCGGGTTAAATGTGCGGAAGAGCGGTCGCGTTTCCTTGTCGGCTCCGTTCAGTTCAAAGCCGTTGCCACGGTATCCGCGGGCTCGACGGGCCGACGGGGATCAATGGCTCCCATGGCCCAAGTTTGCGCATGACCCCCCGCTTGGGGACGAGTCCGAGCCTTTCAATCTCTTGTGGTGTGAAATATCGCAGGAGCTCTTCTTTGGGTGGCACCTTGGGGTAAAGCGTGCGCAGCCGGTCATAAAGGGCTCCAAGTTCTTGATCGCTGCGGGACTCCAGCTTCGCGATGAGCAATGGTCGAATGCCGCCGGCCGGGTTTGCCGCCGCGCCGGCCGCCAGCTTGGCGTTGGCGGCCTCGGTGGCCACATATGAATTGGCGCCGGCCGTCAAGGCACAGGTGAATTGGTCATGAACCGCCGCTGCTTGGCCGGCCACGGTCTGATAGCGCTGGGCGTAGTCACCGAACACCGCCGCGATAGCCGTCGACACCTCATCCCGGGCCGCAGCCATCACCTGCGTAGTTGAGCCCGCTGCCGTGGCGTGGGCCGCCCGAATCGCCGACCCGATGCTGGTTAACTCCTTTGCCGCTGCGGCGATATCTTCCGGTCCTGCAATCACATACGACAACGCCACGTCCCCTAAGACGTCATGGACCACTACGCATGGTGGCCTGGACCGCCGACTCAGGCCTGAAATCGGGCGATTTCAGCTTGACCAGCGCGAGGTCGTCGGCGATGAACAACAGATTGCAGCCATTCTAAACCCACTGACGCCGCCCGCGCCGCCGACGGATTCCATTTGCCGGTTGTGGCCAGACATCGTGGCGCATGGCAAAGTAGAAATGAATCGGCTGCCATCCCCTGCTGCATCCTGACGTCCAGACTGGTCGACGAGATGCTGGATGGCTTGCGCAACGGGCAACTGTGCCGCGACCTAACCCATGACACGACCACCACGTCGTAACGAATATGGAGACTTGCCGTGCCCCCTCACATATCGGATCCTGTCACGCTGGTCGCCGTATCGGTCCCGCCAGTGTGATCTCGGCACAGCGTCAGGCGTCGGCGTGGTTGAACGGTGCTTGCGCTGAGCGGATCTGGTTTCCGCCGGCTTTTTTCGCCTCATACATTGCAGCGTCGGCGGCGGAGATCAGTTTGTTGAGGATCCTGTGGTGGTCATGTTCGGCCATGCCGTCGAGCCGAGTGCTGACGATGCCGATGCTGGCAGTAATGGGATGGGGGCTATTGGCGATTGCCTGGCGCACACGCTCGGCCATCTCGGTCAGCGTCGTGGTGGGAGCGATATCAACGATCAAGAATTCTTCTCCGCCGACGCGCCCGATGATTGATGTTGATCGACAGTTCTCACGCAGCGTACGGCCCACTTCATTGAGGGCTTGATCCCCTGCGGCGTGGCCTTGACTGTCGTTGAGTTGCTTGAAGTTATCGAGATCGATCATTGCCATACCCAGGTAGGTCCGGAGGCCGAGACTACGAGCAAGCAATCGGTGGGTCGCGGCGTAGAACCCGCGCCGGTTCAGCAACCCGCACAGCGGGTCAACTTCGGAGTGCCCGACGTCGGCAGCAAGCCGTTTCACCAGCACGCTGCTAGCAAACGGCACCGAGCCCAGCGCCACCAACACCTCGAGAAAAGCACACACCGCGCGCACGACATCACCGCTGGCAGCGAGCAAGATCGTCAATGTCAGTGCCGTCGATGCGGCGACCGCTAGGTTGACCACCAGCAGACGCGTGGTGTGAAAGAACGCAATGTAGCCGCCGAGGATCGCGAAGGTCATGCAGCCCAGCAGTCCGAACAACCGGTCGGAATAACTTACACACACCATCGCCGTGCAGATCACCGTCGTGACCGCATAACCGACCGACTGCCGCCGGGACGGCCAGCGTAACGCCCACATCGCCGCTAGCACCATGCACACCACCACCGCCAACAGCGCACTAGCATCGCCAAACACGCGGTGAGCGCCGCCAGGGCTCCACAAGGTCATGGCTAACGTGATCGAACTGAGCGTGACAGTGCTGAGCGCCATCATGGATTGAATCAACGGCCGCAAGCCTCGCGTCGCCAGGTACTGCGACAGCCACTCATAGTGATCCGACTGCCACCACCACCCCGCCAGCCCGGTCATCTGAACTCCGGGTGGCAACGACCCGCCCAGGACCGCGTGGACGACCCCGCCGTGACCCCGGCCGGCCGGCTGGTCGGACACGACGCCCAATCGGACGCTAGCTGGTGGTCCACAGCTGTTCTGTCGGGTTGTCGAAGGTGAGTATGGCGATGTCGTCGTAATGGCGGATCATCGCCGAGGTGCTCATGCGGGCTCGCACGCCGAAGCCCTCGCGGGCTTGCGAAGCGATGACGCGATCGGCGGCGTCATCGGGGACGGCCGCGACGGCGTCACCGGGATAGAAGATTTCGTCAAAGCGCAGCGACAGTGCCGGGGGTGTGGGCCATGGCCGCGACGCGTCGTTTGCCAACACAGTCGCGACTTGTGGGGGTCGATACGCTGCGGCACCACACCGGCAGGGGCTTGGCGAAACTTCTCGGCTGGCGTGTCGTGGGCCTGCCCGAGGCGACGCCGGTCCAGCGTGTGGTTGCCAGCCCACGTATGCCACTGGCGGCCGGACGGGCCACGATGATCGGTCATTCCCCTCCCGGAATCGCCCACCCTCGATGGTTTCTGGCAGT
>NZ_JAFBAT010000020.1 GCF_019247615.1 Mycobacterium sp. | reverse complement strand
CCTACTTCGCCGCCGCTCTGCTGGCGGTGGCCATCGGGCTCGTCGTGCTGCGCCTGATCGAACGCCGACTGGAACGGCACCGGGTGGTAATCCGTACGGCGGTCGCGATACTCGTTCTCGCCGTTGGGATTTCGTCAACGATTCAGGTCTACCGCACCGGCGACGCGGGCGCCCAGTCCGTGTGGGGTGGCGAGATAGCGCGCCTGAAGAAAGCCAACGGGACTTAGAGCGGATCCAGTCAAACGATTGCCTGAGACGGGGGAGCTGACGCAATGAGTAAGTCGAGGCCACACCCCCGGAGACGCACCTAGATGCCCGAGGCAAGTCCCGACGCCCTGGCCGTCGACTTCATGACGCGGCTGGGTGCCGCGATGGCGGCAGGCAACTACCCGATCGTCCTGATCCGGCGCGCTTTGAAACTGTCGTCGGAGCGATACGGCCTCAGCAATCAGATCCTCCTGCTGCCGAATTTCATACAGTTCGGCGGTTTCGGCGACGCTGCGGGCACCACCGTTCGGGTCGAGAGGTCCGAGACTGATCTGCGCTATGACCAGACTTTCCCGCTTGCCGCCCTGGTGGAAGCGGCACAAGAGGGCCGGATCGACGCCCGCGACGGTTTGGCGGAACTGGAGCGCATTTGTGCTCTGACGCCGCGCTTCCCGCCCTGGGTGAACGTGATCGGCTACGCGGTACAAAGCTGCGCCTTCGCGCTGATCCTGCAGCCCACGCCGGTGGCGATGCTGGCCGCCACCGGCCTGGGGCTGATGGTGGGCCTGTTGGGACTGCTCGGCCGGGTCAGCAACGCGCTCGCCCACTT
Organism: Mycobacterium sp.; assembly: GCF_019247615.1. Lineage (GTDB taxonomy): Bacteria > Actinomycetota > Actinomycetes > Mycobacteriales > Mycobacteriaceae > Mycobacterium. The sequence goes on along the minus strand of NZ_JAFBAT010000020.1, from coordinate 17,448 downwards.
ACTCCCCACCATCAGCTCTTTTCTGGTCGCCTTCACCGCGTTCGGCGTCGAACGACTCTGGCACGACGGCGATGACAGTCTGCGCGACCTACTGGCGCCGCTGGCACTCTTTTTGCCCGGTGCTGCCATCACGCTCGCCGTCGTCGACTTGACCACCAGGGAGGTGGTCTCCGGCTCGGCCCGCCTGGTCGCCGGATTCATGAGACTCGCCCAGCTGGCGTTCGGCATTCTCGTCGCCGCTGAGGTTTTGAATGTCAGCTCGGCGGAACTGAACGCGGCACCGCTCAACATGCTCGGCCCTTGGGCGCCGTGGGCGGGCGTTGTCGTCTACGCGTTCGGCATCGTGCTCTACCTCGGTCCGCCCAACCGGTTCCTGCCCTGGCTGCTGGTGACCGTTCTGGTCACCTACGCCGGCCAAGTCACCGCGAATGCCCTATTCGGTAGCTCCGCGGGCGGATTCGGTGGCGGGCTGGCGCTCATGGTTTGCGCGTTGGCCGTATCGCAGCGGCCCGATGCCCCGCCGGCCGCCGCGCTGCTGGCACCGGGATTCTGGCTGCTCGTCCCCGGCGCACTGGGGCTGGTCGGCGTCACCCAACTGGTCACCACAAACACCGGCGCCGCCGTCGCGGTGACGGTCATGTCGATCATCTCGATTGCTCTGGGCCTGCAGACCGGTGTGCTGTTGTGGCGTGCCCGTCGGCAACTCAGCGGTGACTCGAGTTCTCCGTGAGCGACTTCATGCGGTGGGTGTGAGCAGGAACAGCCGAAATCGGCGGGTGCCGGCGCAATCTTGGGCGATCTGATAGTTCGGCCACTTCGCCACCACCGCGGCCCAGGCCGCGTCGCGTTCCTGCCCCGTCAGCAACCGCACCTTCGCGGTGAAGCGGTGGCCGCGTTCACGAACGGTGACCCGTTCTGTCGCTGCGAGATTCGCCGACCACGACGGATGACGCTGCCGGCCCCAGTTGCTGCCGACCACCAGCAGTTCGTCTCCGGCGGGCACATACTGCACCGTTGCCGTGCGTGCCAGACCCGTCTTCCGTCCCGAGGTGGTGACCTGCACGTTGGGCAGCCCCGCAAGGTCAAGAACTCCGATCCGTCCGTTGGTGGAGAACCGAAGCAGGGATTCAAGCTGGTTGATGATCGGTCGCCCGCTGAGGACCAGCCAGCGGTATGCCGTGGGGTTTCGCGCCACCCGCTGCAGCACATTCACGCGATCACTCTATTCTCCGCCCCACCCCGCCGGGCGTACGGCCGATGAAATCACCGCGGCTACCGCGGATTCCACACCGGGCCCATCAGCGTTCGATGCCGACGGCGAGTGCAGTTAAGTAAGTTGCTTGAACTAATTCACCCGGCGGTGTTCACTTGGGTCGGTGATCGCCGAGCGGACGCCTTGCTCCGAACGTTGTCAGCACTCCGGAGCAGGATGAGCAGGGTATCGGGCGGCAGCGGCGCCCTCAGCGCCCGCGGATCGGTTATCGAGATTCCCGACGAGCCTGACTGGGCGCGCATGCGCACCGATATCGGCGCGCGGCTCCGCGCCGTGATGGCCGACCACGGTGTGGATGCGCTGATTCTGTTGATGAATGGCCATGTCGGCTACGCGACGGGTGCCAGCTGGCCTCTGCTCGACGCGGGCCTTTCGCACGTGGAGCGTCCGGTGGCCGTCGTCCTCGCCGACGACGAACATCCGCATCTTTTCATGCCGTTGCGGGGCGGCGCACCCGCCGATTCACCGGTGCCCGCCGACCATCTGCATGGCCCCGTTTACCTCGAATTCGACTCCGGGGTAGAGGTTTTCGCTCGCGCGCTGGCCGGGCTGATCCCGCCGGGTGCGCGGGTTGCCGTCGACGAGCTGACGGGCGCGATGCGGCGGTCGGCGGGCACGCTGTTCGGATCGTCTGTGCCGTCGGATGCGGCGATAGTGGTCGGCGCGGCTCAATTGGTCAAGACGCGCGACGAGATCGCCTGCCTTCGGCGGGCGTGCCGCATCACCGAGCGGGCGATGGTGGATGTGCAGCAGGCCTTGGCGCCGGGCGTCCGGCAGATCGATCTCTCGGCCACGTTGGTGCGCCGCGCTTTTGAGCTGGGCGCAACCACCAACATGCTCGACGCCATTTGGCAGGTGATGCCCCGCTCGCGGGAAGCCGGGGTCTGGACCACCCACGGCGACCTTGCGCTACCCCTGCTTCCGACCGAACGAGAACTGGCCGCCGGCGATGTGTTGTGGACCGACATCAGCATCGGTTACGCCGGATACTGTTCGGATTTCGGGCGCACCTGGCTGGTCGGCGACCGACCGACCACCAGGCAGCAGGAGCAGTTCCGCCAGTGGCGGGCCATCCTGGACGCCGTGCTCGCGGTGACCAAGGCTGGAGCGACGTCGGGAGATCTGGCGCGGGCGGCGATCGCCGCCAATGGTGGCCGCAAACCGTGGCTCCCGCACTTCTATCTCGGCCACGGCATCGGCACCTACCCGGCGGAGGCTCCGGTGATCGGCACCGATCTCGGCGAGGAGTTCGACGACAACTTCGTTTTTCCCCCCGGCATGGCGTTGGTGCTGGAACCCGTCGTGTGGGAGGACGGCACGGGCGGCTATCGCAGCGAGGAGCTCGTGGTGATCACCGAGGACGGCTACACGCCCATCACCGATTACCCCTACACGCCCTATGGCGACTGAGGTTGCACCCGATCCGCCGGCGTTGCGTACGGGGCGCCGCGCACGAGCGCTGGCGCAGATGGATGCGCACGACCTCGACATCTTGGTGCTGGGCCGACAGGCCAACGTCCGCTACGTCACCGGTGCACCCCAGCTGTGGATAGCGGGGACACGTCCGTTCGCGCCGGTCTGTGTGCTGGTGCGCGCCACCGGTGACATCTACCTCAACAGCACCGATGACGAAGGGGTTCCCGAAGAGATCGGCCGCGACCACCTGTACGGGTTGGCCTGGAATCCGATGACTCTCATCGGCGTGTTGAAGAACATCGATGCCGCCGCGACGGCGCGCCGGGTCGGAACAGACGCGATCACACCGACTTTCGCGGCGTTGCTGCCCGAGGCGTTTCCGCACGCCGAAATTGTCGACGGCGAGCCGGCCATGCGCGCGGCGCGGCGCATCAAGACACCCGATGAGATCGCGGCGATGGGTCCCGCGCTGAGGGTGGCCGAGCATGGAATAGCCTCCGCCGTTGCGGAATTGCGACCGGGTGTGTCCGAGCAGGCGTTGACGGGGGCGGTGCTGGGCGCCATGGCAGCCGGCGGAGTGAGCACGCCGGCGACGCAGGACGCCGCGTTGGTCACCTCGCCCGAACACCCATGGCGCCGCGGCGGCAGCGAGGTACAGCCCGGAGGCCTGGTCGCGTTCGCCGCCGGCGCCTTGGCCGACGGGTATGTCGCCGAGGTCGGCAGGACCTGGCCGGCCGACGGCCCGGCCGACCGATCGATCCGAAAGCTGTTCGATCGATCGAAGGCGCTCTACGACGGGCTCATCGCAGCCTGCCGTCCAGGAGCCGACGTTCGTGAACTGCTTGCCGCGTACGAAGCGGCCGGCGAGCCGCCGCCGCCCGTGCCGGTCGCACACGGATTGGGTCTGGGTTTCGATCCGCCCGTGGTGTCCGAAATACTCTCGGCCGCAGACGAACACGACCGCCTCGAGCCCGGGATGGTGCTGGCCGTCACCGGCTACGTGTGGCAGGAGGGTGTCGGGGCGGTGTTCCGCCGGGACACGGTGCACATCGTCGACGACGGAGCTCGGGTGCTGACGAACAGCCCCTCGTGGCCCGACGGGTCGGCGGACTGATGCGGCGTCAAACAGCTTCATCGTCGTCCCGGTCACGCAAAAATCTTTCGGGGTGATGGAACGCATTGGTTCTCGGTTGTCCACGGGCGTTGTTCCGCGTGGTCCAGCCTTTTTCGGCGAGTCTGTTATCGGGACCGCACGCCAATGCCAGGTCATTGATATCGGTCCGGTGGTGGCCGATCATCCCCGGACATGGTGGACTTGGCTCTGGTAAGCCGGTGCATCACACCCGCGCTTGCTGCACCCACGATCTCTGGCGCACTGGTGACTGTTGAAGCCACAGTGGCGCAAGGGATTACAGAGATCGAGCTCAGTCACCACGTTTGTTCGGCCGCGCGCACCAATATGTGATTGACCGCCACCCGCCGGTCGCGCGTCACCATGTAAAGCACCGCGTCCGCGACGTCCTCCGGCCGCAGCTTCACCATGCCGGCGGTCTGATGCTCGAACGCCTTCCGCGACGGAGTGGCCAGGTGGCTGAATATCTCGGTGTCGACTGTTCCGGGGCTCACCACCCCGACTCGCACGCGCTGGCCCAGCACCTCTTGTCGGAGGCCCTCGCTGAACGCGTTGACGCCGAATTTGGTGAGCGAGTAGACCGCGGTGTTGGGTCGCGCTACCCAACCACCGGTGGAACCGATGGTGACGAGGTCGGCGACACCACGCGGCGAAATGGCGGCCGCGTCGATGAGGTGCCGGAGCGCCGCGCGGGTGACGTAAAGGACCCCTTGCACGTTGACCGCCACCATGTGATCCCAATCCCGCAGAGACGCCTCGGCCGCGGGACCGGACTGCATGACGCCCGCGTTGTTCACCACCACGTCCAGCCGGCCGAACTCCGCTGCTGTGCGCTCCACGGCCGCCGACACCTGCGGGGCGTCGCTGACGTCGGCGGCAATGACGAGCGCTGTGCCGCCGGCCGATTCGATGTCGGCCTTCAGACCCGCCAGCCGGTCGGCCCGGCGCGCGATCAGCGCCACTGCAGCGCCTGCACTGGCCAGCGCCTTCCCCGTTGCCGCGCCGATCCCGCTGCTGGCACCGGTCACCAGGGCGGCGGAGCCGGCCAGCGGCATTGTCATGTTCCGCCTCCCGCCCTGGGGGTGGCGCCGAGGATTTCCTGTAGCACATACTCGGCGTCCTCGCCCAAGTCGGGCGCGCCCCGTTCGATTCGCGCCGGGGAGCGTGCTATCCGCCACGACGGTCCCACTATAGGCCGCTGGCCTTCACGGTGATCGGTGACGAAGCGATATAACTCGCGCGCCCACAACCGTTCGTCGGCGATCACGTCAATTGCGTTGGAGCTCTTGTGCGCCGGCACCCCGGCCATCCGCAGGCGGTGTGCCAGCACGTCCGCGTCGTGGTTTCGAGTGAGCCGCGAAAGGTCGGCATCGAGCGCTTCAGCATGACGTTGACGCTCCTCCACCGTGGCATACCGCGCGTCGTGGACCAGTGCGACGTCGTCGACCACCTCGCACAATCGATGCCATTCGGCCTCGTCGGCCACGGCGACTGCGACCCACGCACCACCGGAGCACGGGTAGCAGCCGTGCGGGCACATGTCGGGGTGGTAATTGCCGCTGGGCCCGGGGGACTTTCCGGTAAGGCTTTGTTCGAGCAGGCAGTCGCCGATCATCGACGAGAGGACCTCGACGGCCGACACGTCGACGAATTGGCCCTCCCCGGTCAGTTCGCGGTGCAGCAACGCCACCGCGGCGGCGTACGCGGCCGCCGCGCCGACGGTGGAGTCGCCATACCGCATGCTGGTTCCGAGCGGCGGCCCGCCCGGATAGCCCACCAGCGACGCGACCCCGGCCAGCGCGGCGAAGCAAGGCGCGTAGCCGGTTTGGTGGCCCAGCGGCCCGTCATTGCCCCACATCTTGATGGAGACCGAGATGATGTCGGGCTTGATGGCCGTGAGATCCTCGTACGCCAGGCCTTGCCGCTCCATGGCCCCGGGGCGAAGGTTGTTGATCACGATGTCGCTGTGGGCGATCAGGTCCCGCAGCCTCGCGCGGTCCTCGGATGACTTGATGTCGAGGTCCACGCTGAGAATCTCGGGGTTGATGCTCAGGAAGTAGGGCGCGTGGTTGATGTCGGTTCCGCCGTAGGCTCGCATTTCCTCGGGGCTGCAGGCGGTTTCGACCTTGATCACCTCGGCGCCCAGCATTGCCAGTAGTTTTCCCGCGTAGGGGCCGGCCCATACCTTGGTGAGCTCGACGACCCGCACGCCTTCCAGTGGTCCACCGCGCGGATTTCTCGGGGGCTTGAGTTGCGCCGAACTGACCACCGGCGGTTGGTGGGGGTCACCGAGCTGGGCCAGGAGGGCAGCTGTGTGCTGTCCGAGAGTCGGTGCAGCGGTGCGGATCGCAGCAGGTGATCCGCTCAGCATGTAGGGCACCGTGGGATACGTCGCGTCGCCCAAAACGGGATGGCTGACATTACGGAAGAATCCGCGGTGGCGGTACTGGGGGGAGTGATGCAGGTCGGCGGCACTGTTGACCGGTACCAACGGCACGCCCATACGTTGGGCTTGGTCGGCCGCGGCGTCCTTGGCCACGTGCTGCGCCCACTGCGTGAATCCCCGTCGAAACGTGGCGACCTTTTCGGGGGTGACGGAGAACTCCAGCCAATCGTCGTCGAAAGCGTCGAGCCAGTCGGGGTGACCCATAAGTTTTTTCACGCCCTGCCAATGAGCCCGACTGGTCATGTACAGGTAGACGAAGCCATCGGCGCAGGCGAAAAACGCTGCAGGACCGGCCTGGTCGTAATCGTCGCGGGTTCCCTGAGCCGTCACCTCCCCGGTGATGAATCGGCCCAGGATGGAGTCTGCGCGCGACGCCAACACGGCATGCTGCGAGATGTCGATGAGTTCGCCGTGCCCGGTATGCAGGCGCGCGAATAATGACGCTGCGACACACAGCGCCGCCTCCAGTCCCGATTCGTAGTCGGGCAAGAATCGGCCCGGCCCGCGCAATGGCGGCTTATCCGGGTCGGCATGACTGGGAGTGTGATACCCCCAGCCGCTGGCGTGAAAGACGTTGATGCTCCGGGCATTGTGGAACTCGTCGGGCGCGTCGCTTCCGAAGGGAGTGATGGAGCAGAACACCGGGGAGGGATGCTTTTCGGACCAGCCCGAGGACCGATCTTCGATGACCGCGTCGGCGCTGGCGATCAGCTTCTGCAGGCGCTCGCCGTCGAGAGTGACGTCGAGAGTGACGGAGCGCTTGTTCGTGTTGAGGTAGGCGAACAGAGCGCTGCCTTCACATCCGTTGCTGACGATCGGCGCCATGGAGCGAGTTCGGCTGCCGCGGCCAGGCACCTCAACCTTGATCACGTCGGCGCCGAAGTCGGCCAGCAGCTTTCCGCAGTACTCCCCCGCGACCGACTCGGCAAGTTCGACGACCCTGAAACCCCTCAGCGCTGACATGCCCGGATCAGGGCTGCTTGCGTCCGGAGCGGCTCAGGCGCCACTCCGGTGGGAAGTTCATGTCATTGTCCTTCACCACGTTATTCAGGCCCTTGGTGAAAGTGCCTTCAGTGAGGTCGACGTCGTTCTTCTGGTCGTTGGCGATCAGCGGCAGCATGCCTTCCACCATGCCGGTGAGCAGGCTCCCGAAGTACTCGCCCTTGTGCTGCTTGTAGAGTTCCAGGAAGGTCTTCTGGACCGCGACTGTGTCGGTGGGGCGAGAGCGCGAACACGCCATCGCGTACTTTAGCGTCTCGGCTTCCAACTGATCGCGGGGCACCACGCTGTTGAGGAAACCGCACTCGTACATTTCGTTGGCGGTGAATGGGCGTCCGGTGAACAGCATTTCGGAGAATTTCCGCAGACCCATGGTCTCCGCCCACCACCACAGTCGCGGGCCCCAGCCGACGTAGCGGAAGGCCGGGTGCCCGAACAGCGCGTCGTCGGAGGACACGACGAGGTCGGCGTCGCCGGCCTGGTAGAAGTGCCATCCGTAGCAGTAGCCCTTCGCCTCGATGATGCTGATCTTGCGCAGCTCCTGCAGCGGCCGGCAGCCGGCGCGCGCCTTGGCGTAGAAGTCCGTCACGGTGGAGAGATAACGGTACGAACCGCCCGGCGGGTACTTGACGTCATCGTCGTTGATGGCGAGCTCGTGCAGCAGCGGCATCCCGGGGTTCTCGAGCATTCCGCGCTGTTCGGGAAGATCGCCACCGCTGCCGAAATCCTCGCCCTCACCGCGAATTACTACGACCTTAACCTCGTCGTCGACGTTGCACTTGTGGAGCAGGTCGGCATAGTTTTGCCGCATGCCCAGCGTCGTCGAGTTCTGCGCGTCGGGCCGATCGAAGGTGATGTACGCGATTCTATTCTCTTTGTCCTTCTCGAACTTGATGAAGGGCTCGGCTTCCTGCTTCATCTTTTCGTAGTCATACTCCGCCATGGCTCTCTCACTTTCTTTTCTTGAGCGCAGCTCCCACGTCGACGGGAAGCCAAACGCCGGTAGCGTAACGAGGTTGGTCACCGCAGCCCGTCACCGCGCCACTACCGTCGGCAGGGTCTCCCAGCCGCGCACCGTTGAGGTCGGGCTGAGCCTGGCGTTGCTCATGTCGAGTTCCCACTCGGGGAAACGAGTCAGGATTTCCTCCAACGCGACCCGGGCCTCGAGGCGGGCCAGCGCCGAACCCAGACAGAAGTGCGTGCCCACGCTGAACGCGAGGTGCGGACGGGCGGTGCGATGGATATCGAATTCGGCTGCATCGGGACCGTACTGACGCTCGTCGCGGCAGGCCGCGCCGATGAGCATGATCATCACGCTGCCCTCGGGCACCGTTTGGCCATGCAGGCTGAAGTCTCGGGTCACGTACCGCGCCGTATGGGGCGCCGGGGGCTCATAGCGCAGGAGCTCTTCGATGGCCTTCGGGATGAGTTGCGGTTGTCGGACGAGTTCCCACCGTTGATCGGGGTGCTCTGCGAGAACCTTTCCCGCCCAACCGATGAGGCGCGTGGTCGTCTCGTTGCCCGCGCCCGCCACGACGTTGAGGTAGACCAGTATCTCGTCTCGGGTCAGCCGCCGCGTGGCGCCCGTCTCATCGACGAACTCGGCGTTGAGCAGATCGGTCATGATATCGTCGGCAGGATTTTCTGTGCGCCAGTCGATGTAGGCGGCGAACTGCTCGCCTACCGACAGGCGATGCTCGACAGCCTTCATGGGCCGCCCGGCCTCCGTGCGCAATTGGGCATTGGCCCGGTCCCGGATGTACTCCTGATCGTCTTCGGGGATGCCGAGCAACATGCTGATGACCTTCATCGGCATCTGCGCACCCAGGTCGGTGACGAAGTCGAAGCGGCCCGAGCCGATCAACGGGTCGAGGGCCTGAGCGCAGAACTGGCGGATCATCGGCTCCAGCGCCGAGATCCGGCGCGGCGTGAACATGCGGGACAGCAGCTTGCGGTGCACGTCGTGGATCGGCGGGTCTTCGAAGATCAGCATGCCCGGCGGGATGTCGAGGTTGGCCTTGATCAACTCCAGGATCGCGCCCCGGGCGGAGCTGAATGCATCATGGTCGACCAGCGCCTTGGTTACGTCGGCGAATCGGCTCAACGCGAAGAAGTCGTATTCGGCGTTGTAGTAGAGCGGCGCTTCGTCACGCAGCCGTGCGAACATCGGATACGGGTCTGCGATGAGCTCGACGTCATATGGATCGAAATGAACATCGCTGTCGGTGCTCGCCGCCACGAAAGCCCTCCTGCCGCAACCACTCCCGACCGGGACGTATGCACTTGGTGCGGCCCACCCGCACACTAAGAATGGCCGCGACTCTATTATCGTAGAGAACCATATGGTGGCTGCTCTGGCAAGCCGCGCGGAAGTCGAAACCCGTCCGTGCCCTCAACAAGACGCCCCCTTCCTGCGGCGCGCCGCACGCGGCTCCGGGCGCTGTGTCATTCCGGCCTTGTCGGAACTCCGCAGTACCCCGATGGCGATGGCCGACAATATGCGGTCGAGCTGGCCGGGACTGTCGATGATTCGGTCGCCATGGGCAAACCGCATCAGCAGACCGTTGATGAATGTCAGCGTCACATTGCTCAAATCTTCGACGACCGCCGATTCGAGCTCGGCGCCGCGCGGCATGAGTTGCACGAGAATCTCCCGATGCAGCTTGGTGAATCCGTCCGCTGCCTGCTGCAGGATCGCGGCCAGCGTCGGATCGCGACTGGCCAGCAATGTCAGCTCATACCTGGCCTTCGTCCGGGACAGATGTGGCTCGCTGCCGGCTTGAATCACCACCTGCGACAACCGTGACGGCGAGGCCTGGCTTCGCTGATCGCCGGACCGGTCGGCGACCGACTGCAAGCTCGCCAGGTCGAGTTCGGCAACCCGCTCGGCAACGGCGTGCAACAGCGCCGAACGGGTGCGGAAGTAAAACGATGTCGTGCCGTCCGGCACGCCCGCGCGGCGGTCGACCTTCAGGTGGCTCAACCCCTTGGCGCCATCGTCGGCCAACAGCTGGATCGCCGCATCGCACAAGTCGCGGCGGCGCTCGACGGGATTGGGCTTTCGTCGTTTATCCATGCAGGTCCATCAGGCACGCAGAGCTTACTCTATATTCGTAGTGTCTGTAAGCCGGGGCTGAGCGACACCTCGTTCCGGCACCCGCGACCGCTACCTTGAGCTCAAGAACGCATTGGGCTGCGGACCGCTGACACCTCGCGAATCACCTTGTGTACGAACGCCAGCTTGCCGACTACCGGGGGTGGGAGCTCAAACGGGTAAAGCGGATTCTTTCCCATAGCCGCGTTCACCCGGTTGAAGAAGGTGGACATCCACTTCCAATCGTCGAGTAGCTGCTCGATCGGCTCATCGTCGTATGAGGCGGGCGGAACGATGTCGCGCGGCAGCGCGAAGCGGACCCGGTCGGCGTGCAGCACCAGTCCCGCCTCGCGGGACGTGTCGATGATGTCGGTGATGTGCAGATAGTGCGCGAAACACTCGGCGAAGTCCTCCCAAGGGTGCATCGTCGCGTATTCCGAGATGTAGGACCCGCCCCAGTTTTCCGGTGCACCGAACTTGTAATGGCGCGCGATCGCCTCCTGGTAATCGGCGCGTTCGTCGCCGAATAGCTGCCTGCACTCGCTCAGGTAGAGTTCGGCGCCAGTACCGCTTTCCACGAGCACGTTTTGGTAGTAGTGGCCGATCTCGTGGCGGAAGTGCCCCAGCATGGTGCGGTAGGGCTCACCGAGGTGAACCCGCAGCGACTCGCGGTAGTCGTCGAGTGTTTCGACCAAATCGATGGTGATGACCCCGTCGGCGTGGCCGATCAGGACCCGCCCGCCGCCGCTGTAGCTGGACAGCAGATCGAACGCCAGCCCTCCCTTCCGGCGCCAGTACGGCTCGACCGGAAGTCCTAGCTCGATGAGTTGATAGATCAAGCGCCGCAGGGCAACCGCGGTGGACCCCAGTTTTTCTCGCGCGATGGTGTCGTCCGCCTCGGGCTCCCGCCGGATCAGCGAGTCGGCGAGGCACCTCCCCTGTTCGCCGCCGATTTCCTGCTCCTCGGCAACGAGCCAGTTGCATCCGAGGGTGGCAGACCTGGTACAGGGAATCCACGTCTGGCCGTCGACGACCGCGCTGCCCGACCTAGTGACCACCATGGAGCGGCTTGGCACATGGAATCCGAGTTCCGCCGGGCAATTCGAGCAACGCCGCGACTCGAACGGGGCGAAGCCACCGCACGCGGGACAGGCGAACGCGCGCACGGAACCTCAGCTCGGGTTGCGCAGAGGCAAGCCGGCGGCGCGATAGATCCCGTCGATGACGGTCATGTTCTCGATCGCGTCCTGCGGCGTCGTCGTGACCGGTTCGCCCCGCCGCACCGCTCCGGCAAAGGCATCCAGCTGATAGGCGTAGGAAGTGCGGCGCCCGAAACGCTCGACGCGCCTGGCATCGGGCGAGCGGACCGAAAGCCGATGGAAAACGTGGGGCAGCACCGGGTTGACGACCCGCACCTCGCCGTCGTCACCGACCACGCGTGCACGGATATCCAACAGTCGGGACGACCACATCGAGCAACGGACCCGCCCGGTGTGGCCCTCCGCGAACTTGAGCTCGGCGGTCATGGCGCGGTCGACCCGTGGATCGCGCAACTTAGCTTGTGCTGCAACGACTTCCGGCGTAGAAGCACCGAAGGTGCGCACCATGTGCACCGCGTAGCATCCGGCGTCCATCGTCGCGCCGCCGGCCAGCGAGTAGTCATAGCGGATGTCGGAGAACTTCGGCAGGGGAAAGCACAGGGCGGCTTCCACCGATCTGATCGTGCCCAGCTCGCCCGACGCGATGATCTGCTCCACGCGCCGGGTCAGCGGGTGGAATCGGTAGTGGAAGGCTTCCATCACCACCCGATCGGAGCGGCTCGCCAGTTCGGTGATTTCCCGGGCCTCGGCAGCATTGGCCGTCAACGGCTTCTCGCACAGGACATGCTTGCCGGCGCCGAGTGCCGCGCGAGTCCAGCGCCCATGTAAGCCGTTGGGCAGCGGGATGTAGACCGCATCGAGTTCCGGGTCGCCGATCAGCGCATCGTAGGTTGAGTGCACCCGCGAGATGCCGTGCTTGGCAGCAAAGGCCCGCCCCCGTGAGCCGTCGCGCGCGGCGACGGCGGTCACCTCGACCTCGCTGTTGCGCTTGGCCGGGTTGATCAACGCCAGCGGTGCGATCCGCGCGGCGCCCAGGATCCCGATCCGAATCGGGTTCCCGTCTCCAGACATGGACGCGACGCTAGCACTCACCTGCGGAGCCCCCCCGGACAGGCGCTGCCCTCAGCGGACACCCGATCCCCGCCGGGCGAATGCCGGCGCATGCTCGGGACGGATGCCGACGCCGATGAAGTAGGCGGGCAGCACCGAAAGCCATGGCAGCCGCTCGACGATGTTCAGCAGCGCCGCCGGTGGGGTCGGGTCGGCGCCGCGCAGGAGCGGGCCGAGCAGAGCCCGCTGCAACACGCGTTGCACGAATTGGGTTACGGCGGTGGGAAGTAGACGACGGCGGCGCACGGCTGCCAGTTCGCGAATCGTCACCCGGTGTTGCCGCAGCGGTTCGGCCAGCAAGGTGGCGGCCGCCACGGCATCTTGGACGGCCAGGTTGATCCCGACGCCGCCCAGCGGAGACATCGCGTGCGCGGCGTCCCCGATGCACAGCAGCCCATCGGCATGCCAGCGACGCAGCCGATCGACCCGGACATCAAGGTGCTTGATGTCGTCCATCGACCTCAGCGTCGCCACCGATTCGGCCGCTTCGGGCAGCAGTGCGCCGACGTCCTCCCGGAACGCTGCTATGCCGCGAGCGCGCAACTCCCGGTCGGTTCCCTTGGGCCCGATGTAGGCGATCTGGTTATACCCTTCGCGCGGGATCACCGCGAGACCCTTGCCGGGCGCCAGCCGTGGCATGAACGAGAATTCTTGCTCGCCTTCGCGCGGCAACCGGAACCACCACACGTCGAAATTCGCCGGGAATTCACGTCTTCGAAGCCCCGCCTCGCGCCGCGCGATCGACCATCGGCCGTCGCACGCGACGGTCAACTCGGCGCGGAGGTAACCGGGGCCCTCGGGTCCGAGATAGCGCACTCCGGTAACCCTGTCGGCGTCCCACAGCAGCCCGGTGACCTCCGTGTTCATCCTCAGGGTGAAGCTCGGCTCGGCCTTGGCGGCCTCGGCGAGCAGATTGAGCAGATCCCACTGGGGCACCATGGCGATATAGGGGTGGGGCTGGCGCAGACGCTCGAAGTCGACGTAGGTCACCGAGCGCCCGTTCGACTCGAGTTTCGCCTTGCGGACCTCGCTGTAGCGCAAGGCCGTGAAGCGCTCCCACAGGCCGAGCTCGTCGAGTAGCCTCAGCGTCGTCGGATGCACGGTGTCGCCGCGAAAGTCGCGCAGAAAATCGCCGTGCTTCTCCAGCAGGGTCACCTCGATGCCCGCCCGGGCAAGGAGCAGTCCGAGGATCATCCCAGCCGGCCCGCCGCCGATGATCGCGCAGGTGGTTGCCTCAGCCATTGGCGCTACAGCATTTCCGGGTCAGCGTCGAACACAGACAAGGGCTCGAGAATAACTCCGGTTTCTTCGACGTAGCGGTCCCACAGCGCCACGAGCTCAACCAGCCTCTCGGGGTGCGCACCGGACAGATCGTCGATCTCACCCGGGTCTCGGGAGAGGTCGTAGAGCTGCCAGCTTCCCGGACCGTACGGCGCGGGCAGGTAGAGCGCCTTCCAATCGCCCTGACGAATTGCCCTGCGGCCGAACAACTCCCAACCGGTGCCCGTATCGGCGTCATGCACTGCCGCGCAATCGCGCGCCAGGTACGGCACCAGCGAGCGGCCGCGGATGGGCTCGACTTGGCGGCCCGCATACGCAGTGCCGGGATGCACGACGCCCGCGAGATCCAGGACGGTCGGTGCGATGTCCATGACGGTCGTGAACGCGGTGCCGATCTCGCCCTGCCGCGCGAAACCCGGCCACGTGAGGAAGCCGACGACCCGGACACCTCCTTCGGTCGTGAACGCCTTGTGCAGGCGCGACGGCGCCGTGGCCGCCTGGGCCCATCTGGGGCCGTACCAGATGAACGAGGTGGGTCGGCCGAGATTGTCAAGGCTGTTGTCGCAGTATTTTTCGATCTGCGCGACGATTTGCGGGCCGCGCAGCGGCATCGCCTCGACCATCGCGCCCTCGGCCCCGTTGTCGGAAAGGAAGATCACGACCGTGTCGTCGAGTTCGCCGCTATCCGCGAGGTAGTCGATCACCCTCCCGATGTTCCAATCCATCCGGTCCACCATCGCGGCATAAACCTCCATGCTGCGGGCCGACAGCGCGCGCTCGTCGTCCGTCATGTCGGCCCATTCGGGTGCGCCGTCGGCCACGACCGGATGGGCCACGACGTCGGGGGCACATAGGCCCAGCCGCCGCAGCGCCGCCAAGCGCGCGTCTCGCAGGGCGTCCGGTCCGTCGTCGTAGCGACCGTGATACCGCGCGATGGATTCCTCCGGCGCCTGCAGCGGCCAGTGCGGCGCCTGGAATGGCAGATAGGCGAAGAACGGCCGGTGGTTATTTGCCGTGTCATCGGAACGTTCGCGGAGGTAGCGCAGCAGGGTGTCGGCGTAGAAGTCCGATGAGTAGAAGTCGTTACCAACAGTGACGAAGCGGTCGTCCTCGGTGTAAAGCGTTGGCGCGGGCGAGAACCCGCCGCCCGCCGCGGGCCCGTAATGGCTGGCGCCGGCCGGTAGTAGGGCAAACGAGCGCTCGAACCCGCGGGCCCACGGCGACGTCTCGATGGTGTCGCCCAGGTGCCACTTGCCCGCCATCAGCGTCAGATATCCCGCGTCGCGCAGCAGCTCGGGCAACGCTACGACGCGGTCGTTTAGATAGCCTTCATACCCGGGCGCACCCCGAAACCCGGGGATGGCGACCTCGCGCATGGTGCCGATGCCGGCCAGATGGTGATCGGTTCCGGTCAGCAACATCGCCCGGGTGGGCGAGCAGGCCGGGGCCGAATGGAAGTCGGTGAACCGGATGCCCGCGTGGGCCAGCCGATCCAGGTTGGGCGTGTTGATCTCGCCGCCGAACGCGCCGATGTCGGAAAACCCGAGGTCGTCCGCGACGATGACGAGAAAGTTGGGCCGCTTCACGTTGATGCATCCTGTCAGGTCGGGCGCCGGGATGGAACGGCGGAGGTGTCGCCAATCTCACCGAACCGCCGTGTGCCCCCGCCGATAGTGTCGAGAGGCGCTAGAAGGCGCCGAGGGGCTCAGGGAGGCACTGATGCTGGAACAGTTCGGTATGTCCATTCCTTTGATCGCTGCCCCGATGGCGGGCGGCCCCACCACGCCCGCGATGGTGTTCGCCGCCGCTCGGGCCGGCGCCCTCGGCCTGCTCGCGGCCGGCTACAAGACCGTGGATGCCGTCGAGGCGGAGCTCAAGGCGGTTCGCGCCGAGGGAATCCCGTTCGGCATCAATGTGTTCGCCCCGAATCCCCTGCCGGTCGACCGGGACGCCTATCGGGCCTACGCATCCATCGTGGCGAACGACGCCGACCAGTTCGGGCTGACACTGCCTGACGAGCCGGTCGAGGACACCGACCGGTTTGAGGAAAAGATCGAGCTGCTGCTCGACGACCCGCCGCCGATGGTCTCGTTCACCTTCGGGATTCCGCCTCGCGACGTCATCATCGCCTTTCGGAAAGCCAAAACCATTGTGGTGCAGACGGTCACGACACCCGACGAGGCCGCCCAGGCCCACGACGTCGGCGTCGACATGCTTGCCGTGCAGGCCGCCGCAGCCGGCGGCCATTCCGGCACGCTCTCGCCCCGCAAGCCGTTGAACGCTGTTCCCATCGCCGAACTCGTCGCACAAATCGTCGCGAGAGTGCCGCTGCCCGTCATGGCCGCGGGTGGGCTCGCCACTCCGGCCGCGGTGACCGAGGTGATCCGCGCGGGCGCCTCGGCGGCTGCCGTGGGAACGGTTCTGCTGCGTGCGACGGAAAGCGCCGCCTCGGCCACCCATCAGGCAGCCTTGACAGATCCCCGCTTCACCGAGACGGTCATCACCCGGGCTTTCACGGGCCGCCCGGCCCGTGGCCTGCGCAACTCCTTCATCGACGCCCACGAGGCGCACGCGCCACTGGGCTATCCGGCCATTCACTACCTCACCAGCCCGCTGCGCAAGGCTGCCGCGGCGGCGGGGAAGCCGGACTACGTCCATCTATGGGCGGGCACCGGCTACCGGCATGCGACCGCCGAGCCCGCTGCCGACATTCTGCGGCGGCTGGCCTCCGACCTGTGAACGGTCGCGGTGGGAACGCTTGGGTCAGTTGCTCAGGTACAGGTACCAGAGACCGTCGGAATGCTGCACGCAGGAGTAGTGCGTGAAGTGCCCGGGATGGTCCACCTCGACGTGCGGCCCATCGGCGTTGCACGCGGCCAGCGTTGCGTAGTTGCCCTCCACTTGGATTTCGTCAGCGTTGCTGATCCCTACGCCGGTAGTCATCAGCCCACAAAACGCCAGTGCGCCGGCGGCAACGATCTTTCTCACCAGGTAACCCTCCAGTTTGCTTCCGCCCCTTGAGGCAGCATCGTATCCGATTTGCTGCTCGCCTGACATTAGCCAGCCGCGCGGATTCGCGCAGGGCAACGGAGAAAAATTTCCCCGGAAATAAGATGGCGTCTCCCTCAGGGCCGCGCGGCGCTTGGCCACGCGACGTCCAGGCCGCAGCGGGCGGGATGCCCGAGCGCACCGAAAAGCGTTCCGCGCAATCGGATCCGTCCGTCCACCCCGCAGCGGGGACCCAAACAGATTCGTCGCGAACGATTCTCGTGTCCGCGGATTAACTGGCCGCGTCGTGGGCGGGCAAGCTCCCCATGCCGACTACGCACTCGATCGCGTCGCTGACGCACTGTGGGTGCTCTTCGACCAGCATGTGGCCGGCGTTGGGGCGGTGCAGGTGGATGGCGCCCGGGATGGCCGCGGCCAGGTCGCGCGCGTGGTCGACCGGGGTCGTCATGTCCGCTCCCCCGCTGATCACGACTGTGTTCGCGGAGATCGACGCGAGGGCATGATACTGGTCGTATTCCTTGAGTCCCGGCAGGAAGCCCACCGCCGTCGTCAATGAAACGGTGTGCACCGCGGATGCCGCGGCGGTGC
>NZ_JAFBAT010000001.1 GCF_019247615.1 Mycobacterium sp. | reverse complement strand
TAGCGGGTGGCGCCGCCAGCGCCGGCGGTGCCGGCGGAGACGGAGGTGCCGCCTCCCTCTTTGGCGGAGGCGTCATCGGCTCCGGCGGATTTGCGGGAGGCGGCGGTGCCGGCTCCGGTGCTTCCGGTCCCGCCGGCGGGATCGGCGGCGCCGGCGGAGGCGGAGGAGGAGGCGCAGTCGCCTCCAACCTCGCCGGCAACGAAAGCTGGGGCGGCGCTGGAGGCGGCGGAGGCGCCGGAGGCGGCGGAAGTGCCGGCGGCGCCGGCGGAGCCGGCGGTGATGCCACCGGCGGAGCTGGCGGCGATGCCATCGGCGGGGCCGGCGGCGCGGGTAGCCCCGCGGCTGGCGCCGGCACCGGCGGTGGTGGGGGCGGCGGTGCTGGGTCCCTCGCCGGCGCTGCCGTCCCTGGAGGCGCCGGCGGCGCGGGCGCCGCGGGAGGCGCCGGCGGCACCGGGGGCGGTCTCCCCCCTGGCGCCATAGCCGGCAACGGAGGCGCCGGCGGCACCGACTGGCCCGTCTTCCCCGCCGGCCCCGCCGCGAGCGGAGGCACCGGTGCCGGCGGATTCAGCGGATCCACCGCCGGCGCGGGTAGTGACGGCCAGTCCAGCTAACACCGACTGCGCATTTCTAGACGCGATGGCGGGGCCGCGGGGCTTTCGACCACAGTGGCATTCACATAGGCGTGGCGTGGGCGAAAACGTGAAATCCGCCGCCGCCGCGCCTACCATCCGTTTATCGCTGAACGCGGGGGCAGCTCGGCTACACAAGTAACCGGAGGTGTTCCATGTCGTTCGTCATCGCGGCACCTGAAATGATGACCGACGCAGCAACACGCGTCGCGAGCATCGGGTCAACCATCAGGGCGGCCAACGCGGCCGCGTCCATCCCGACGACGAGGGTGCTGGCCGCCGGTGCTGATGAGGTGTCGGCCGCCATTGCGACGGTGTTTTCCAGGCACGCATCGGCATTTCAGGCAGCCAGCGCTCAGAGCGCGTCATTTCACGCCCAGTATGTGCGGGCCCTTAACGCCGGTGCGGCTGCCTATCTGAGCGCCGAGGCCGCTAATGCCGCGCAGACCCTGCTGAGCCCTTTTGAGCAGCAGACTGCGCCGCTCCGGCAGGCCCTGGTCGGTGCGGTTAACGAGCCCACGAACCTGCTGCTCAGGCGTCCGCTGATCGGAGCAGGAACAAACGGCACGACCAATGCCCAAGGGATCGGGACGCCCGGCGGGGCGGGTGGGATGTTGATCGGCCGTGGCGGTAGCGGTGGGACGAGCACCGCCACCGGAGTTCCCGGCGGCGCTGGCGGTTCGGCGGGGTTGATCGGCGCTGGGGGCACCGGCGGTGGAGGCGGGTGGGGCGCACGCGGCGGTGTCGGGGGCCGCGGCGGGTTGCTGAATGGCAATGGCGGGGCCGGTGGGACGGGCGGTCCGCTCGGTGTGGGTGGCGCGGGCGGCGGCGCGCTCTTGTTCGGCACCGGTGGGCGGGGCGGGACCGGCGGGGAGCTTGCGGCGGGGGGTGCCGGAGGGCGGGGCGGGCTGCTGGTGGGCAACGGCGGCACGGGCGGGACCGGGGGGGTTCTGGGTGCCGGTGGGCGGGGCGGTCTCGGTGGCTCGCTGTGGGGCCATCCCGGCGCCGCTGGCGCCGCCGGCCCTCAACCCACCATCCCGATGTATGCGATCGGTACCCGGGAAGTAGTGGAAATCTCCATAGGTGGCGGACAGTTTGTGCCTGTCCTGGTCGATACCGGATCCACCGGCCTCGTCGTCCCGCCGCAAGATGTTGCTGGGGCAAACCTCGGCGCGCCCACCGCCATTGGGCTTGTTTCCAATTACGGCAACAGCGTGCAAGGCTCGACCATTACCTACAATACGTATGCCGCATCGGTGAATTTCGGAAATGGAATAATCACCGCGCCGACGACCGTAGGTGTGGTCACCAGCGAAACCGTTACGGTTAACGGTGTTACGACCAACGTTTCGCCCTCGAATGCAGACCCCATTTTGGGGGTGGGTGCTAATACAGCTGGTTTTGGCCAGGGTTTCAACAGCAGCACCCCGCAGGCTTTGCCGGGCGTCCTCGGAAGGGGCGTGCTCCTGAACAACCCCGCGGGTGTCATGGAGTTCGGTTCCAATCCGCTCCCTTCGTACGCTTCGCTTTCCGGAGCGCCGATTACCAATCCGTATGTAGCGGTCACTGGCGGTGGACAAACACTGGCCGAAACTGCTTCGGGTGCGTATATCGACTCCGGTGGGGTGCACGGAGCCATCCCGACCAACATTGTCCCCAACCCGATACAGCCGGCACCGGGTGGACCGGAATACGTGCCGGCGGGAGATGTTATCTCCGTCTACACCAGCCAGGGTGGCACTTTGCTGTATTCACAGACGGTGACGGGTACGGCGCTGCCGATCGTCGTGCCGAGCACGAACAATTTCAATAGCGGGGTCATTCCCTTCTCCGGCCAGGGCACCGGCCTCGTCGGCCCCATCGGTACCGCCGATCCCAACGGCATACCGATCTACGTCTCGTACAGCCCCGGCGGTGTCGGGACCATCGAATTCGATACCTGAGCGCGGCATCGCCAAGCTATTTACGGCGCAACGACCAAGCGCTTCGGCAAAGGCCGCCGAACCACAATGGGTGCCGCCCACAGCAGCACGCACAGCACCTCGGCAACCACGGTGATGGCCGCATGGGGCGCCGGCTCCCACCCGCGCTCGGAAAAGCCAAACAGCCCAACGGTCCTCGACAGCACGAAGGCCACCAGAGATCCACCGGCCACCGCCGCGGCGCCCCATTCGAGCCACCGGGGACCGCCCGCGACGATCAGCAGGGCCAACGAAAACGAGACGCTGGCCTGTACCAGGAAGGCAGCGCCGATCATTGGAATATGTTGGTAGCCATGGATATACAGATATGCGTGGCTGAGGGCGCTGACAGCCAGGGAAGCTGCCAAGCCCAATCGAAACAATATTCTCATTGCAGCGCCGTCTCTTTCAATGCCAGGGCAGCCTGCCCCTTGGTGTAACTGACCTCGCGAATGCCCAGGGCGTCATGTAGCTTGCCGGCCGGCAGCGTGACGGGCTTGGGTGCCGGGCCATCGCCCGGATGAGGAAGCGGATAGGCGGTGGTCGTGCCGCTGTAGAAGGTCACGTTGCCTTCGGTCTTGGAAAACAGCTGGTGCACATGGCCGTTGAGGCAGGTGACGGAGGAGAAGCGGCTCAGGTAGCTCAGTGCTTGCGTCGCGTCGTCGGTGCCCCATCCCCAGTCGGGGTACATCGCGAACAACGGGATGTGGCTGAAAACGATGATGGGTGTGTCGCTCGACAAGCCGGCGACGTCCTGTTTCACGAACTCCAACTGGTCGACGCCCAGATGGCCCAGCTTCTTGAGATTCAGGGTGTTCACCAACGCGATCACATGCACCCCGGCGATGTCGAAGCTGTACCAGCCGTCGCCGCGAGTCCCGGCCCCGAACACACTCCGGTACTTCTGCCCGGCATCGTCAACCGAGTCGTGTTCACCGGGAACCGTGAACACATGTGGCGTACGGAAACCGGTCATCATCTGCTTGACCTGGTCGAACTGGTCGGGCGTAGACAGATGCGTGAGGTCGCCGGTGTGGATGACGAAATCCGGCGCGTAGCCCAGACCATTGACCTGCTCGATGGCGTGGCCGAAGGTTCCCGCGACGTCGGGGTTGGGCGCACCGCTGAAGCCGATGTGGCTGTCGCTGACCTGGGCGAACCGCAGCGTGGGCCGGGCGTTCGAGCGCTCGGCCGCAGCGGAGCCGGCGACATGCGAGATGACCTCGCCACCAACCACGGCGAATCCGACCGCCGCTCCGAACCACGCCGTGTGACGGATCAGCTGGCGGCGACTCATCGTGTTCGGTTCCCGCGTCATGCGCCGCTCTCCCCATCGCTTCGCACTGCATCGTCGCCGGCGCGGGTCATCCCGTCACCACCACGGTGCCGTGCATCATCGGGTGAATGGTGCAGACGTAGTCGAATTTCCCCGGCGTGGAGAAGGTGTGCGAAAACGTGGCGCCCGTTCCCATCCCGGGCGAATGGAACGAGCCGTCGCTCGCGGCCACCGTATGCGGTTCCTCGTCGTGGTTGGTCCACGTGACGGTGGTGCCGACCTTGACGGTCAAGGTGGCGGGAGCGAAGGCGAAGTTGTCGATGCCGACCTGGTCGCCTGCGACCGCAGCCGGCGACCCGGTGGCTGACGCCGCGCCCGACGATGAACCCGGCATCGCGGGCATCCCGCTCATGCCCGGCATTCCGGGCGTGCCGCCGCCATTCGATCCGAAGGTAACGGATGGCTGCGCGTCGGGCCGCGAAGACGCGCATCCGGCCAGCAGCACGGCGACGGCCGACGCCGCGACCACATGTTTTCGAAGCTTGGCGATTTCCATGCCAAGAGATATGGCGGCGGGTTACACGTCGTGACGCGGCGGGGCGAACACCTCGATCACCCCGTTGACCTCGCGAACCATCAATGCGGGCAAGGGCTTTGGCGAAATGGGCAACTGGTGGGTGAGCACCTGCCCGCTGGGCGAGAACGACGTCGTATGACAGGGACAGCGCAGCGTGTCGTCGGGAGCGTCGAACCACAGCCGGCACCCCTGATGGGTACACACCCCGGAAACGGCCTGCGGTTTACCGTCGACGCGACGCACAAATCCGGTGACCGAACCCAGGTCGAACGGATGCATCCTCCCGTCGGGCACCTCCGAGCTGGCCGCCACGCGCTGCCAGCTTCCGTCGTTGGGCGTGAGTTCCCCCGCCGCAACACCCGCGGCGGGGCCGTCGGCGGGGCTGCCTATGAGAGCCCGGTCGATGGTGACCGCGGCGGCCGCGGCGGCCGCGGCGGCCGACGTGCCGACGATGACCTGGCGGCGCGTGGTGCTTTGCTTCGGTGCCGGCTCCGCCGGTGCGCCGTTCATCTGCTCGGCGAGGCGGCGGTGAAGGTCGGTCAGAAATTCGGGGCGGGGACTGCCGTCCGCATCCGGTCCCGTCCGGGCCGCCCTCAGCTCGATCGCCGTGCGGATCTGTACCGCCTCGAAGTCGTCGGCCACAAACGGCTTCGGCCGCCGACCCCGCAACAGGTCATCGACGTAGCGCCGCAAACCCCGCGCATTCATTGTTGGCCTCCCTCGTTGACCTGTGCCGCCAATCGCAGAGCGCGGTGCTGGAGCACTTTCGCGTTGGCAACGCTAATCCCGAGTTCGGCAGCGGACTCCTTGATCGAATTCCCTTGTAAGAAACGCATTTCCAAGATCTGGCGGTAGCGGTCCGGCAAGCTGTCGAGAACCTGGGCGACCCGCCGGGGTGCGGTGCTGATCGCCTCCTCGCTATCGGGGGGTTGTTCGACATCGTCGATCGAGGTTATCTCTCGACCCATGGTTTCGCGCCAGTGCGCCGCCAGCACCGTCCGGGCCGTGGCCCGCAGGTATGCGCGCACCTCGCCCACGCTCGCGGTCAGGCGCAGCGGGCGCAGCGCGGCGAGGAAGACCTCGGTGGTGAGGTCCTCGGCGTCGGCCCGATTGCCCACTCGCGCGAACAGCGTGCGATACACCCAGCCGGCATTGTCGACGTACACGGCCTCCCAGTCGGGATAGCCGTCATTGAAACCACTGTCGGGCACCGCGCGCAGCTGTCGCGGACCCACGGGTTCGTTGCGTGCAATCACCTTTCCTCCACCCGGTCAATATCAGGGCGGGTTACACGTGCCGTCGGCCAGCAGCTGCTCGAGCTTCCCGGCCGTTGCCGTCAGCGCCGTCTTCATCATGCTCAGCAGGCGCTCGCGCACCCGCGGCTTCGCCGAGGCCGGCGCGAG
>NZ_JAFBAT010000279.1 GCF_019247615.1 Mycobacterium sp. | reverse complement strand
CGCCGGGCTGGCCTTGGTAGCCGCCTTGGTCGGGGTAGCCGCCGGGCTGGCCTTGGTAGCCGCCTTGGTCGGGGTAGCCGCCGGGCTGGCCTTGGTAGCCGCCTTGGTCGGGGTAGCCGCCGGGCTGGCCTTGGTAGCCGCCCTGGTCGGGATGACGAGGGGGCGGGTAGCCGCTCGGCGGCGGGTAACCGGCCGGGGGCGGGAATGCGCCTTGCTCTTGCGGATAGCCCGGTCCCCCATGAGGCTCAGGCCCCCGCGGTTCATCTTGGGGACGCCCGTAGCGGTCGTCGTAGTACTCGTCGCCGGGCCGCCCCTGCCCCGGGCCCCCGCGGTAGCTCGAATTGTCGGTCATTGCTGCTACTCCTCGTTCTACGCCGAACGCGTGATCTGATTGTGGCCGGAGGGGATGGTCGAGCGTCGGGCGGGGTTCGGCGTCGGGGTTGACAACCCCGCGGGCACGATACTGACCGGTGTGCAGGCTTGACGACTGCTCAAACCGGACGACCACGTCGCCATACGTCTGCCACCCCTGTTCATCGATGTAGTCAGCCACGTACCGAGCGAAACGGCGCAACGTGAGGTCCGCGTCGGCGCCCACATCCTCGAAGTCGTGCATACCGAGGGTAATGATGTATTCGTTAGGCGCCAAAAGGCGATTTCCCGGAAGGCTCCGGACGCCGTCCTCGGCTTCCCGACGGAGCAGAGCTTCCACCTCTTGGGGAACGATCGGTCCGCCAAACACCCGGGCAAACGCATTGTCGACAGTCGCCTCAAGCTTTCGCTCGATGCGCTGAACGAGCCCCTTTTGGCTACTCATCCGCTAGCGCTCGCCCGCAGTTGTCGCGGTGTATCGCGGGCGCGAGGCAAACGGAGCGCCCGCGTTTGTGGTCACATCAGCATGGTATCGGGATATCGCGAGACTGCGGCACCTCGGGAATTGTGAGAATCACATCGGTGCAGCTCAGGGCCACCTGCTCGATGCGAGGATCCTTCGCCGGTTGGGGCACACGGCTATTACAGTGATATGGTCCATCGGTTGTTTCCCCGGGCGAGTGGCGGAATGGCAGACGCGCTGGCTTCAGGTGCCAGTGTCCTTCGGGACGTGGGGGTTCAAGTCCCCCTTCGCCCACACCGTGATCTGTCGTGACATTTCGCCCGCCGGGCGGGCTTTCTCACCGAGCCCGGACCTCGTGTTCACTCATGGCGCCTCCCGTGGGTGACTCGCCATACCCTAGCCCTGTGAGAGCCCCCGTGAGATCCCTGTGAGCGGCGAGCGGTTGCCCGGTGGGGTGGTGCACAAGCTGCCCCCGGACTTGCGAGCCGCGTTGACCGCCAGCCCCTCGGCCCTCGCGGCCTGGAAGGACATCACGCCTCTGGCGCGTAACGAATTCATCTGCTGGGTCGAGGACGCCAAGCAGGATGGAACCCGGCAGCGTCGCATTCGCCGGACCCGAGAGGAGCTCGAAGAGGGCAAACGCCGGCCCTGTTGCTGGCCTGGGTGCAAGCATCGGGAGCGCACCGGCAAGTAGCGCGCGGCTCAACCGGCCGGATTCGTCTGCAGCCACCTATGGACGTCGGCGGTGACGGGATCTGTAATGCCGTCGAATTCGGGATGTTTGTTGAGCACCGTGACCACCATCGAGCAGACGGGAACGATGCGTTTGCCCGCATCGCGAGTCGCATTCAGCGCCTCCTCGATAAGGATGGTCGCCAGGCCGCGCCCGCCATACTGCGGGTCAACCTCGGTGTGGTAAAAGACGCGCTGATCGCCACGGTCGGCGAAATCGGCGAGCCCAACAGTCTTGCCCTCGACGTCAATGGTGTAGCGGCCTTCGTGCGCGGTGACGCTGGCCTGTGCGCCGGTCTTATCGACAGTCATCTGTTATCCCTTCGGGTGTCGGTCGGGGCCGCAGCCGGGTGGTCGGCAACGGCGGTGCGGGCAGCCGCGTGAGTGCACCCTGGTAACCGCGGACGCTGCCGAAGCGGTCGTCGGCGTCCTCCCACAGTCGGCGGTAGCGAACGATGTCGTCGTGGCTGCGCCCGACGAAGTTCCACCACATCACCAGTGCTTCGGTGAACGGCGTTCCGCCGAGGAGCACCACGCGCGCGGGTCGATCCCCGACGTTGCGTAATGGCAGCAACGAATTACCCGGGCTCTGGTACGCGAGATCGGCTGAGGAAAGGGCAGTTCCGCCGACCTCGACGGACCCCGCATCGCAGAGCACCCCGTGCTCGTAGGCGTGATCCACCTCGAAGTCCACTGCGGCGCCCGCGTCCAGGTCGATCTGGGCGCCCAGGAGCGGAGTGTAAGTGTGCACCGGGGATCGGGAACCCGCCAGCTCCCCGAGGAATACGCGCACCACCACGCCGGGCAGAACCGCCGGTGTCGGCACGTAGTGGGCGAAGTCGCGGCCGGTGTCGCGAGCGGGGCCTGGCAACGCAGCCCACAGCTGGACCCCGTGCAAATCGGCGGTCGACCCACTCGAGACTTCGGAGTGACAGATGCCCGCGCCCGCCGTCATCAGATTCAGCTCGCCTGGACGGACCAGGGCATGGACGCCGGCACTGTCACGATGTTCCACTCCCCCGCCGAACAACCAACTGACGGTTTGCAATCCGGTGTGCGGATGCGGCGGCACATCCATGCGTGCGGACACCGGACCATAGTGGTCGATGAAGCACCAGGCACCGATCAGCGAGCGTTGCCGCTGCGGAAGGGTGCGCCGCACCTCGATCGCGCGCGGCCCGCCCAGGGGAACCTCGCGCGGATGGAGCACTTCTATCGTCGGCAAGTTAGAGGCGATCCGTGAAGCGTTGCAGGCGACTTCGGCCGGCGAGGTCTCCAGGTTGCTCATCGTCCAGCCTTCGTCGTGGATTGCGTACGACACTGACAGCGCGACGATACCGCGGCCCACTCACCTACGGGGCGGGCGCAGCACCCTCATCGCCAGGCGCCTCACGGGTTCGGGGACGCGGTCCTGCATCGACAGCGCCGCATCGGCGGCACGCGACCTCAGCGGGGTCCCGCGACCGAAAGCCCGATTCAGCGGTCCGCCGGTCGGTTCGAGCACCACGTGCAGTGGCGGGGTGCCGACGGCGGCGCCCAGCGCGTTGGAAATCACCATCCGCTGGATCTCGCTGGTGCCCTCAAAGATGGTGTACAGCTTGGCATCCCGGTACCACTTCTCGACCGGGTGGTCGGTGATATAACCCCAGCCGCCCATGGTCTGGATGCCGCGTTCGGTGGCCTTGACGGCGACTTCACTGGCGGCCAGTTTCGACATCGAGCCCTCCCCCCGCTCGAAGGGCACCCCGTTGGCAGCCATCCACGAGGCCCGCCAGGTGAGCAGGCGGGCCGCGTCGATCTGAGTGGCCAGGTCCGCCAGTGGAAACGCGATGCCCTGGTTGTCGATAATCGGTCCGCCGAACGCCTCCCGCTCGGTGGCATACCACGTCGCGTACTCGAGGGCGGCGCGGGCGATGCCGATGGCCTGCGCGGCCACCATCGGGCGGGTCTGTTCGAAGGTACCCAAAGTCGCGGAACCCGAACGATGTCCGCCCTCGACCGCTTCGCGTGCCTTCGCGAGCTTGCGTTCGAGCTTTTCTTCCCCCCCAAGCAGGTTGGCGCCGGGAACGCGGACATCTTCGAACAACAACTCGGCCGTGTGCGACGCGCGACAGCCCAATTTGTCGAGCTTTCGCACCATCTTCAGACCGGGCGTCCCGCCGGGCACGATGAACAGCCCCTGGCCGCGGTGGCCGAGTTCCTCATCAACCACGGCGTTGACCACATGAACGTTGGCAATGCCGCCGTTGCCGATCCACATCTTGTGGCCGTCGATGATCCAGTCATCGCCGTCGCGGCGCGCCCGGGTGCGCAAGTTCCGCACATCGCTGCCGCCCTCGGGTTCGGAGATCGCCAGCGCCGCAAGCTTGAGATCCCCTGGCGTACCGAAACATTCGGGCGCCCACTCGAGCATCTGCTCCGGCGACGCGGCTTGACCGATCGCCGAGAGGGCCAGCGCCGGCATAACAATCGCCAAACCGATTCCGGCGCAACCCCAAAAGAGCTCCTCCATGAACATCGGCAAGGACAGCCCCGTCGGGTCGCCGATCAGGTCGCGGTAGAACAACGGGCTGTAGAAACCGCGCTGGGCCGCCTCCTCCAGCACCGGCCACGGAAATTCCTGCCGCCTGTCGTAATCGAGCGCGACCGGACGGATCACTTCTTCGGCGAACTCGTGGGTCCGCCGGGCCAGGTCGTGTTGCGCCGCCGTCGGCGTCAGGTCGAACGTCATCGATGCGTCCTTGGGTCTTCGGTCTCGGTCGTGCCGAAGGCGGTCTACCCCGTTGGCTGGTGCAGCAAACTGTGCGCGCGCGACGTCGACGGACGGTCAGGCGGCCGAACGCGGGCCGACTTCCGCGGGGGGCAGGTGCAGCACTACGGCCGCCACCGGGACGGTGTCGTGTTCGTGACGCGCCAACAGCGCCGCGTTTTCGGGCAGCTGGCGCGAGTTGATTTCACCGGCGGCGATACGCCGCAGCACCGCGTGGGCGCGAGCGAGTTCCTCGCGCTTGCGGTACTGGCCTCCGGGCAATTTGACGCCGGCCCAGACGCCGTACTCCTCGCCGTGTGCGATGGCGTGCTGGGCGCACCGGCGCTGCTGGGCCAACGGGCAACGGCGCAGGCACTGTATTCGCGCCTCGGTGGCCGAGCGCTCATAAGCGCGGGCCTTCGCTGCGCCGTCACCGCCGTCGTCGTCGGGATAGCCGAACCATAGTTCCGGGTTGCCTACGCAGGGATGTCCCATGTCGATCTCCTCCTAACGGTGAAACGTAGGCAAAAGCGTATACACGACCATCCGCGCAGCGCAAGCGAAACGTGACAGAAACGTATATCCGCAGCATGTCGGGGCGCCCTGTGTACTATCCGGCGTATGGCCGGAGCCCGCGGTGAGCCGTGAGTCGGCCGGTGCGGCCATCCGTACGTTGCGCGAGTCACGCGACTGGTCCCTCGCCGACCTTGCCGCCGTGACCGGCGTCAGCATCATGGGCCTGAGCTTTTTGGAGCGCGGGGTCCGAAAGCCCCACAAAAGTACAGTTCAGAAGGTCGAGAACGGGCTCGGTTTACCCCCCGGCACCTACTCCCGGCTGTTGGTGGCCGCCGACCCGGATGCCGAATTGGCCCGGCTCATGGCCGCCCAGCCATCCGATGCCCGGTCCGCGACGCGCGGGGGTGCGGTGGTGGTGGACCGGCATACCGATACGGAAGTGCTGGAAGGCTACGCCGAAGCTCAACTCGACGCACTCCGATCCGTCATCGATCGGCTGCCCGCGACGACATCAAACGAATACGAGACGTATATTCTGTCTGTGATCGCTCAGTGCGTGAAGGCCGAGATGCTCGCGGCCAGCTCATGGCGGGTGGCGGTGAACGCCGGCGCCGAATCGACCGGACGGCTCATGGAACATTTGCA
>NZ_JAFBAT010000204.1 GCF_019247615.1 Mycobacterium sp. | reverse complement strand
GGATGGTTAACTGCGATCGTGCGCAGAGATCCACAGCTGGCGCGACGCTTCTTCGACCGATTCGAACCGGTGCACGCGGTGACCTACTTCGCGCCGGAGGCTCGGGCGGCATTGGACGCGCTGGGCTACCGAGGCTTCTGGATGGGCTACTTCGCCGCCCGATCGGCACCGCTGGGTGCGGTCCCGGCAGCGGTCGTGACGGCGATCTTCTACAACTTCGCCCCCGAGCGGGTCGCCAAGGCCCTGCCGGCCGCGTGGGGAATCGCGGGTCCCGAAGCCGCGCTGCGCGCCCGGCAGGACTCCGCGGTCGCGGCCCTGCGCCGCTACGGCCTCATGGTGGACGAAAACGTCAGGCTGGCAGCGGAATTGGCCGGTGTGGCGGCGCGTCAGGCACCGCTCGACGGGCGGCCGCTGTTCGCCGCCAATCTGGCGCTGCCCTGGCCGGATGAACCGCTGGCCGCCCTGTGGCTCGCCGCGACGCTGTTGCGTGAGCACCGTGGCGACGCCCATGTCGCAGTGCTGGCCGCCGCGGGCATCTCCGGTCGCGAGTCCAACGTGCTGCACGCCGCGGCGGGCCGGGTCGCGCGCGACTACATCGCGCGCACCCGCGATTACGACGACGCGTCATGGCGGCATCACGAGCGGCGGTTGGCTGAGCGGGGCCTGCTCGACGACGACGGGTCGCTCACCGAAGCCGGGCGCGAACTCAAGGAGGGCGTGGAATCGGCCACCGACTCGCTTGCCCTGTCCGCTCTCGAGGCGCTAAGCGACGACGAGGTGGAAACCCTTTTCCAGGCGCTCACCCCGATCACCCGCGCCGTGGTCGCCGGCGGGGACATCCCCGCTAAGACCCCAATGGGTTTGCGCCGTGACGAATTGGACGACGGCAGCGCACATTTGGCGAGCGCGTAGCGCCCCGGTTACCCGTCGCCGTCTCCCAGGTTGCCGTCGGCGACGGCGGTCGCCAGGGCCGCGCCATCCTTGATGGTCCCCACGATCACGACCCGGTCGTTGACCGCGAAATGCCCAGGCGCCGTTGCTGTTTGGCCGCCGGTATGGGAGATGACGGTGGTGTTGGGGGTGACGCGATAGGTCTGGGTGTACCCGTCGGCGCTGCGCGCCGTGACCGAGTCGCCCGACACCGCAACGACCGTGCCCTCCTGACGCACCTGCTGCGAGACGCGCGACGGCGCACCCAGGGTCGCCTCGATCGTTCGCTTGTCCGGGCCGCCGGAGTTGGTGACCAGCGCCGCCAAACTGGCCGCGCACAGCACCCAAGCGGAGGCGACCTCACAGGCCAGCGCCACGCCGGACATCGCGCGGCGAGCGCTCGCCTTGCTCGGCAGCATCTGCTCCGAGGAATCAGGCAGACGGTGTTTTGCGCCCACGGTCACACCCTTCGTGCGGTTTCGCGCCGACGAGCACCACACAACCCCCAAGCACGCCAGCGCTACCGGATCAGATCGTTGCTCGTCGTGTTCCCCCCGCGCCGCGACGATAAACCGCAGCGGCTCACACGCGGGCGATCACGGCGACCATGCCGCTGTCTCTGGCTGGCCGTCAGCCCTTGGTGAGCGTGAATTGCGCGACGTCGGTGTAGCCCTCGCGGAAAAGCTCCGCGCACCCGGTCAGGTACTTCATGTACCGGTCGTAGACCTCTTGGGACTGAATCGCGACGGCCTCATCGCGGTGGGCCTCGAGGGCGGCCGCCCAGGTGTCGAGCGTGCGCGCGTAGTGCAGGCGCAGCGGTTGCACGAGCCTGACGCCGAAGCCGGCGCTTCGGGCGTGCTCCTCGACGACCTTGGCGCTCGGCAGGTCTCCGCCGGGGAAGATCTCGTCCATGATGAACTTCATGAACCGCAGCTTGGTCATGGTGATGGGCAGGCCGCGCTCGGCGAACTCCTCGTCGCTGGGCTTGATAATGGTGTGCAGCAACATGACCCCGTCGGCCGGGAGCGCCGCGTAGGCCATCGCGAAGAAGTCGGTGTAACGGTCACGTCCGAAGTGCTCGAAGGCCCCGATCGACACGATGCGATCCACCTTCTCCCCGAACTGTTCCCAGCCCTCGAGGAGGACCCGCTTGCTTCGCGCGCTCGGATGCGCGTCCAAACGCCGTTGCACGTGCGCCTGTTGATTGCGGCTCAAGGTCAGGCCGATGACATTCACGTCGTAACGCTCGAGCGCGCGCACGATCGTGGTGCCCCACCCGCACCCGATGTCCAGCAGCGTCATCCCCGGCTGCAGCCCGAGCTTTCCCAGCGCGAGGTCGATCTTTGCGAGCTGGGCCTCTTCGAGTGTCATGTCGTCGCGTTCGAAGTAGGCGCAGCTGTAGGTCCGCGTTGGATCCAGGAATAGCTCGAAGAATTCGTCGGACAGGTCGTAGTGGGCCTGTACGTCTTCGAAGTGCGGCTGCAAACTGGCGGTTTCGCTTTGTTTTTCGGGCACGGCACAACCTTTGACGTGGATTCTTTGGGCTCAGCGGCGCGCCCACTCGATGCCGCGCCGCGCTTGCTGAGCCACCAGTCTATCGGTCGGTCATCGACGCCCCCGCCGGCGACCGGCAGAAGGTGCGGGCAGGTGGGCTGGACCACCGGTGCTTGTCCGAGACCCGTTGCGGCTCAACGTAACTCGGTTCCTGCCTTGGTCCCGCGCCCGTCGGTAGCATTCCAGCCCTTCGACCGGTCCGTGTGAGAACCGCCAGGCCGGGTATCCCGGCCGTGTGTCACCGCGCCGGCCAAAAACGGCCCTTCCCGCCCTCCCGCACGCCTCACCGGCGGGCCACCGCTCGGCCCGACCCGGGTGGGCGCGGTGATGGCAGGCGCCAAGCCGGTACCCGACGACCTGCGACGGCTGGCCGCGGCGCATGGGGTGGCCACGTGTTATCGCAACGAGCGGCGCCAGCCCGCAGATGTCGATGCCGAAGTAGTGATCCGCGTACTCGGGCTTCTCGACATCGACGCCGGCACCGAAGCCGACCGGCGCCGCGAACTGGCCCGCCTGGACCAACGAGAGCGCTCCGGAGGGCAGGCGCCGACGATTGCCGTGCGCCTGGACGGGCGCCCGCACCCGATGGCCGGGGCAACGCTGCTGGTCAGCGAGGACGGCGAACGGACGGACCTGCGCGGCGAGTTGCCAGGTGAGCTGGCGCCGGGCTGGTACCGGCTGCACACCCGTGACGGCGATGAAGCCACGCTCGTGGCCGCTCCTCCCCAGGTGCCGCCGACGCCGGCCACCTGGGGCTGGATGATCCAGCTTTACGCGCTGCGGTCCGCCCGCTCGTGGGGCATCGGGGACCTGGGAGACCTGCGTGAGTTCCTGGACTGGACCGCCACCGAGCACGGTGCCGGTGCGCTGTTGCTCAACCCGCTGAATGCTCCGGGCCCGACACACCCGGTTCAGCCGTCGCCGTATACCCCTTCGAGTCGCCGATTCGCCAACCCACTGGCGCTGCGCATCGAGGACCTGGACGCCTACCGTCGAGCCGACGCGGACACCCGCGCTGAGGTAGACGCGCTGCGGGTCTCCGCCGAGGGCGATCGGATCGACTACGACCTGGTGTGGGCGGCCAAGCGAGCCGCATTGGAATCACTGTGGCGCGCCGAGGGCCGGCCCTGCCCGCTGGACGAGTCACCCGCCTCCGCCGGCTTGCGCGACTTCGCCACCTACTGCGCGATCGCCGAACGGCACGGCGGCCGCTGGAGCCGATGGCCCGAGCGGCTGCGCGATGTCGCAGGCCCGGCGGTGGCGGCGGCCCGCCGGGAACTGTCACCGAGGGTGGCGTTCCATGCCTGGGTGCAGCAACGCTGCGCGGAGCAGCTGGTCGCGGTGCGCCGGGCCGCCCGAGACGCGGGCATGGCACTGGGCGTGTTGCACGACCTTCCGGTGGGCGTCGACGCGGAGGGCGCCGACGCGTGGGCGTTGGCCGACGTGCTCGCTACCGGCGTACACGTGGGGGCGCCCCCGGACAATTTCACCCCACGCGGCCAGGATTGGGGCCTTCCGCCCTGGCGTCCGGACCGCCTCGCCGCCACCGGATACGCCGCGCTGCGGGACATGCTGCGCGCGGTGCTCGTGCACGCCGACGGCCTGCGGATCGATCATGTCGCCGGCCTGTGGCGACTGTGGTGGATACCGCCCGGCGACGGGCCCGAGCGCGGCACCTACGTGCACTACGATGCGGCCGTCATGCTCGCGGTCCTGGCGCTGGAAGCGCACCGGGCGGCAGCCACCGTCGTCGGCGAAGACCTGGGCACCGTCGAACCGGAGGTTACCGAAGCGCTGGCCGGCAACGGCATGCTCGGGTGCGCCGTCTCCTGGTTCACCCGCGACGAGTCGGCGCCGGGGGAGCCGCTGCTCCCGTCCGCGAAGTGGCCGCCGCGGGCCGCCGCGAGCATCTCGACGCACGACCTCCCTACCGCGGCGGGATTCCTCCGCGCCGAACACGTGCGGGTGCGGGCCGACCTCGGCTTGCTCGACGACATTCCGGCCGAGCGCTCCGCCGCGGCGAAGGAACGGATCGAGTGGCTCACGCTGCTGCGCGCCGAAGGACTGCTGCCGCAGTCCGAGCCCGACGAGGCGACGATCATCACCGCGATGCACCGGTTCCTGGCCGCCACCCCAAGCCGGCTCAAGCTCGTCTCGCCCCACGACGTGATCGCCGAACCGCGCCAGCCCAACCTGCCCGGCACGGTCGACGAGTACCCGAACTGGCGGCTGCCGCTGCCGGAAACCCTCGAGGAACTGCGGGCCGACCCGAGGGTCGGCGAGATCACCTCCGTCTTCCGGTTGGCTCACGAGGGCCGGTGAACGCCGCCCGTGCAGGATCGAGGTGTGGCCTAGGGCCGCTTCGGTTACTTGGAGAAGGAATGGGGTGTCGGGCGAACGGCACCGCGGGGGCAGTGGGGGCGGAAGGAAGGGAACATGGAACCGATTTCACCGACGGATGCGCTGTTTCTCATCGGCGAGTCGCGCGAGCATCCGATGCATGTGGGCGCGCTGCAACTCTTCGAGCCGCCCGAGGACGCGGGGCCGCACTTCGCGCGGGAGTCGTATCAGGCGATGCTGGAATGCACCGACGTCCAGCCGACGTTTCGCAAGCACCCGGCGTTCTTCGGCGGCATCACCAACGTCGCGTGGTCGTTAGACAAGGACGTCGAGCTCGACTATCACCTGCGCCGGTCGGCGCTCCCGGAGCCAGGGCGGGTCCGTGACCTGCTGGAGCTGGCCTCTCGGCTGCACGGCAGCCTGCTCGACCGTCACCGCCCGCTGTGGGAGGCGCACCTCATCGAGGGCCTGCAGGACGGGCGGTACGCCGTCTACACCAAATACCACCACTCCCTCATGGACGGAGTATCGGCGCTCCGCCTGATGCAGC
This sequence comes from Mycobacterium sp., assembly GCF_019247615.1. Lineage (GTDB taxonomy): Bacteria > Actinomycetota > Actinomycetes > Mycobacteriales > Mycobacteriaceae > Mycobacterium. The sequence continues at coordinate 5,547 of NZ_JAFBAT010000204.1, read as the reverse complement.
GCACCTTCACTCCCGATGCGCACGACGACGAGGTGCGGGTGCCCTGGAACATCGGGCCGCGCAAAGGCAAGGAGCCGCGCCACCGGCCGTCGCTGCTCGGTCGGGTCGGCCGCACCGCGGGATCGGCGCTGGCGCTGGCGCCGTCGACACTGAAACTCGCCCGCGCCGCACTGGTCGAACAACAATTGACCCTGCCTTTCCGGGCGCCGCGCAGCATGTTCAACGTTCGGATCGGTGGCGCTCGACGGGTGGCGGCACAGTCCTGGTCGCTGGACCGCGTGAAGGCGGTCAAGTCGGCCGCGAGCGTCACCGTCAACGACGTGGTGCTCGCGATGTCGGCCGGAGCCCTTCGCGCCTACCTGATCGAGCAGAACGCCTTGCCGGACGCCCCCCTGACGGCGATGGTCCCGGTGAACCTCCGCAGGCCCGACGACGACGGCGGTGGCAACATGGTCGGCACTTTCCTGTGCAACCTGGCAACCGACGTCGACGACCCGGCGAAGCGGCTCGAGATCATCAGCTCCTCGATCCGGAACACCAAAGACGTGTTCCTGCAACTGCCCCCGGTTCAGCAGCTGGCCCTGTCGGCGTTCAACGTCGGGGGGCTGTTCCTCGGGCTGATCCCCGGATACCTTTCGACCGCCTCGCCGCCGTTCAACATCGTCATCTCGAATGTCTCGGCCGGCCCGTCCGAGCCGCTGTACTGGCGTGGCGCGCGGCTGGACGGGAACTATCCGCTGTCGATCCCGCTCGACGGGCAGGCGGTCAACGTCACCGTGACCAACAACGCCGGCAATCTCGACTTCGGTCTGGTCGGCTGCCGCCGCAGCGTGCCGCACCTGCAGCGGCTGCTGGGACACCTGGAGACGTCGCTGAAGGATTTGGAGCGAGCGGTCGGCGTGTAACCAGCCGTCAACACCCGGCGTCAGTGCCCTTCTCCCCGAACCGCGTCGGATCGGTCGTGTAATCCAGGCACACCATGGTGCCGTTCGGTCGGGCGTCGATGGTGCAGCGATCGGCGAGCGCGCACATCAGCATGATCCCGCGTGACGCCCGGGGGTCGCCGGGTTTCCTCTGCAGCGGCCGGTGCCAGGTCCCGCCGTCAGTGACGCAAACGTTGATCGAGCGCGCGGCGGGATCGTGACTCGCCTGCAGCCTCATGGGGCCGATCGAGTGCTGCGAGCGGTAGGCGTGCTCAACGCAGTTGGCCAGCGCTTCGCTCGCGCCCAGGACGATGCCGTCGCGAATGTCAGGGGCAACGTCGGTCTCATCCCGCAGCCACCGCTGCAGGACACGGCGCAACTCCGATGCCGTGACGGCGTCAGCTGAGCCGACGCAGTTCATGTGCACGGCGGGGCCGTCCACGCACTGGTCTGCATTCATGAAGGAGGCATACCCAGTCGTGCCCGCGCGTATAACCCCGCCCGGGTCACTTTTGGGCCACTATTGGCGCTCGAACCGAGATACCCCGCCACACATCAGCATTCGCGGCGCCGCTCATGAAGCGTCGGCGGCGGCGCGTTCCTCTTGCAGCCGGTCCTTGCTGCGCAGGAGCCGCAGCAGCGTCACGAACAGGAGCCCGCCCACGAGATTGCCGACCGCGGTGTAGCTGAACCAGCCCAGCCAATCGAGGTAACCGAACGGCGCGTCGCCGGTCACGAGCGCGCCGAAGATCAGCAGCGAATCGAGGATCGAGTGAAAAATCTGCAGGCCGGCGAGCAGGAATCCGACGGCAGCGGCCGCGGCCATCTTCCCCGAAACCGACTCCGTGCCGTGTTGCATCCGGGTCATCAGGGTGATCGCCATGCCGCCGAGGACGGATAGCGACAGGGTTTGCGCGGATACCGGGGCCGTGGCGAAGTGCTTGGCCGTTTCGACGGTCTGTCCGTGCAACTGAGGGAAGCCGGTCTCGATGAGCCACATGATCACCCAACCGCCGACCAGGTTGGCGAACAGCGTGCCGACCCATAGCTTCAGCAGTTGCCGGGCGCTGGCGCGCTTGGCGGCCACGGTGACGACAGGAAGCAGAAAGCCCTCGGTGAACAACTCGCTATGTCCCAGCAGCAGGGCGAGGAATCCGATCGAGAACGCCAACCCCGCCAACAGAGGCCGATGGGTCGCGTTCAGCACGGAAAGGTAGGCGAGCACGCCCAGCGCGACCTCGGTGCCGCCGAAGAAACCGGTGATCAGCACCCCACGCCAGGTGCGGTGCAGGCGCTGGGTGCCCTCGCTCAGCATTCTGGTGAAGGCGTCCTCGAGCCGGTCCTCGATTGGGCTGTCGTATTCGCCGAGCTGTCGTTGAACCGCCTCTGTCCTCACGAGTAGATATCAATACCCACTAATCGGTAGGGCACGCCTGTCCCGCGTGTGGCGTTGGTTATGCGGCGCAGCGTCAGCGGGACTCGCGCGCGACGGGGCGAACAAGTCAGAAGACGGCGAAGCAGATGGCGATGTATTGGCAGATCGCCGCAGCGGCGGTGGACGCGTGAAAAATCTCGTGATAGCCGAACGTGGCCGGCCAGGGATCGGGCCGGCGCAAGCCATAAAAGATCGCGCCGACGCTGTAGAGCGCGCCCCCGACAGCCAGCAGCACCATGGCGGCCAACCCGGCGCCGTCCACGATCATCCGGGTGCACCAGACCGCCACCCAGCCCAGCAGCAGATAGAGCGCCACGTTCAGCCACCGCGGGGCGGTGGGCCAGAACAGTGTCAGGGCGATCCCTGCCAGCGCGCCGCCCCAGACGATCGCCAGGACCACGTCCCCCGTCCCGCGCGGCATGGCAAGCCGGGCGAAGGGCGTGTAGGTACCGGCGATGAGCACGAAGATCATCGAGTGGTCGAGCCGCCTCATCCAGCCCCTGACGGACGCCGACTCCCAGTGAACGCGGTGATAAGCCGCGCTGACGGCAAACATAGCCGCGATGGCCAGGGCATATACGAGCGTCGAGTGCCCAGCCCGCGCGGATACCTCCGACCACGACAGCGCCACCAACGGGGCGCCGGCGATGACGGCAGCGATGGCGCAGTATTGGTGGATCCAGCCGCGAAACCTGGGCTTGCTCAGAACGCCGGCAGCGTCGTGCACCAGCTGCGCACCGGCATCGACAACGGCGACGGGTCCGAAAGGCGTTGGCTGGGGCGCGACAACGGTCCGATAGCTCAATGTGCTCCCCAATCCCGCGCGCCTGGTTGTAAGTGCTTTATTTCCAGGCCATCTCGGCCTGGCCACATCCTCAACCCCGGCCCTGGGGAGCCGCTATGCCGGACCTATGAGTCGGCTATACCCGCGGGGGGCGCCAGATCAGTTGTGCTGCCGAGCTGGTCATCACCACCGGCGACGCGGCTTTCGATTTCCTGCCGCAGGTGTGCCGGAGCACCCGGACGGACGTAGCTTTTTGCCGCATCGACCTCGAGGTAGCCGCGCCCCTCACCGGCGGAAGACGACCCACCTCATGGCGCAATACATGTACACCGCTTCGCACATACCTGCCGCCACTCGCGACAGCTGGTACTGCACGCCGAGGGCCGTTAGCCCGCTCGACACTCCCAGGATGAAGGCGAGGTAGTTGACGACGACTACCACGACGTAGACCGCTACCTGTGGTCCGACCGGCGCGTGGGACTGGAAGTTGGCGGTGCGGTTGAGTACATAACTGAGGCCGAACGCGCAGGAGTACGCGACGGTGACTGCGAGCGGCACCGGGAGGCGCAGGCCGCTGTGCAGACCGGTCAGGATCATCAGGTCCACGCCGAAGGTGAGACCATTGATCAGGCAAAAACCAAGAAACGTGGGTGCCACCACGGCTTCGAGTCCGAACGGAAGCCTCGCGACGACCGCCTCGCAGAAATTGTGGAATCGGTCGGCCGGGCGTGATGGAGTTGTCCGCGCTCCGTCTTGCACACCGGTACGGTGCCACGGTCAGGTATCCGCCACGTGATCAGTTGGCCAACTCTGCGTCGAGTGTCGGATCTCAATTCCGCTGTCACATCGCTGTTTTTTTTGCTGCCGCTTAACTCACCGCACGTTAGCGCGCTCCCAGACTTGACCCCATGCAGATCCGACGAGCACGAACCACCGACGCGCCCGTGATCGCGGCGCTGCTGAGCGAACTCGGCTATCCGGCGACCGCAGCCGAGGCCGAGGACCGCCCAGGCAGCCTGAACAGCTCCGACTGCGTCTTGATTACCACCGCGGTCGGTTTCGAAGACTCGGTAGAGCGCTCGGTCCGGTTACCGGAAGTCGCTCGACAGCTCCTGACCGTTAACTGCTGGACGGCCGCCGTGCCTCATCGCGTTCGTATCACGAGCCCTACGATGCACAGCGCAGACAGCGCTACGCTGCTGTGTCGTGGAAGGGACGCGCCTTGATACAGCGCGGATCCGAGCCGCCCGCCGGGTAATTGACCCGGTTTTCCTGGACACCCCGCTGTACCGCTGCGAGACGCTGGAGCCCGACCTCGGGTGCGCGGTGAACATCAAGCTCGAAACGGCGAACCCGGTGCGTAGCTTCAAGGCCCGCGGAGCAGAGGTTGTCGCAAGCCTGCTCGCCGACAATGGCCCGACCGCCGTGGTGTGTGCCAGCGGAGGCAATCTCGGCCAGGCCCTCGCTTGGTCAGGTCGCGCAAGGGGCCTCGATGTCACGGTCGTGGCATCCCGGTTTGGTCCCGCGGTCAAGCTCGATCGCATGCGCGCACTGGGCGCCAGACTGGAGTTAGTGGACGGCGATCACGAGATGGCTCGTGCACGAGCGGCAGCGATCGCGCGGCATGAGGGCATCCGGCTCCTCGAAGACAGCTTGGACATCGAGACCTGTGAGGGCGCGGCGACCATTGGCCTGGAACTGGTGGACGCAGCATCGTCGTTCGACGCCGTACTGATCGCTCTTGGCGGCGGAGCGCTGGCTACCGGTGTCGGTCATGTGCTGAAGGCCTTCGCACCCGAGGTGGAGGTGATCTGCATTCAGCCGGCCGGCGCAGCGGCGATGACACTTTCGTGGCGCCAGCGGCGGGTTGTCAACACCGATTCGACTGACACCATCGCAGACGCTGTCGTCGGGCGCTGTCCAATTCCGGCCGTTCTGAACGACCTCCTGCTAGTCGTCGACGACGCCGTCTTGGTGCAGGAGGCATCGATCATCGCCGGTATGCGGGTGCTTCTCGAGGGCGCTGGCCTTGTCGTGGAACCGTCGGCCGCGCTCGGCGTCGCAGCGGTGCTCGAAGACCGTGACCGCTTCGCCGGCCGACACATCGTCACCGTCGTGTGCGGCAGCAACGTCGACCCAGACAGTTACCGTGGCTGGGTCGGCGCCGGACCGGGCCACAGGTCTTGACAATTGCCCCTGTGCATCAACAGATTTCGTAACGCACTCGCACGGTCGCTGACAGATCTAATCGCACAGCGTCTTAGCGCAGGCGGTTTCGAGTCACCGTTCGGTCTGTACCCGTGTCGTAGGTCCACCGTTATGAGAGTTGGGGGACAGTGATCAGCAGGAGGTCACATGCCCCTCAGGTATCCGGCGACGGTTCGGCGGCAAATCGCTCAGCGTCT
>NZ_JAFBAT010000167.1 GCF_019247615.1 Mycobacterium sp. | reverse complement strand
CACTTCGCTGTCGGTCGCAGTCGGTCTCGAACTCGCCCCAGGCAGCCAGGCCACGCCGGCGAGGCATGTGGTGAACACGCCGGCGCCCGAGGTCGCGGCCGCTGTCGCGCCGGCCGGCGCGCCGCCCGCAGAGGACAGGCCGTCCACCACCAAGTCCGCGGCGCCCGTGGGCGAGCCGGCTCGGGAGGCCGGCGTGCCAGCGCAGCAGGACGGTGCTCCCGCCGAGCAGCAACCGAACTCCAACGCACGGCAGCCCTACCTGACCAGAATGCTTGAGCACATCCCCGGTGACACCGGGGAACCAGGGCAATGACCCTGCGGCGCCGATACCGTTGGGACGATGCCCGAACGTCAATCGTTGGCGGCGCGAATAGCGGTGAAAGTTAACGAGACCTCGTCGGCAACCTGGACCGAGCCCATCAACAGCGAGTAGGGCTTGACGCCGTAATCGGTCTGCCGAACGCTGGTTTCCGCGGACATCCGCCACGCTCCGCCGAGATTTTCTGTACGCAAATCGATGACGTGGGCACCGGACCGCCCGCGAATGTGCAGCGTTCCGGTGAGACGGTACCCGTCGTCGGTCTTGTCAACGGTGTCGGCGGTGAATCGGATTTCGGGATGGCGTCCGGCATCCAGTGACTTCCAGGCGTTCGATCTGACCAGTGCTTTCTCCGGCCCGGACAGGCCCTTGACCCCGCCCTCGCCGCGCAACACTTCGAGGGAATCGACCTCGACGACCAGCTCGGCACTCACCGGTTCGGCGCCGGCCCACCTCACCGAGGCCTGCCAGCGCTTCACCGCGATCGTGAGCCGATGGCCCATGCGCGCCGCCCTGCCGGTGACACCGGTGCGGATCATCAACTCGCCGTCGGACTCGTCCAAAGTCCAGCGATCTGTCACAACCCGACCGTAGTCACATCGTCAGAACGGTGCGGTAATGCGCCCGCCCCTGCTCAAGTGCGGCGTAGCCCTCGGCCGCCAGCGGCAGCGGCAGTTCTTGGGTCCACGCGCGCACCCCGGACAGGACCGCGAAACGCATGGTGTCCTCGACGTCTTTGGCCGTGCCGGAGGGATGACCCACGATGCTGAGCCCCGGGGTGATCAGCTGCACGGGACTGATGGGCAGCGGGTCGGGGGTCACTCCGATAGTGACCAGCTCACCCTGGGGCGCCAGCCCGCCGATCGTGTCGGCCATGGCCTGGGAGTTGCCGGCGGTCGCCAGCACGACCGCCGCCCCGCCCAGCGCCTGCAGCGCCGCGGAGATGTCACGAGCGGTGGAGTCGATGTAGTGATGGGCGCCCAGCTTTCGGGCATCGTCGGCCTTTCCGGTGCCGCGAGCGATGGCGATGGTCTCGAAGCCCATCGCGCGCGCGAACTGCACGCCGAGATGGCCGAGCCCGCCGATGCCGAGGATGGCGACCCGGTCGCCCGGCAACGCCTTGGTGTGGCGCAGCGCGTTGTACGTAGTGACCCCGGCGCACCCCATGGGCGCGGCGTCCACATCGGACAGTTCCGCCGGGATCCGGGCCAAGGCGGTGGCGGGTACCGTCACCGATTCGGCGTAACCGCCGGGATAGTGCCAGCTCGGGACCTTCCCGTTGACGCAGTGAATGAATATGCCCTTGCGGCAAGGGTCGCAGTGGTTGCAGCATCCGCCGAACCAGCCGACGGCGACGCGATCGCCCACCGCGAAACCCTCGACGCCCTCACCGAGTTCGGCGATCGTCCCGGCGATTTCGTGCCCCGGCGTCAACGGCCAGGAGATGTTCGGGAAGCCGCCGTGGACGAAGGCGCGATCGGTTCCGCAGATGCCGCAGGCGGTGACCGTCAGGCGCACCTCGTCGCGACCCGGCGTCCGCGTCTCGACCTCGGCCAGCTCGAGCGCACCGCCTGCGGACCGTATCCGGACAGCTTGATGAGTGGCCATCGGGCTAACTTAATGTGACACAGGGCATTTCGTCACCCCATCGCTGTGGTAGTCGACCTGCCAGTGCTTGATCCCGTTAAGCCAGCCCGACCGCAGCCGCTCCGGCTTGCCGACCGACTCCAGGTCCGGCAACACGTCGGCGATCGCGTTGAACATGAGGTCGATCGTCATGCGCGCCAGGTTGGCCCCGATGCAGTAGTGCGCACCGGTGCCGCCGAACCCGACGTGCGGGTTGGGGTCGCGCAGGATGTTGAAGGTGAACGGGTCGTCGAACACGTCCTCGTCGAAATTGGCGGAGCGGTAGAACATCACCACCCGCTGACCCTTATTGATCTGCACGCCGGACAGCTCGTAGTCCTCGAGCGCCGTTCGCTGGAACGACGTGACCGGCGTGGCCCACCGCACGATCTCGTCGGCCGCGGTGCCGGGCCGCTCGCGCTTGAACAGCTCCCACTGGTCTGGGAAGTCGGTGAAGGCCATCATGCCCTGGGTGATGGAGTTGCGGGTGGTCTCGTTGCCGGCCACCGCCAGCAGGATGACGAAGAAGCCGAACTCGTCGTCGGAAAGCTTGTGGCCGTCGATGTCTGCCTGGACCAGTTTGGTGACGAGGTCCTCGCCCGGGTTCTTTGCCCGGTCGGCGGCCATCTGCATGCCGTACGTGATCAGCTCGAGGGAAGCGGTGATGGCGTCGTTGCTCGCGAACTCGGGGTCCTGGTCGCCGACCATCTCGTTGGACCAGTGGAAGAGCTTCTTGCGGTCCTCCTGCGGCACGCCCATGAGGCCCGCGATGGCCTGAAGCGGCAGCTCGCATGACACCTGCTCGACGAAGTCGCCGGATCCGTCGGCCGCGGCCGTCTCGACGATGCGACGGGCGCGCTCGCGAAGGTCGTGGCGCAGGCGCTCGACCGCTCGGGGGGTGAAGGCGCGCGAGATGATCTTGCGCAGCCGGGTGTGCTGCGGCGCGTCCATGTTCAACAGGACGTACTTTCCCCGCTCGACCTGCTCGCCGATCGTGCCGTCTTTGTAGCGCGGCAGGGCCGTCTTTTGCAGGCTGGAAAAGACGTCGCTGCGCAACGAGATCTCCTTGACGTCCTTGTGCTTGGTCACCACCCAGAAGCCGCCGTCGTCGAATCCCCCCGCGCCAATGGGCTGCTCGTTCCACCAGATCGGCGCCGTTCGGCGCATCTCGGCGAGTTCTTCCACCGGCAGCCGCTCGGCGTAGATGTCCGGGTCGGTGAAATCGAATCCCGGGGGCAGATTCGGCTGGGTCGTCGACTGGGTGGTTGGCATATAACCGCTCCTCGGGTGCGAAGTCGTCTAGTCGTCTTCTCTGTGCCAATAAACCACTGCTACACCACGCTGGGAAGCGGCGCGGCGAGATCGCCAAACTGAATTGCAACGTGTTCAGCGCCGATGAGTTTCGTGGGCGCCGCCGGTCGTTAGGGATGAGTAGTGACCGACTGGGAAGGCGGCAACATGCACATCGTTCTGAGCGACTTCATGAGCCTGGACGGGGTTGTCCAAGCCCCGGGGGGCGAACGCGAGGACACCGACGGAGGATTCGCGCACGGCGGCTGGTCCATGGATTATTTCGAAGCCGAAACGATGGGACCCGCCATTTCCGAGGCCATGGAGGGCACCGACGCGCTGCTGTTCGGCCGCCGAACCTGGCAGACGATGGCCGCGGCGTGGCCGAGTCGCGCGGGCGACGCGTTCGCTGACCGGATGAACGAACTCCCGAAGTACGTGGCCTCGCGCACCCTCGGCCAAGAAGATCTCACCTGGTCCGGCTCGGTGCTGCTATCTCCCGAGGACGCGATCGCCGCGATTCGTGAATTGCGCGCAGGCGCGGGTCGGTCGCTCCAGGTGATGGGCAGCGCGTCGCTGGCCGCGCAACTGGTCGAGCATGACTTGGTCGACGAATATCGTTTGATGATCGAGCCGATCCTGCTCGGTGGTGGCAAGCGAGTGTTCCCCGATGACGGTCGGGTGCGCGCGTTGGAACTGATTTCTGCGACGACGACGGGGACCGGCGTACTCGTCTGCACGTACCGGCGCAGGTAATGCCGGAAAGCCGCCACCCGATAACGAGCTTGTGGTGTGCGGCACAATCGATATGCTTTGGTGCAGGTCACCGGGCTAAACGGGAAGGGGTGGAGCGCATGATCCGCGAAGTACTCGCCGTCGCTGCGATCACGGGTGGTGCTATCAGCGTCGCGCCGACAGCTGCAGCCGGTTACGACGGCGACGTGCCGAACATGAACTACCAAGCCTCGCTGGGTGCACCGTGCGACAACTACGAACACTTCATCTTCGGCCGCGGCCCCAGCGGCCAGGCGGAAGCCTGCCATTTCCCCCCACCCAACCAATTCCCACCGGCTACCACGGGTTACTGGGTCATCTCCTACCCGCTGTACGGCGTCCAGCAGGCGGGCGCGAAATGCCCGGGCCCACAAGCCGCGGCGCAGTCGGATCGCGGACTTCCCATGCTGTGTCTGGGCGATCAGGGGTGGCAGGAGGGATGGTTCACCGGGGCGGGATTCTTCCCCCCTGCTTTCTGATCGTCATGGCCCGCGCTCAGCCGGCCCAAACCCCGATTCCGCGCTGGCTGCGCTTCGTGCTCGCCTCCGATAGGGCCGGCTCCGCCTGGTACGTCGGGACCGGCTTCTTCTTCGCGCCGGTGCTCGCCGTGCTGTCGCCGTGGCCGGTGGTCACCGCCGTGCTCTGGGCGGTGATCGGACTGGCGGGGCTGCTGCTGGGCCTGCTCGGCGTGGCGATGGCCATCGGCCTGGCACGGGTATTGCGTTCGGGCGCCGAGATCCCCGAAGACTACTGGCGCACCCTGGTGGATTACTGACGCATGCGCGGCGCGTCTAGAGTCGTACCAAAGGTCCTGCCACAAAAGGAGATTCCGATGGGCTTCAACCCCAAAGACGCAGTCGACGCGGCTAAGGACATCGCGACCAACGCCGTCGAAAAGGCGTCGGACATCGTCGAACACGCCGGTGACATCATCCGGGGTGACATCTCCGGCGGTGCCAGCGGCATCGTTCAGAACTCGATCGAAATCGGCACCTACGCCGTGGATCGAGCCAAGGAGGTCTTCACCGGTAAGGATGAAGTCGACGAGGAGTAGCCCCTCTGGTTGGACGCCTCAGACGGCTTAAACGGCCGCGGCCTCGTTGAGTTCGTCCAACCTGGCCGTCGCCTCGAGGTACTCCTGTACCCAGCGCTCGATGACCGCGGAAGTCTTTTCCACCTTGGCGAATTGGCCGACGACCTGGCCGACCGGGTTGAAGGCGACGTCGACGCTCTCGTTGGGGTACCTGTTGGTGGCGCGCACGGCCATGCCGGACACCATGTACTGCAACGGCATGCCGAGCGGCTTCGGGTTGTCGGATTGCTCCCACGCCTCGGTCCAGTCGTTGCGCAGCATCCGGGCAGGCTTGCCGGTGAAGGAACGGCTGCGCACGGTGTCCCTGCTGGAGGCCTTGGCGTACGCCGCCTGCTGGACCGGGGTGTTCGACGACTCCTCGACCATCAGCCATTGCGAGCCGGTCCACGCTCCCTGGGCACCGAGTGCCAGGGCGGCGGCGATCTGCTGGCCGCTGCCGATACCACCGGCGGCCAACACTGGTACGGGAGCGACTTCCTTGACGACCTGCGGCCACAACACGATCGAGCCCACCTCGCCGCAGTGGCCGCCCGCCTCGCCGCCCTGGGCGATGATGACGTCGACGCCGGCATCCGCGTGCTTGCGGGCCTGCGACGGCGACCCACACAGCGCGGCCACCTTGCGACCGGCCTCGTGAATGTGCTTGATCATGTCCGCCGGGGGAGTGCCCAGCGCGTTGGCGATCATCGCCACCTTGGGGTGCTTCAGCGCCACTTCGACCTGCGGGGTGGCGGTCGCCTCGGTCCACCCGAGCAACTGGAGGCTGTCCTCGTCGGCGTCCTCGACCGGGACACCGTGATCGGCCAGGATCTTTTTGGCGAAGTCAAGATGCTCCTGCGGCACCATTTTGCGCAGCGTCTCGGCCAGCTCCTCGGCAGAGAGGTGAGAATCCATGCCCTCGTACTTGTTCGGGATGACAATGTCGACCCCGTAGGGGTGGTCGCCGATGTTCTCGTCGATCCACTTCAGCTCGATCTCCAACTGCTCGGGGGTGAAGCCGACGGCGCCCAGCACGCCGAAGCCACCGGCCTTGCTGACGGCGACCACAACGTCGCGGCAGTGGGTGAAAGCGAAGATCGGGAACTCGATCCCGAGCTCGTCGCAGATCGCGGTGTGCATGCCTACTCCTGAAAAGCTTGACTCTGAAAAATTATGCCGGAAGAACTGAAACGTGTTCTAGTTTAGTACGGAGGTCGTTGACGTGGCCAGCCGGTCTTGACCTGCGCCTACGTACTACGGCCCGTCATATTGTTGCCGAACGCACCAGCCATAGGACCAGAAACGCGAAGATGCAGCCAGCGCACGCGAAGTGGTCCCGGCAGATCGATCTCGCCAGGCGGGTTTGTTCGGCCGGGCTGTCCGTGCGGTGTCCGAGCCGCATGGCGTGGGGGACCGTGCGCGTCAAAGCCAGCATTATCGGGGCAAGAGCGAGCCCGGCCGATATCGCCAGCAGCCAGCCCGGGTCACGCCCCCGAGCGGCCTGAAACCCTAACGCGCCCAACAAGATCAACATGACCAGGCCGATCAATCGGCTCATCGGTCGCGATGTGGTGGTCGCGCGGTGGTAATACCCCGCAATGGAAGCGAGCACGGCCTCGGGTAGCTCCCCACCGATAGCCCGGTGCGCGAGAACCTGGACATCGAAGATCAGGTCCATCCATAACACGGCGAGCAAGAACCCACTGCAGGCGGCGAGCAATGTGACCACGTCTTTATTGTTTCGCAAGCGCTGCGGTCAGTCCGCGGGCAGTTGGATTCAGCGATTGCTGCCGACGCCGCCTTGTCGAGCCGACCTGAGAATGCAGTCGCCACAGCAAGCGCCACGGTCGTTCGCGACGCGATAGATCAGACAACAGCTTCGCCGCCGGAACAGAGGTCCTGCCCGTAGGGCACCGCCGTCTATTCGGGGATCTGCTAGGAAGGCATCGGCGGCGGCATGAGCTGTGGTGGTCAGGTCGGGTCGCGTGGTGCAGATGACCCGGGCGGCACTGTTGGCGGCCGAGCCGATGTTGCCCCACAGCACCTGGTAGCTCATCCGGTAGCGTTCGGCCATCACGGTGGTGATTGCTTCGATGGCAGCACCTGTTCCGAGGGCCCCACACATTGACCCCGAAGTGATCGAGAGTGGGTAGGGCGCGCCCAGGGTGTTCTGCCACCACAAATCGTCGAGGCTCCACGAAAGTTGCGGGTAGCCCAGGGCGATCGCCCCGATCATGGGTGCGACCAGCCGAGCCACCAGCCCGAGATGCGTCACCGACGCCGCCACCCTGATGTCGAGATCCTGGGGCTGGCGGCTTGCACGGATGACGAGCACAGTCCGGACCGCCTCGACCCGTGCAGCCAACACGCCGGTTTCAGCGATGAGTACGGTCATCGGCTGCCACGGCGGTGGCACTGGCGTGCCGTGCACGTGGGTTTCGACCGCGAAGAACGGCCCGAGTGCCGTCAGGTCGGCGGACAGCGTCCAGCAGAAGGACAGACCCGGCTGCGTCACGACCTATGCCACCGAGGCGTTTTCATCCACCGGCGTTGCAGACGTGTGCTTGCCGCCACCGGCAACCAGACGCTCGATGAGAACACCGAAAACCAACCCGATCGTGGTCCACACCAACACCTGGTTGATCAGCGAATACCAGCGGAACTTCCACAGCAAATCAGCGTCGAAGCCGGGATAGACGATTTGCCCTGGCGCGATGGACTTGCCGTCGACCACCAACGGCGTGGACAAGATGTTGGTGATCGGCTGCGGGGTCTCGGTGGCAGCCGGGGAGAACCCGAACTGATCAGCGTGCGCCGTGTTCGCAGACAACTCGCCCAGTGACGGCAACCCCAACAGCAGCACGCCATAGAGCATCAAGAACACCGCGGTCGCGATCAGCACGGCCCGATACAGCCCGATCCGGCGTGAGAGCCGTCGCGCGGCAAACACCGCCAGCCCGAGCAGGATCAGCGACGCGGTGACCATCGTTAGATACAACCGGCCACGGGTCACGATCGTGAAGGTGTGCCCGATCGCCGGCGGGTTGGCCGGGTACTTCACGAACGGCAGCAGATACACACCGAGGAAGCCGAACACGGCAATCAGCCAGGCCAGCGTTCGCGGGCGCAGCGCGAAACGGCCGTGCAACACCAGATAGGCGACCGCCACCAGTGCACCCATTGCCATCGCGAACACGATGCTGCCGGTGGCGATGCCTACCGTGGACTGCATCGTCCGACTAAAAATCTCCGGCCCGTCGGGAGCCACCGGTCGCCCGGCTGCCGTGTTCAGCGCGGCCAGGGCGTCGTCGCGACCCGATTCGTAGTCGATCGACTTGCGGATGATGGGCTCCGCCCAGATGCGGGCGAAGACGAAACCGAATACCCCGGCGATCAGACCCGCGAGGGTCCCGCGCCCGATGACACGGACCTCCATCAGCTCCCCCGATCAGTGGCAGGGAAAGCCGAGGAAGTGCCGGGCGTCATGCACCCACTCGTGGACCACCATCGTCTTGCCGAACACCGAGACCATGCCCTCGTCCACCCCGACGAAGTAATAGGCCAGCAGCGCCAGAAAAACCGTCACGCCCAAAACCGCCAATACCCGGCCCTTCGATAGCGCGTCGGCCGACACACCGACGCGACGACCCGGCACGGAAACGGGAATGCTTGCCATCAGAAACCTCCTTCAGGGGTGATGCGCCCCTACCCTCAGACAGATGATGGCGGCGAAAGATCTGACTCACCCGACAACCAACATCGAGCTCACAGTGGCGCAACCGTCCCGGACTCTCACCGGGTTCCATGCGCCGCCATCAATATGCCAGAGAAACACACGCCCAAACGGCACGTCAACCGAGACCGGTTGACGTGTTTGCCAACCCACTCCTTCTGTAGTTCGGAAGCACGTGGTTCGGGCTGATGCCGCCAAGCGATCCATATGAGATCCCTGACGGGTTTGAAATGTCTTGTACAGGCCCAACCAGGCCAATGATTGGGCCTGTTGCAAGCATTTCGCTAGATGTTCGTGAGAAGGCGTTACATAGGCTCCCCCCTCAGCTTCCCAACTCCGAGGGATCTGGATCACGTTCACGCCGTTGGGATAAGCGTGATTCGCGCAGCATCCGAAGGATCGTCTGAACGTCCCTGCCATCGAATCCCGCAGCTGCAGGAGCAGGATGGCCGAGAGGTTGATGAACCCAACCGTCAGTTTCACCGCGCCCTGCGGATCGGCACCGGCATATGTGGCGACTCTGCCAGCCACGAATCCGACTCCGCATCAGGAGTCGCCCACGCGGTCATCACGTCGATGGCCTGCCGTGTCCGCTAGCCCTTCTCGTCAGCGCACCCAGTCAGGACTGGCAGACGACTCAGGCGCGCCGGGGTTGCGACGCCATGCGTGCAAGTAGCCATAAAAATCTCCTTCCAGGGGATTTCGCGTCCCCGTCAACAAAGGTCACGTGCATCGCAGTGTCTGACTTTCAGATCCGCTGCTGCGGACTGGATCACAGTGGCGCGACCGTCCTGGATTTCCACCAGGTTCCTGCTAATACACGCAATAGGGGAGGATATGGGCCAGTGAACTCGCTAGTCAATCCCAACCCTTCCACCGGTCGACGCTCCGAGAGACAGGCTAACTATCGGCGGTCTTCTTGATCCGCTCCGGCGCGACGGAGTAGCGTAGGGCTGCCATTACGCAACGCCGAGTAGCGTAATTGACTCCCGGCCCACCGAAAGGATCGGCTTGATGCGCAGTCGCTACGCCGGCCGGCCCTTCACCGCGTCAACCGCCGACATCGCGGCTGCGCTCGAGGATGTGAGCATTCCGACGCTGCTACTCTCACTCGTCCATATCACTGGCGACCCGCGGTTCATTCGCGACTTCAAGCCAATGGGCATCTTCCTCAACGAGATTCAGGGTTTCATGTCGGAGGAGGACAAGGCACGTGCCCGCGCGGCGGCGCTGCCGGTGCTCACCGAGTATCGAGACCGCGGTTGCCCGGAACCAAAGCCGCTGAGCCTGGATCTCATTCGGGAAATGATGGACTGGGCGGCCTGCGAGCACGTCACCGACGACTACCTACCGCTGATCCTGGAAGAGATGGACCTCGAGGGAGTCGATCCTCGCCGCCCGGCGACACTGCCGACCGAATCGACCGCCGAGCTGCCGGTCCTCGTCGTCGGTTGCGGCGAATCCGGCATCCTGGCGGGGATCCGCCTGCAACAAGCCAACATCCCCTTCACGATCGTGGAGAAGAACCCCGGGCCTGGCGGAACATGGTGGGAAAACAGCTATCCCGGCGCGCGGGTCGACGTCGCAAACCACTTCTACTGCTACAGCTTCGAACCCAACAACGATTGGACGCACTTCTTCGCCGAACAGCATGAGCTGCAAGCCTATTTCGCCGATGTCATGACCAAGCACGACCTGGCCAAGCGTGTGCGGTGGAACACCGAGGTCGTAGCGGCCGAGTGGAGCGATCACGACGGCATGTGGAACGTCGCGCTGCGCGCGGCAGACGGGCAGACCGAAACCATGCGTGCGCGAGCCCTGATCACTGCGGTCGGTCAGCTCAGTAGGCCGCATCTCCCTGAAATCGACGGTGCCGACGGCTTCGCGGGCCGCTCGTTTCATTCCGCGGCCTGGGATCACTCCGTCGACCTCACGGGCAAGCGGGTCGCGCTCATTGGGGCCGGCGCCAGCGGATTCCAGATCGCACCCGCCATCGCCGGCACCGTCGACCGGCTCACCGTTTTCCAGCGCACCGCCCAGTGGATGTTTCCGAACCCGATGTATCACGACGAGGTCGGCGACGGTATGCGCTGGGCGATGCGCCACCTTCCGTTCTACGGCCGCTGGTATCGATTCCTCGTGCTGTGGCCGGGCGCCGACAAGGGCCTCGACGCCGCGCGCGCCGACCCGGATTACGCCGATCAGGATTACGCCGTCAGCGACATCAACGCTGCCGCCCGAATGATGTTCACGCAGTGGATCACCGACCAGATCGGCGACGGCCTCGAGCTCCTGGCCAAGGTTTTGCCCGACTACCCCGCGACGGGCAAACGGACGCTGCAGGACAACGGCAGCTGGTTGCGGACGTTGCAACGGGACAACGTCGAGTTGGTGCGCACACCGATTCGGCAGATCGCGGCCCACGGCGTCATCACCCAAGACGGAACGACCCACGATGCCGACGTCATCATCTACGCCACCGGATTCCGGCACACCGACGTGCTCTGGCCGCTGAAAATCCTTGGCCGTAACGGGATTGACCTGCACCGGAGGTGGGGACGACGCCCGTACGCGTACCTCGGCATCACCGTCCCGGAGTTCCCCAACCTATTCATCATCTACGGACCGGGAACACACCTTGCCCACGGCGGAAGCCTGATCTTCCAATCCGAACTCCAAATGCGCTACATCAACCGGTGTCTCGAGCGTCTCGTCGAAGATGACCTGCATTCGATGGAGCCGACGGCCGAGGCGGCCGCCGAGTGGCATGAACGGACGCAGGCCGAAATCAAGAAGATGGTGTGGTCGCACCCCGCCGTCAAACACTCGTACTTCAAGAACGCCGACGGCGAGATCCACACCGTCAGCCCATGGCGACTCCACGAGTACTGGGCCGCGGTCCGCGAGCCGGACTGGTCGCAATTCATTGTGCGCAATAAAGAATGAGCGCGCGGCAGAGGAAGTGAGCCACCCGATATGCGTACGGTAGTTCTCGACGGGCCTGCCAACATTCGGGTCGACACTTGCCCCGATCCGATGCTTCCCGGCCCCGACGGCGCAATCGTTGCCGTGACCGCCGCCGGCATCTGCGGATCGGACCTGCATTTCTACGAGGGCGACTATCCGCTCGCAGGGCCCATGGCGCTCGGGCACGAAGCGGTCGGCACGGTCGTCGAGACCGGGCCCGAGGTGCACACGGTCAAGGCGGGAGACCCGGTCATGGTCTCGTCGGTGACTGGCTGCGGGGCCTGCCCCGGGTGCGCCACCCGGGACCCGGTCATGTGCTACTCCGGCTTTCAAATCTTCGGCGGCGGTGTGCTTCCCGGTGCGCAGGCCGATCTGCTCGCAGTGCCGGCCGCCGACTTTCAGCTCCTCAAGATGCCGGAGGGAATCAGCACGGAGCAGGCGGTGCTGCTGACCGACAACCTCGCCACCGGCTGGGCTGCGGCCCAGCGAGCTGATATTCCTTTCGGCGGCACCGTCGCCGTGATCGGGCTGGGCGCGGTTGGCCTATGCGCGCTGCGCAGCGCATTTTCCCAGGGCGCGGCAACGGTTTTCGCGGCCGACCGCGTCGAAGGACGCCTGCAGCGTGCCGCGCGGTGGGGGGCGACACCCATTGCGTCGCCCGCAGCAGCGGCCATCGTCGACGCCACCGGCGGACGTGGCGCCGACTCGGTGATCGACGCGGTCGGCACGGATGCGTCCATGACCGACGCGCTCAACGCGGTGCGGCCGGGCGGCACGGTTTCGGTAGTCGGTGTGCACGACATGCAGCCGTTCCCGATGCCCGCGCTGGGCTGCCTCATTCGCAGCATCACATTGCGGATGACGACCGCGCCCGTCCAGCGCACCTGGCCGGAGCTCATCCCGCTCTTGGTGTCCGGCCGGCTCGACGTCGACGGCATCTGCACCACCACGTTGCCGTTGGACGAAGCGGCGAAAGGCTACGCAACCGCAGGGTCACGCCCGGGTGCCGAGGTGAAGATTCTGCTCAGGCCCTAATTTCCGTGCTCCGGGGAGCTTGTCGGCGCCGGCGGCGGAGAGCCTCGAGTTCATCGCCATCCCGGCTCACCCCGGCCGGCTCGCCGTGATGTATTCCGAGTGCATGATGGCGTCGATCTTGACGTCCACCTCCGGCGGGGTCATCCCGTAGCCGGCCTGGAGCGCGAGCGTGTTGCGGACGGGTTCCACCGCCCAGCCATGGGCGACAAGCGATTCCGCGGGATCGCTCTTGGGTTCGTAGGTCAGGGCCGAGAAATCCACGTCGCCCGACATGTTGACCCCGGGATGCTCCGTTTCGAGGGCCGCAAGCTGTTCGCGATCCAAGCGCGTGCCGAGCGCGCCGATGGCGATTCGGCTGCGCGGGGCGCTGAGCCCGCTGACCCGGGTGAAGAGGTGATTCTGCGCTTCGTCGGTCAGATAGGGCAGCACTCCCTCCACCGACCAGGCGCTGGGGCTTTCCGTGTCAAAGCCCGCGGCTTCCAGTGTCCTCGACCAGTCGGTGCGCAAATCGGCCGCGACCTCCACCCGGCGAGCTTTGGGAGCGGCGCCATGCTGGTCCAGCACCCGCCCCTTGAAGTCCAGGACCTTCGGCAGATCGACTTCGAAAACCGTTGTCCCCGGTTGCCATTCAAGCCGATACGCCCGGGAGTCCAATCCGGCGGCGACAATCACCGCCTGCCGAATGCCCGCCTCACCGGCGGACGTGAAGAAGTCGTCGAAGAACCGGGTCTGCACGCCGTAAAGCCGGGGAAAGGCCGTCTCGTCGTCGGAGGTCCCCGGATTGGCAAGCACGCCCGCCAGATATGGGTCCCGTGAGGCTGCGATGAAGATTCTCGCGTACTCGTCCCGGACCAGCGGTCGCGGACTCGCCGCATGCAGCGCGCGCCAGCCCGCCACCAGCAAGGCGGTGTAACCGACGCTGCTCGCGATGTCCCACTGATCGTCCTCGGATCGCAGTGACCCAAATTCAGGCGGCGTGGTCATAGCCCTCCCGTCCAAATTCGCCAGACGAACCCGACATGACCAAGGTACTCGCAGCAATATTGTCAGAGCTCCAAAATCAGTGTCACCGGGCCGTCGTTGACCAACTCGACCTGCATGTTCGCCCCAAATATGCCGCGTTGCACGTGAGCTCCCAGTTCCTGCAACGCTTCCGCAAAAGCTGCGACGAGCGGCTCGGCGACGGCACCGGGCGCCGCCGCGTTCCATGACGGCCGGCGGCCCTTTGCAGTATCGGCGTACAGGGTGAACTGGCTGACGACCAAGACCGGCGCGCCGACATCCGCCGCAGACCGTTCGTCGTCGAGTATCCTTAGATACCATAGCTTTTCGGCGAGCCGCCGCGCTTTCTCGGCGTCGTCCCCGTGGGTGACACCGACGAATGCGAGCAGGCCCTGACCGTCGGGCCGGATGACGCCCACCACCTCACCAGCCACCGACACCGCCGCCGACGAGACCCTTTGCACCAGAACCCGCATGACCCTCGATGCTGCCAGCAGCGCCGCGAAATGGTTAAGTACGCTCGTCAGGTGTCCGTTCTCGTCGCGTTCTCCGTGACTCCGCTCGGGGTTGGCGAGGACGTCGGCGAAATCGTTGCCGCTGCGGTACGGGTGGTCCGCGAATCCGGCCTGCCCAACAAGACGGATTCGATGTTCACCGTGGTCGAAGGCGAGACCTGGGAAGAAGTGATGACAGTCGTGCAGCACGCGGTCGAGGCGGTGGCTGCTCGCGCGCCCCGGGTCAGCACGGTGATCAAGGCGGACTGGCGACCTGGAGCCAAGGACGCCATGACTCAGAAGGTCGCCTCGGTCGAGCGCCATCTGTCCGACGGTTAGCCGTGCACCGCCTTCAGGAACGCCTGCTCGGCCTCGTCACCGTGGACGGCGAACACCACCTTCTGCAGTGAAGTCGCCCGGTATTTCTGGACGACGTCGACCATCAGCCGTGCGGCGTCGTCGAGCGGGAAGCCGCCGACACCCGTGCCGAACGCCACCAGCGCCAGGGAGCGGCAGCCGAGTTCGTCGGCCTTCCGGAGCGTGGAGTGGGTGGCGCGGGTGATGATGTCGGCCGACGTCGGGCCCCCGAGCTCCATCGTCGCCGCGTGAATGACGTACCGCGCGGGCATGTCACCGGCCGTGGTCTCGACCGCCTCACCGAGCCCGATGGGGGCCTTCTCGTTCGACTCGCGTTGCACCTCGGGCCCGCCCGCGCGGGCGATTGCCGCGGCGACGCCGCCGCCGTGCCGGAGTTGGGTGTTGGCAGCGTTGGCGATGGCGTCGAGTTCCAGCTGGGTTATGTCGGCCTGCACTACCTCTGCGACGATCATCCGCCCATTGTCGCGCTCCGCTGATCCATGCGGGGTTTCGACGACTCGGTTCGTTGGTCGGCTCGGCCCGCTTAGACTGGCTTGACGCCAACTGCTTGAAACTTGGTGTCCTATCAGGGAGGCAGGTGCCCACGGCATGGACAGTGACAAGCCAACCACAGACGGTGTCGGCGCACCGGGGGGACCCGGCGGTGCCGGAGGACGCGGCGGTGCCGGAGGAGCCGGGGGTGCCGGCGGTGCCGGGGGAGCCGGCGGTATTGGAGGTGCCGGGGGCGAAGGTGGAGCCGGTGGTGACGGCGGACGAGGCGGCGACGGCGGCGCGGGCGGCGCTCCGGGAGGTGAGCCGGGCGCGGGCGGAGAAGGCGGCGCGGGCGGCGCACCCGGGCCCGGCGGCCAGCCGGGCCAGCCCGGCCAGCCCGGCCAGCCGGGTGAGCCGGGTCAGCCGGGCCGCTAAGGCCTGACTGTCACCCGATCTCTGATCAGCGCGTGCACCCGCCAGTAGCCCGGCACCCCTTTGAGCGCGTGCGCGCCACGGTCGGCGAAGGTATGCCGCGAACCGGTGACGATGTCGCGCACGGTGGAGGACACCAGCACCTCGCTGGCTTCGGCCAGCGCCGCCACCCGTGCGCCGATGTGCACTGTCAAGCCCGCGATGTCGTTCTTCAACGCGCCGCGAACCTCCACCTCGCCCGCATGAATGCCCACCCGCACTTCGACGCCCAAAGTGCGGACAGCGTCGACAATCTCGTTCGCGCATGCGATCGCTGCGCTCGGGCTGGCGAACGTCGCCACGAACCCGTCTCCGGCGGTGTTCACTTCGCGACCACCGAACCGCTGCAGCTCACGACGCACGATGATGTCGTGGTTGTCCAGCGTGTCGCGCCACCGGTCGTCCCCGAGGGCCGCGGCCCGCTCGGTGGAGCCGACGATATCGGTGAAGACGATTGTGGTGAGAACCCGCTCCGCATCAGCGAGCCCGCGCACACCGGTGATGAACTCCTCGATCTGGTCGAGCATCGGCGCGGAGTCCCCGACCCAATACAGCGAATCCGCGCCGGGTAGCTCGATGTAGCGCGACTCCGCGATGTGCTCGGCGAGGTAGCGACCCTGCGCAGCCGGAATGAAGCGCGCGTCTGCGCGGTGCACGATCAACGTCGGTGCGGCGATCCGCGCGAGCGTCTCACGGACATCCGCCCCCGCCACGACTTCGCCGACCGCACGCGCCATGCTCGGCGACGCAGCCCGATTTCCGGCGTAGTCCCACCACGCGCGGAACGCATCGTCGCCGGCGACGCTAGGCGCGACGATCCCCAAAACGTCGAAGCCGCGCTCGAGGGCATCGGTCTCCATGGCGACCGTCATAAAGGGGCCGGAGCTGCTCAACGGCGCGCCGACCGGATAATCGGGCGCCCAGTGTATGCGTGCGGTGCCATTGAGGACCACCAGCTTGCGCACCCGCTCTGAATGATCGGCGGCCAGGACAAGCCCAGCCATCGCGTTGTAACCGGGCGCGAGGACGGACACCTCGTCGCATCCGACCGCATCCATGACGGAAATCGCGTCCTCAGCCCAGAACCGCGGTCCCAGGAGGTCGCGAGAGGGAACCCGCGAGGACAGGCCCATTCCGCGTAGATCGAAACGAATCATTCGGCTGAAGGACGCCAGCCGTCGATGAAAACGATGCATGGACGGCTCGCCATCGATGCAGTCGATCGGAATGGACGGGCCGGAAATCACGAGTACGTCGTTCGGGCCGTCGCCCATGACCTGGTAGGCGATGTCCATGTCGCCGCAGCGTGCGTAGCGAGTTCGCGGAGCCTGCGCCACGGCTTCACGGTAGTTGATGCGTAGGCTCGGGGCCGTGAGCGCACGCGCCGGCATCGTGGTGACGGGAACAGAAGTCCTCACCGGACGCGTCCAAGATGCAAACGGTCCTTGGATTGCCGATCGCCTCCTGGAGCTGGGTGTTGAGCTGGCGCACATCACCATCTGCGG
>NZ_JAFBAT010000092.1 GCF_019247615.1 Mycobacterium sp. | reverse complement strand
AGAAACGTGATGACCGCGCGGACCCGCCTGTGGTCGTCGTCGGTCTCAGGCAAGCCGAGCTTGGTCAGGATGCTGCGGACGTGCTTTTCGACCGTGCCCTCGGTCACCCAGATCCGGCGCGCGATGCCGGCATTGGAACGGCCCTCGGCCATCAACTCCAGCACCTCCAGCTCGCGCGGCGACAACGCCGAGAGCGGATCGTCGCGCCGCCGCCCGGAAACGAGCTCCTGCACCACCGCGGGATCGACCACCGAGGCGCCCTTCGCTATCCGCTGCAGGGTGTCGACGAAATCGGTGACATCGGTGACGCGGCTCTTCAGCAGGTAGCCGATCCCGCGGCCGCTGGCCAGCAGTTCCATCGCGTGTTCGACGTCGACATACGCGGACAGCACCAGGATCCCGGTGTCGGGCAGCTCCTCGCGGATCACCCTGGCGGCTTCCAGCCCCTCGGTGGTGTGAGTGGGCGGCATCCGAATATCCACCACGACCACGTCCGGCTTGGATTGGCGAACCAGCGGGAGCAACTCGACGGCGGTGCCCACCTGGCCGACAACGGAGAACCCGGAACGGTCCAGCAGGCTGGCCAAGCCTTCGCGCAGCAGGGTTTCGTCGTCGGCCACCACCGCACGCAACTTGGCCGGCGCGGTGCCCGACTCGGCCGTGCTTGTTTCGGTCGTCAACGCCAGTCCTTCCCGGTTTGGCCTGCTTGAGGAACAATCTTGCACCCCGAGGTGTCCGTTTACCAGCGATCAGGCGCAACCGCAGGATCGGTGCCGGAGGGGATTCGCCGTTTCGCTATTCGGCTAGGTTGGTTCCGTCGGGGCGATCCATGCGCTCCGCATTCCGGTGCGCTAATTCAAGGAGCAGCGATGAACGCGCTCAGCCCAGACGCCATCCGCGCGGAAACGATCACCGTCACCGGCCACGGCGGCGACGAAATCGAGGCCTACCGGGCCAGCCCGATCCCCGAGGGATCGCGGGGTGGGATCGTGTGGATCCACCACATGCCCGGCTACGACCGCGAGACCAAGGAGTTCGTCCGCCGGCTCGCCGTCAACGGCTACCACGCGGTGGCGCCGAACCTCTACTCCCGCGAGGCCCCCGGCGCCGCTCCCGACGACGCCGCGGCGGCCGCCCGGGCCGCCGGCGGGGTGCCCGACGAACGACTGGTCGGCGACGTCGCGGGCGCCGTCGAGCACCTGCGTTCCCTACCGGGCGCGAACGGGAAGTTCGGCGTCATCGGGCATTGCTCCGGCGGGCGGCACGCATACCTGGCCGCGTGTTCGCTGTCGTTCGACGCGGCGGTGGACTGCTACGGCGCGTTCATCGTCGAGGATCCGCCCGAGGGCATGCCCAAGTCCATGAAACCGATCCTGCAGCTGGCGGCGAGCCTGAGCTGCCCACTACTGGGCCTGTTCGGCGCCGACGACAGGTTCCCGGCGCCCGCCGCGGTGGCCACGCTGGACGCCGAGCTGATTAAGCTGAACAAGCCGCACGAGTTTCACTCCTACGAGGGCGCGGGCCATTCATTCTTCTCCGTGGACCGGCCGGCGTATCGCCCCGAGGCGGCGGTCGACGGCTGGCGACACATCGACGAATTCTTCGCCACTTACCTGAAAGGCTAGGCGTCCCAACGCATGTGCACATACCTGACCGAACATGTTCGGATCGACGGCAGCGGCAAGGGCGCCACGGGCTGGTTCGGCGCCGACCGCGCGACGGTCTACGTCGACCACCCCGTCCACGCGCCCTACGGCCACACGGTCAACATCGACGTGATCAACCCGCGGCTGGGCCCGGCGGCGCGGGTCGCTCTCGAACTCACCGAGGAGAGCGCCCTGGCGCTGGCCGACGCGATCCATAAGGCGATCGCCCACGCGCCGGCCGGGCTGGCCTCGAAGGATCAGACATGACTAGCGATGTTGCAGGCCGCGACTTCCCACAGGTGGCCGCCGCGCGCGGACGGATCGAGCCCGCACCGCGTCGGGTCCGCGGCTACCTCGGCAATCAGCTGCTGTTCGACACCACCGCGGCCCGCTATGTGTGGGAAATCCCTTACTACCCGGCATATTACGTGCCGCTGGCCGATGTCCGGATGGAATTCCTGCGCGACGAAAACCACCCGCAGAAAGTGCAGTTCGGTCCGTCGCGGCTGCATTCCCTGGTCGGCGCCGACCAGACCTACCCCTCGGCGGCGCGGGTGTTCGACGCGGACAGCGACAGCCCGGTGGCGGGCACCGTGCGATTGGATTGGGATCCGTTGCGCTGGTTCGAGGAAGACGAGCAGATCTACGGCCACCCGCGCAACCCGTATTCGCGGGTCGACGCGCTGCGCTCGCACCGGCACGTGCGAGTCGAGCTCGACGGAATCACGTTGGCGGACACCATGTCTCCTGTGTTGCTGTTCGAAACAGGCTTGCCCACAAGGTATTACATCGACCCTACCGACGTTGCCTTCGAGCATCTGGAACCCAGCCCGACCCGGACGCTGTGCCCGTACAAGGGAACGACGTCGGGCTACTGGTCGGTCCGAACAGGGCAGCTCGTGCACCCGGACCTGGCGTGGACCTACCACTATCCGCTGCCGGCGGTCGGCCAGATTGCCGGCTTGGTGGCCTTCTACAACGAAAAGCTCGACATCATCGTCGATGGTGCCACCCTGCGGAGACCGCAGACCCACTTCAGCTAGCCACCCGGGAACGAAATCAATATTTAAACCGGGGCACACACATACGAAACATTCCCATCGGAGGCTTTGCCAGTCCAGAGCGTCACTATCGCATTGCGCTGAATTGGGGTGTGTCTGAACCATGTTGCCTTATCCCGACTGGCTGAACCCCGGAGACAACGCCTGGCAGTTGGTGGCGGCGACCCTGGTCGGCCTGATGAGCATTCCAGGCATCGCCGTTCTGTACGGCGGCATCGTGCAGCGGAAGTGGGCCGTCAACACCATGCTGATGGCCTTCACCGGGTTCTCCCTGGTACTGGTCGTGTGGGTGCTCTGGGGCTTCAAGATGGGCTTCGGCCAGCCGCTCAAGCTCGGCCCGGGCATCCTGAGAGCGGCGGTCGGAATTCCGCACACGATCCTGGGTAGCAACAACCAGCAGATCGCGTGGATACCGCTGTTGGACGGCACCATGCCGTCCTTCCGGTTCTCCGAGACCACCCTCGCGTACTTCCAGTTCGTGTTCGCCGGCATCACCCCGCTGCTGTTCCTCGGCAGCGTGATCGGCCGGATGAGCTTCAAGGTGTGGCTGATCTTCGTGCCGCTGTGGTCGACGTTGGCCTACTCGGTCAACGCATTCCTGCTCTGGGGCGGGGGCTGGTGGGCCCAGGCGGGCGCCCTGGACTACTCCGGTGGCTACGTGATCCACCTGGCGGCCGGAACGACCGGGTTCGTCGCCGCCGCGGTGATCGGCCCGAGGTTGGCGCGGGACCGCGAACGCGCGGTGCCGAACAACCTGCCCATGGCCGCTGTCGGTGCCGGGGTCCTGTGGCTGGGCTGGAATGGATTCAACGGCGGGGACCCGTACTTCTCGGGGGCCGACGCGTCGCTGGCCGTGCTCAACACCAACCTCACCACGGCCGTCGCCCTGCTCACCTGGGTGATTTGGGACATCTTCGCGAGCAAGGCGCGCAAGCCGACGTTCCTCGGCGCGGTCAACGGCATGATCACCGGCCTCGTCGCGATCACCCCGGCAGCCGGCTATGTGAACAGCTTCGGCGCGATGATCATCGGCGTCGTCGCCTCGTCGCTGGTCTGGATGTCCTGGAACTGGCTCGGCCGGACGAGGCTGTTCAAGAAGGTCGACGACGCCCTGGGCGTGTTCCACACCCACGGCGTGGCGGGCCTGGCGGGCGGGTTGCTCGTCGGGGTCCTCGCCGACCCGAAGATCGTCGTCTACCTGGGTGGCAGCACGGGGACGGACGTGACCTACGCCGGTTGGTTGTACGGTCACCATCCCAAACAGATACTGATCCAGGCCGGCGCCGCGGGCACGGTCATCGTCTGGGATGCCCTGGTCACGTTCGTCATCCTGCGGGTCCTTGGTCTGTTCATGAAGCTGCGGTTGCCCGACGAGGTCCTGGAAACCGGCGACATCGGTGTGCACGACGAGGAGGCCTACCCCGATGACACGCTGGTGACGGGCCGGCGGCTCGAGCCGTCGGGGGCGGCGCGAGCCACGGCCGTCAAGTCCGCCGAGCCGGTCGACGATTGAGGCGCCTGCCATGAAGCTGGTCACCGCGATCGTCAAGCCCTTCACACTCGATGACGTCCGGCACGCCGTGGAGTCCGCCGGCGTCCTGGGCCTCACCGTCACGGAAGTTCAGGGATACGGCAGACAGCGCGGGCACACCGAGGTCTACCGCGGAGCCGAGTACGCGGTCGAGTTCGTTCCGAAGGTCCGGGTCGAGGTGCTCGTCGCCGAGGAGTTTGCCGACCGCGTCGTCGACGCAATCATCGGCGCGGCGCGCACCGGGAAGATCGGCGACGGCAAGGTGTGGATTTCACCGGCAGAACAGGTGATCCGCATCCGGACCGGTGAACGCGACCACGACGCACTCTGAAACGCTCGGGCCGAAATGTGACCTCTACCTCATCTGCGGCGTTAATTCTCAGAATTCTCAGTTTCGCCGCGTCTCGCTAGCGGGCGCCGCCGATTTGCCAGGTTGGGTGATCATGCTTGCAGAGTGCCGACTCGCTGTTCGCCACCGACTCACTCCTGCCGCATTCAAAATCGGTAATCTAAGCGGCGCATAAGCGGCGGGTGGCGCCTTCTCGCCGGCGCGCGACTTGAATTCTTTTCGCCCGGAATTCGGTCGGTAAAATTTATTTCAAAGCAGCCACCAATTGGTGCTGAACCCCGGTTTATCCAGGGCCGTCCGGGTCGCGGCCGCGGACTACCACGAACGCGTGAAGGCGGTGCCGCATGACCGATGTGAACAACTCTGGAGCGCCCGTGGGCGACATCCGCCACATCATCCGGCCGGGCAACGGCCCGATCAGCAGCATCGCCGCCAGCCCGGACGGCGCCATGTTGATGGTGACCAACTACGGCGACGACACCGTCTCGGTCATCGACACCGCCAGCTATGAGGTCGTGGAGACCGTCGCCGGCCTTGACGAGCCGTTCGCGATCGCCTTCGGCGGTCACGAAGCCAGCCGTGCGTACGTCAGCACCGTGTCGCCCGCATACGACTCGATCACGGTCATCGACGCATCGACCAATTCCGTCATCGCGACGCACCCGCTGGCCCTGAGCGTCAGCGACCTGGCGGCCAGCCCGGACGGCAAGCACGTGTATGCGACCCGGAACGGCGCCCGCGGTGCCGACGTCGCCGTTTTGGACACCACCACCGGCGGGTTGGCGGCGATCGATTTGCCGGTCGAGCCGGGAACCACCACCGACTGCGTGTGCGTCAGCCCGGACGGCGGCCGCCTGTACGTGGGGACCAACGGGCCGGCCGGCGGGCGGCTCGTCGTGATTGGCGCGCACCGGCGGCGCGTCCTCGACACTGTCGAAATCGGGTTCCCGATCCGTGACGTCGCGCTCGGTCCCGACGGGTCCACCGTCTACGTGGCCAGTTGCGCTTCGGACTGGGGCACGGTCGTCGACCTCGTCGACACCCGGGCCGCCAAGCTCACGGCCACGCGCAAGCTCGGCGAGCTCGGTGGCATCTTCACGGGGTTGACGCTCAGCGGCGACGGGAAGCGCGCCTACCTCGCCAGCGACGAGAGCGTCGCCGTGCTGTGCACGCTCACCCTGGACGTCATCGGCACCGTCGAGGTCGCAAGCCAGCCGTCGTGTGTGGTCGAGGGGCCCAATGCCGGACACCTGTACGTCGGCGACTATTCCGGCAACGTCACAGTGGTGTCGGTTGCCCGGATCGCCGCGTCATGTGCCGCGGCCGAAGCCGGGTAGACCGCTCGGCGGGAGTAAAACGCGTGTTGTCGGGCGAACCGGTTTCTCACAGCCGGGCGCGGCGATAGCATTCGCCCGACCGCACATCAGGCGGTGCGCAGACTCCCCAAGGCGGTACCTCGATGGACAGCACGATGCAGGACTTTCCGCTGACGATCACCGCCATCATGCGGCACGGCTGCGGCGTCCACGGCGCCCGCACGGTCACCACCGCCACCGGCGGCGGCTACCGGCGCACGAGCTATCACGAACTGCACGAACAGGCGGCACGGCTGGCGAACGCGTTGCGCCGACTCGGCATCACCGGAGACCAGCGGGTAGCGACGTTCATGTGGAACAACACGGAACACTTGGCGGCTTACTTCGCGGTGCCCGCGATGGGCGCGGTGCTGCACACGCTGAACATCCGGCTTTTCCCGGAGCAGATCGCCTACGTCGCCAACGAGGCCGAAGACCGGGTGGTGTTGGTCGACGCGTCGCTGACCAAACTGTTCGCACCCGTGCTGGGCAACCTCGAGACGGTCCATACCGTGATCCTGGTGGGAGAGGGCGACACGGGGCCGCTGGAGGGGTCGGGCAAGACCGTGGTGCGATACGCCGACGTGGTGGGCGGCGAGTCGACCGAGTTTGACTGGCCGCGGATCGATGAGAAGTCTGCGGCCGCAATGTGTTACACCAGTGGCACCACCGGCAACCCCAAAGGCGTGGTGTACAGCCACCGTTCGAGCTTCCTGCACGCCATGGGGGCCTGTACCGCCAACGGCATCGGCGTGGGGGCCGACGACAGCGTGCTGCCGATCGTGCCGATGTTTCACGCCAACGCCTGGGGGCTGCCGTACGCGGCGCTGATGGCCGGGGCCGACCTGGTATTGCCCGACTGCCATCTCGATGCCCTATCGCTGATCGACATGGTGCAAACGCTGCGGCCCACGGTGGCGGGCGCCGTCCCCACCATTTGGAACGACGTCATGCATCGCTTCGAGGACGACCCCGACCACGACCTGTCCTCGCTGCGCCTCGTGGTGTGCGGTGGCTCGGCGGTTCCGGTGTCGCTGATGCGGACCTTTGAGGAAAAACACGGCGTTCAGATCCGGCAACTGTGGGGGATGACGGAGACCTCGCCGATGGCCACCATGGCCTGGCCGCCGCCCGGAACCCCGGAGGATCAGCACTGGGCGTTCCGTGCGACTCAGGGGCAACCCGTGTGCGGTGTGGAGATGCGGATCGTCAACGACCACGGCGAGGTGCTGCCCAACGACGGCAAGGCCGTCGGCGAGGTGGAAGTCCGCGGGCCGTGGATCGCCGGCTCCTACTACCTCGGACGCGACGACGCCAAGTTCGACTCCGGTTGGTTGCGCACCGGCGACGTCGGCCGGATCGACGAGCGCGGCTTCGTCACCCTCACCGACCGCGCCAAGGACGTCATCAAGTCCGGCGGCGAATGGATCTCTTCCGTCGAATTGGAGAACTGCCTGGTCGGACATACCGACGTGCTGGAGGCCGCGGTCGTGGGGGTTCCGGACGAGCGGTGGCAGGAACGGCCGCTCGCGGTCGTCGTGACCAAGCCCGGCGCGTCGGCCAGCGCCGAACATCTGCGAATGTTTCTCTCCGACAAGGTCGCTCGTTGGTGGCTGCCCGAGCGATGGACGTTCGTGGACGAGATTCCGCGCACCAGCGTCGGCAAGTACGACAAGAAGGCCATGCGGTCGCGATACGCCGAGCACGGCTACTGGGTGGTCGAGGCTCGCGATTGAGCGCCTGCTCGCGGACAGGAGGCCAACGGATATGACGCTGCGAGTCATCCAGTGGGCAACCGGGTCCGTCGGTGCTGCCGCCATCAAAGGAGTTTTGGAACTCCCCGAACTCGAACTCGTCGGCTGCTGGGTGCATTCGGAGGCCAAGAGCGGCCGGGATGTCGGCGAGATCATCGGCACGTCGCCGCTGCGCAAATCACCGTCAACTGGCTGATGGGATCTGAAAGCCTTGATCCTCCTTGGTCGTTCGGTCCTGCGGGCGAACGCTACGAGATCGAGGTGCCCGGCAACCCGGACACCTTTGTGAGCAAAAAGGGTGGCAGCCGGAAAGCGTGCAAGCCGGCTTGCGGAGCAATCCCGGGATCGTCGCGACGGCCGCGCATTGCGTCAACGCGATCCGGCGACCTGCGCGGCGCCGGCGGGTCTGCAAAGATTCTTCGATCTGCCGCTCATCACCGGCCGGGCCGCCGCATTCTTGG
>NZ_JAFBAT010000297.1 GCF_019247615.1 Mycobacterium sp. | reverse complement strand
TCGTCGGCCAACTGTTGCCGACCTGGAATACCACCTGACCACGCTCTTTCCCCCGGTGCGCCCCAGGCAGTGGCTGGAGATCCGCTACCTCGACTCCGTGCCGGACGCGTTTTGGCCGGCCGTGGTGTTCACGCTGGTGGTGTTGCTCGACGACCCGGTCGCCGCCGACGTCGCGGCCGGGGCGGTCGAACCGGTTGCCACCGCCTGGGACACCGCGGCCAGGGTCGGCCTGCGTGACCGGCGGCTCTACCAGGCCGCCAACGCGTGCGTGGCGGTCGCGGCCGAGAAGGCGCCGGCGGGGCTTACCGACGCGATGCAGCGGTTGGCGAGCAACGTCGAGCAGGGCCGATGTCCCGGCGATGACTTCTCCGACGAGGTGATCGCCCACGGGATCGCGGCCGAGGTTTCGCGGGTCGCCCGATGCTCGCAAGGGGGGCCGTGACTTCCAGGCAGGGGCTTGCCGACGATTTGGCGCGGGCGCGAACGCGGACGTTGCGGCTGGTCGATCTCGACGACGCCGAGCTCTGCCGCCAATACGACCCGTTGATGAGCCCGCTGGTGTGGGACCTGGCGCACATCGGGCAGCAGGAAGAGCTGTGGCTGTTGCGGGGCGGCGACCCGCGCCGGCCCGGGATGTTGCCGCCTGACATCGAGGGCCTCTACGACGCGTTCGTCCACTCGCGGGCCAGTCGCGTTGACCTACCGCTGTTAGCTCCTGAGCAGGCACGGTCGTATTGCCGGACCGTGCGGTCCGCGGTGCTCGATGCGCTGGATGCCCTGCCCGACGAGGGCTCGGATTTTGTGTTCGGGATGGTCGTCAGCCACGAAAATCAGCATGACGAGACCATGCTGCAGGCGCTGAACCTGCGCGCCGGCGCGCCGCTACTGCGTGACGGGTGCGCCCTGCCCGCGGGCCGGCCCGGGCTGGCCGGCACGTCGGTGTTGATTCCCGGCGGGCCATTCGTCCTGGGCGTGGACGCAGCGGACGAGCCGTACTCGCTCGACAACGAACGTCCCGCACACGTTGTCGACCTCCCTGCGTTCCGGATCGGTCGGGTGCCCGTTACCAACGGCGAATGGCGACAGTTCATCGACGACGGCGGCTACGATCAGCCGCGGTGGTGGTCGGAGCGCGGCTGGCAGCACCGTCAGAGCGCGGGTCTCGCGTCACCACAGTTTTGGGGTCCCGACG
Organism: Mycobacterium sp.; assembly: GCF_019247615.1. Taxonomy (GTDB): domain Bacteria; phylum Actinomycetota; class Actinomycetes; order Mycobacteriales; family Mycobacteriaceae; genus Mycobacterium. The sequence continues at coordinate 12,816 of NZ_JAFBAT010000297.1, read as the reverse complement.
GGCGAACCCGCGTGCGGTTCGGCTATATCGAGGACATTCCCGCCGAGGAGCCGGTACAGCATGTCACCTACTTCGAGGCCGAGGCCTACGCGGCCTGGGCGGGAGCGCGGCTGCCGACCGAAATCGAATGGGAAAAGGCCTGCGCCTGGGATCCGTCGGCCGAGGCGCGGCGGCGCTATCCGTGGGGTTCGGAGCCACCTTCGGTTGGCCTCGCCAACCTTGGCGGGGGTGCGCTGCGTCCGGCGCCCGTCGGCGCCTACCCGGCCGGCGCGTCGGCCTACGGCGTCGAGCAGATGCTGGGCGACGTCTGGGAATGGACCGCCTCGCCGCTGCGTCCCTGGCCCGGCTTCGTCCCGATGATCTACGAGCGCTACTCGCAGCCCTTTTTCGGCGGCGATTACCGCGTGCTGCGGGGCGGCTCGTGGGCCGTCGAGGCCGCGATCCTGCGTCCCAGCTTCCGCAACTGGGACCACCCGTACCGTCGACAGATCTTCTCGGGTGTCCGGTTGGCTTGGGATGTGGCGGACTGATGTGTCGTCATCTGGGTTGGCTCGGCGCCGACGTGACCATCTCTTCGCTGGTACTCGACCCGCCGTGCGGGCTGCGGGTGCAGTCGTATGCGCCGCGCCGCCAGAAGCACGGCCTGATGAACGCCGACGGTTGGGGTGTCGGGTTCTTCGACGGCGAGGTGCTCAGGCGCTGGCGCAGCGCGGCGCCGCTGTGGGGAGACACGTCCTTCGATTCCGTTGCCCCCGCACTGCGCAGTCACTGCGTGGTGGCCGCGGTGCGCTCGGCGACCGTCGGCATGCCGATCGAGGTCAGCGCGACCGCGCCGTTCACCGACGGTCGCTGGCTGCTGTCGCACAACGGCGTGGTCGACCGCTCGGTGTTGCCTGTGACCCGGTCGGCGGAATCGTTGTGCGACAGCGCGATACTCGCGGCCGTTGTCTTCGAGCGTGGACTCGACGCGCTGGGCGAAACGATCGCCGAAGTGGGCATGGCCGACCCGCTCGCGCGGCTTAATGTCCTGGCCGCCAACGGCTCTCGCTTGTTGGGTACCGCCTGGGGCGACACGCTTTACATCTTGCGCCGCGACGATGGTGTGGTGCTGGCGAGCGAGCCCCACGACGACGCACCCGGCTGGGAAGAGGTGCCGGACAGGCACCTGGTCGAGGTCACGTTCGACGGCGTGACCGTGACCCCGATCGATCACCGGAGAGGATCTCGATGACGCTGACGCTGTCCAACCACCTGGCCGCCGACTCGGCGTATCACGCGTTACGTCGGGACGTGTCCGACGGCCTGCGGAAGACACCGAAGTCGTTGCCGCCCAAGTGGTTCTACGATTCCGTCGGCAGCGACCTGTTCGACCAGATCACCCGGTTGCCCGAGTACTACCCGACCCGCGCCGAGGCCGGTATCCTGCGCGCCCGGGCGGCCGATATCGCCGCCGCCAGCCAGGCAGACACCCTGGTCGAGCTGGGCGCCGGGACGTCGGAGAAGACTCGGCGGCTGCTGGACGCGCTGCGCGATCGGGGATCGCTGCGCGGATTCGTGCCGTTCGACGTCGACGCCGGCATCTTGTCGGCGACTGCGACCGCCATTCAGCGCGAATACCCGGGTATCGAAATACGGGCTGTCTGTGGGGATTTCGAGGAACACCTGACCGAGATTCCCGTGGGCGGGCGGCGGCTGTTCGTCTTCTTGGGTTCCACGATCGGCAACCTGACGCCCGGGCCGCGTGCGGAATTTCTCGCCACGCTGGCGGCGGTGATGCGGCCGGGCGACAGCCTGCTGCTCGGCACCGACCTGGTCAAGGACACCGGGCGGCTGGTGCGCGCGTACGACGACGCCGCCGGCGTGACGGCCCGGTTCAATCGCAACGTGCTTGCGGTGATCAACCGGGAACTCGACGCCGATTTCGCTGCCGATTCGTATGAGCACGTCGCCCGCTGGAACGCCGAGGAGGAGCGTATCGAAATGTGGTTGCGCTCTCCTGTTTTTCAGCGGGTGCGGATCGCCGCGCTCGACCTGACCGTCGACTTCGCGGCCGGCGAGGCGATGCTGACCGAGGTGTCGTGCAAATTCCGCCCCGATGGCGTTAATGCCGAATTGGCCGCTGCCGGTTTGCGTCGGATCCGGTGGTGGACCGACCGCGCGGGCGACTTCGGGCTGTCGTTGGCCGTCAAGTGACCTCGAGTGAGTCCCTGGCCGACCGATGGCGGGCGGCCCGCCCGACGATGGCCGGGCTGCACCTGGACAACGCGGCCTGTTCCCGCCAGAGCTTCGCGGTGCTCGACGCCACCGCCTGGCATGCGCGCAACGAGGCCGAGGTCGGCGGGTACGTCGCGGCGGAGGCGGCCACGCCCGTGCTGGATGCCGGCCGTGCGGCGTGCGCCGCCCTGTGCGGGATGACCGACGCCGAGGTGGTGTTCACCACCGGCTCGCTGAACGCGCTGGATCTGTTCTTGGGCGGCTGGCCCGCGGCCGGTCGCACGGTGGCCTGCCTGCCGGGTGAATACGGTCCCAACCTGGCCATGCTGGCCGCCCGCGGATTTGACCGGTGGTTATTGCCGACGCTGGATGACGGCCGGGTCGCGCTCGACGATGCGGCGCTGGCCTTGGACGCCGATCGGCCCGACTTCGTCCATCTCACCGCGGTCGCCAGCCACAGCGGTGTGGTGCAGCCGTTGGCGATGGTGGCGGATCTCTGCCGCGAGCTGGGACTGCCGCTCGTCGTGGACGCTGCCCAGGCAATGGGCCAGGTGGACTGCGCGGTGGGCGCCGACGTGACCTACGCGTCGTCGCGCAAGTGGATCGCCGGTCCGCGTGGGGTCGGTTTCTTGGCGGTGCGCCGCGATCTGATGGAGCGGCTGCGACCGCGACTGACCATGCCCTCGCTGCCGGTGGCCCGGCAACTGGAATTCGGCGAGGCGAACGTTGCTGCGCGCGTTGGCTTTTCCGTGGCAGTCGGCGAGCACCTCGCGTACGGACCCGAGACTGTGCGCGCTCGTTTGGCCGAGGTGGGCGCGATGAGCCGGGCGGCCTTGGCCGAAGTGCCGGGGTGGGCCGTGGTCGAGGAGGTCGAGGAGCCGAGCGCGATCACCACCCTGGTTGCGATCGATGGGGCGAACCCGAAAGCGGTGCGGGACTGGCTGCTCGCCCATCGGATCCTGACGACCTATGCCGCCCCCGAGCGGGCGCCGCTGGAGCTGACCGCGCCCGTGCTGCGGATTTCGCCGCACGTCGACACCACGCCCGACGACCTGGACGTCTTCGTCGAAGCGTTGGGTGCCGCAACCGCGGCGGTGTAGTCGCGCTGTGTGATCAGGCTTTGTGCGCCGTCAGCAGATACGCCGGCAACTTCATCCGGCCCTTCTCGTCGCGGTCGTGCGGTGGGAACTCGAACGGCGCGTCCTCGATGGGGGGAATATGCGCGTGGATGTAGGCCGGCCGAATTTCGTCGACCGTCCAGTACTTGCTCACGGCCTCGCGTAACTCGTTCTCGTCGACTTGATTGGGCTTGGGGTCCATCTCGGCGGGGAACGCGCCTTTGGCAAAGACCAGCACGTAATACCTTGCGCCCGGGGCAGCAGCGCGGTGCACCGAGCTCAGGTAGCCGTCGCGGCCCTCCACAGGCAGCGAGTGGAAAAGCGTGCTATCGACCACCGTGGAAAATCGGCCGTCGTAGCCGCTGAACGAGGTGATGTCGGCCTGCACGAAACTGGCGGTGCTCAGGCCCCGTTCGGCGGCCGCTTTGGTGGCGGCCGCGACGGCCGTCGGCGTGATATCGACGCCCACCACGGTGTGGCCCTGGGCCGCCAGCGCCAGCGACAGCTCGGCGAACCCGCAGCCGGCGTCCAGCACATCGCTGCGGAATTTCCCCGCCGCCATCAGCGCTGCCAATTCGGGTTGCGGCTCACCGATATTCCACGGTGGCGGGCCCTCGAACTCGCCCTCTTCGCGGTACGCACTGTCCCAGTCCATGATTTCCGACACGGTTCCCCCTTTGCTCCTATCGACCCCAGGTATGTACGGGCTCGTTGCTATGCATGTGCTCGCAGTACCGCCGCAGCATCTCGGCGAGTGCCGCGGGCCGGGTCATTCCGGTGGACTCAAGCGTACGCACGGTGGACACCTGCCAGCTCGCTCCGTTGCGGCCGGCCCGGGCACGGCCCTCGATCACACCCAGGAACCGGTCGCGCACCTGGACGTCGACACCCCAACGGCGCAGCCCTTCGTCGGCCATCGGCAGCAAAGTGTCCAACACCAGTTCGCAAGCGCCCACCTCGCCGAGGCCGGGCCAGTGCAGCCGGGCCGCTATTCCGTGACGGGCCGCATCGAAGAAATTGGCTTGTGCAGCAGCGAAATCCATCCTGTTCCAGAGCGGGTCGTCGTCCTCGGACAGGGTCCGCAGCGCGCCGTAGTAAAACGCCGAATTGCCCAGCATGTCGATGACCGACGGCCCGGCGGGCAGCACCCGGTTCTCCAGACGCAGATGCGGGCGCCCTTCCCCGTCCACCTCCAAGACGTCGTAGACCGGCCGGTTCCACCGGTACACCGTGCCGTTGTGCAGGCGCAGCTCGGCAAGCCGCGGCGTGCGACCGGCGGCAAGCTCGGCGACCGGGTCTTCGTCGGAAACCTCGGGCAGCAGCGACGGGAAGTAGCGGATGTTCTCCTGGTACAGGTCGAGAACAGAGTCGATCCACCTTTCCCCGAACCACACCCGAGGCCGCACGCCCTGGGTCTTGAGCTCTTCGGGCCGGGTATCGGTCGATTGCTCGAACAGTTCGATGCGCGTCTCCGACCACAGCTGGTGGCCGAAGAAGTAGGGGGAGTTCGCCCCCAGCGCCAGCTGCGGAGCGGCCATCACCTGGGCCGCGTTCCAGTTGGCGGCGAAATCGGCGGGCCCAACCTGCAAATGCAATTGCATGCTGGTGCAAGCCGATTCGGGCGCGATGGACGCGGCTTGCCAGCTAAGCGGCTCTGGGCCGGAGATGTTGATCGGGATGTCCTCGCCGCGCGCGGTGAAGATCGACTCGTTGAGGGCCGCGTAACGTCTCGACTCGCTCATCCAGTTGTCGTTGAAGTGCTCGGGCATCAATGTGGGCAGGATGCCGATCATCACGATGTGGGCTCCGCCGGAATTGGCCTTGGCCTCGGCGTCGTTCAGGCTGGCCCGCACCTCTGCCTCCACCTCCAGGCCCGTGTGCCCGGGCAGTGGCCGCGGTGGGACGTTAAATTCGATGTTGTAGGCACCCAATTCGCTTTGGTAAGCCGGATCTCCGATGGCCTCCAGCACGTACCGGTTCGACATGGCCGGCTGATAGTCGGCGTCGACGAGGTTGCACTCGATCTCCATGCCGGTGAGCGGTTGCTCGCATTCGAAACGGCACTGCCCCAGCATCGTCTCGAAGACGTCCAAACACAGCCGCAGCTTGTGCCGGTATTCCTGTCGCTGCGCACGGTCATACGTGGTGCGTTTGACCTCTTCGCCCACACCGCCGATGCAACAGGTTCCCCGCCGGTAACGCAAGCTCGAGGGGCTGACGTGTCCGCCGGATGGGTGGGCCATCATGGACTCGTTGGCTGCAACCGTCCCACTCAAGCCCGAGGAGAGCAGTTGGCCGAATCCGCTGAATTCATCGCCGCCATCGACCAGGGCACCACCAGTACGCGCTGCATGATTTTTGATCACGACGGCGCGGAAGTGGCGCGCCATCAGCTCGAGCACGAGCAGATCCTGCCGCGGGCGGGCTGGGTCGAGCACGACCCGGTCGAGATCTGGGAGCGGACGTCCTCGGTGCTGATATCGGTGCTGAACCGCGCCAATCTTTCGCCCAAAGACCTTGTTGCCCTTGGTATTACGAATCAGCGCGAAACCACACTGGTGTGGAATCGGCGCACCGGAAGACCCTATTGCAACGCGATCGTATGGCAGGACACCCGAACCGACCGGATCGCGTCCGCGCTGGACCGAGACGGCCGCGGCGACGTGATCCGCCGCAAGGCGGGCCTGCCGCCGGCGACCTATTTTTCCGGCGGCAAGCTGCAATGGATCCTCGACAACGTCGACGGGGTGCGCGAGGCCGCCGAGCGCGGCGACGCCCTGTTCGGCACCCCCGACACCTGGGTGTTGTGGAATCTGACGGGTGGTACGCGCGGCGGCGTGCACGTCACCGACGTGACCAACGCCAGCCGCACCATGCTGATGAATGTGGAGACGCTGGACTGGGACGACGAGCTGTTGTCCTTCTTCACCATCCCGCGCGCGATGTTGCCGGCGATCGCGCCGTCCTCGCCTCGGCAGCCGTACGGCGTCACGGTGGAGACGGGGCCCGTCGGCGGTGAGGTGCCGATCTTCGGCGTCCTCGGCGACCAGCACGCGGCGATGGTGGGTCAGGTCTGCCTGTCCGAAGGAGAGGCCAAAAACACTTACGGCACAGGCAACTTCCTGCTGCTCAACACCGGAGAGACGATCGTGCGCTCGAACAACGGGCTGTTGACCACCGTGTGTTACCAGTTCGGGGACGCGAAACCGGTTTATGCCCTTGAGGGTTCGATCGCGGTGACTGGCTCGGCCGTGCAGTGGTTGCGCGACCAGCTGGGCATCATCAGCGGCGCCGCCCAAAGCGAGGCGCTGGCACGTCAGGTCCCCGACAACGGCGGGATGTATTTTGTACCGGCGTTTTCCGGGCTGTTCGCCCCGTACTGGCGATCCGATGCCCGCGGCGCGATGGTGGGCCTGTCGCGATTCCACTCCAACGCCCACCTGGCTCGCGCCACGCTGGAGGCGATCTGCTATCAGAGTCGCGACGTGGTGGACGCCATGAAGGCGGATTCCGGCGTGGACCTCGAGGTGCTGAAGGTCGACGGCGGGGTCACGGGCAACGACCTGTGCATGCAGATCCAGGCGGACGTGCTGGGCGTGGACGTGGTGCGGCCGGTGGTCGCGGAGACGACGGCGTTGGGCGCGGCCTACGCGGCGGGGCTCGCGGCTGGCTTCTGGAACGATCCGTCCGACCTGCGCGCCAACTGGCGAGAGGACAAGCGCTGGACACCAAACTGGAGCGATGACGAGCGCGAGGCCGGATACGCGGGATGGCGCAAGGCGGTGCAGCGCACTCTGGATTGGGTCGATGTGAACTGAAGCCACAGGCCGCGAGCGTGCGCGTTTCTACGGCGACAGCCCGTAACAGCCGTCATTCTGCGCACGCTCGCGGCTAAGAGGGATCAATCTTCGCCGAGGATGCCGTAGATCTCGCGGCGCGCATTGTTGAGGATCTCGACGATGCGCTGCTGCTGCTCGGCGGTTGCGGTGTGCGCGGATTGCGCGACGGCGCCGAACAACTGGCCCACGGCCGCCCGCAGGTTGACCTGTCCGGGGTCGGCGCCCTGGGCGATCTCGTCCCACGGCGGAGTCTCGATCTTCTGGGCCGCCGCCCGACCCTCGTCGGTCAGCTCGAAAAGCTTCTTGCCGCGTTCGGTTTTGTTTGCGTTAATCAGGCCCTCATCGTCCAGTAGCTGCAGCGTCGGGTAGACCGACCCGGGGCTGGGCTTCCAGATTCCGTTGCTGCGTTCAGCGATCTGCTGGATCATTTCGTATCCGTGCATCGGCTGCTCGGCCAGCAGCACCAGGATCGCCGCCCGCACGTCACCGCGGCGTCCGCGGCCGGGGCCGCCGCGACGCCCTCTGCCGCGCCGGCCGCCGGGGCCGAAACCCGGGCCGAAGCCGAAACCGAATCCCGGTCCGAAAGGTGGGCCGAAGTCGCCGGCGTGGGCGCGGAGGTGTTCGCGGAATTCCCGTCGGGCCTGCCGGCGGGCGCCGTGCAGTGCGCGACGGTCTGCCGGGTCCGGGGCGAAGCCGAATCCGAAACCCGGTCGACCGTCGAAGGGGCCGTCCGGGGGAGTGAATGGGTTGCTCATTTGTGTGTGGTCCTTTCCTGCACCCGTCTTCGGGCGCTACATCACGATATATCGTGATGTAGCGTGATGCAACGTAGCGGCCCCCTGCAGAGACTGACCTGCCAAAAGCCACCGGAGCATGCGAAAAGCCGGCGTCGGCACGGTTTGCAAGCGCCGCGCGTGGGTAGGCATTGCGGGTGAACACTAAGAACGACCTGACGATCGACAGGGGAATGCACAGCACAGCCGAGCCGACGGCGGCGACTGGTCGGCCGCAGCGCGACCGGTGGCCATGGATCAACTGGGGTCTGGCGCTGACGATGGTGCCCGCCGCGGCCATCGTGATGCTCTTCGCGTTGGGTGCCGTGATGAGCACCGCCGGTTGCAGCGATCGCAGTTGCCCGAACTTGGGCCGTGGCGGCATCGATTTCGGTGTCGCGTTCTACGGCGCGCCGGTGGTGGCCTTCGCTGTCCTCTTACTCTCGTTTTTCACCGCGAAGCGCCGCGGCGGCATCGTCGTGCCACTGTGCGGTTGGGCGCTGCTGATCCTTGACGTCGCCCTGATGGCGGTAAGCGTCTCAAGCTAGCGGAGCAGCACTCAGCGAGGCGGCGAGAAACCGCCGGTTTCCGGCTCCTGCTGCGGCCAGGCCACCGGCTGGGGCCCTGTGGGTTCCGGCCATGGGACTGCCTGTGGCGGCGGCCAAGGCGGCATCGCTCCGGGAGGCCCCATCGCCCCGGGAGGCCAACCTGGTGCGACGGGCGCCGCAGCAATGCGCAGCCGCGCCAGTTCGCGGCGATGCCGTTCGGCGAGAACGGCGGCGAGCACCAGTTCCGGCGGGGCGCCCGGCGGGGGCGGCGGCGCGATGTGCGCCACCACGTCACCGGCGATTCGATATGCCATCTGCTGGCGCAACCGGGGATCCAGTTGTGGTGCCCGGGAAAGGAATTGGCGTGCGACCTCGGCTTGCCCGGCGTTCAGTCCGGACAGCTGGAGCGACGATGCCCACCATGCCAACGAGGCCGGCATCGCAGGCGGCGATACCAGTCGGGGCCCGCGTTCGCTGACCACCACGGTGCCCGCGAAAATATCGCCGATGCGTTTGGCCTTCGCCGACAACATGCTGCAGATGACCGCGGGGCTTCCCACGAACATCCAGATCTCGACCACCGAAGCCAGCGCGCGAAAGAGCGCCTGGCGGAAGCGTTCCGGACCGCCATCGTCGGACACCACCCGCAGCCCCATCACGATCTTGCCCACCGACCGTCCCCGGGTGGCGGTTTCGAAGCCCAGCGGGTAGCCGACCATCACCAGCACCGTGAAGATGAGCAGCACGGCGGTGCTCAATGCGGTGTCGAACTGAGTCAGGGCGGCCGCCCACAACATCAGCCCGAGCACATAACAGACAAAGATCACGGTGATATCGATCAGCGCGCTCACGGCCCGAACCGGCAACTGGGCGATCTGCACGTCGAGCACCACGGCGTCACCGGTCACCACCTCCGACATAACACCGAACGGTACAGGCCGATTAGGCTGCGCAGCGTGGACGTCGACGCATTCGTGCTGGCCCATCGCGGCACGTGGGATCGGCTCGAGCAGTTGGTCAGGCGACGCCGCTCGCTGACCGGCGCCGAGATCGACGAACTCGTCGAGCTCTACCAGCGGGTCTCCACCCATCTGTCGATACTGCGGTCGGCGTCCACCGACTCGCTGCTCGTCGGTCGGCTGTCGAGCCTCGTCGCGCGAGCCCGTTCCGTGGTGACCGGCGCGCACGCTCCGTTGAGCAGCAGCTTCGCCCGGTTCTGGATGGTGTCCTTCCCAGTGGTCGCGTACCGGACCTGGCGGTGGTGGCTGGGGACCGCAATCGCGTTCTTTGCTGTCGTGGTGGTCATCGCCTTGTGGGTGGCCGGTAATCCGGAAGTGCAGTCCGCTATCGGAACGCCAAGTGACATAGACCAATTGGTCAACCATGATGTCGCGTCCTACTACAGCGAACACCCGGCCGCGACCTTCGCGTTGCAGGTCTGGGTCAACAACTCGTGGGTTGCCGCTCAGTGCATCGCGCTGTCCGTTGTTCTGGGTTTGCCAATACCGCTGGTGCTGTTCAACAACGCCGCCAACCTCGGGCTGATCACCGGGCTGATGTTCCAGGCGGGCAAGGGCGGGATTCTGCTCGGCCTGCTGGCCCCGCACGGACTGCTGGAGCTGACGGCCGTATTCCTCGCCGGCGCAACGGGTATGCGGCTGGGTTGGTCGGTGATCTCGCCCGGCGATCGTCCCCGCGGTCAAGTGCTCGCCGAGCGGGGCCGGGCCGTCGTATCGGTCGCGGTGGGTTTGGTGGCTGTGTTGTTGGTGTCCGGACTGATCGAGGCATTGGTGACGCCGTCGCCGCTGCCGACGTTCGTTCGGGTGGGCATCGGAGTCGTCGCCGAAGTCGCGTTCCTGTCGTATGTGGTCTACTTCGGCCGGCGTGCGGTCAAAGCCGGTGAGACGGGAGATGTCGACGACGCACCCGATGTCGTCCCAACCCGCTAGACCGGGTCGCTCAAAGCCGGCCGGTGGCTTTCATCGCCAGATAGCAGTCGGCGAGGGCCGGCGCCAGTTCGGTGGGCACGGCGTCCACCACGTCCACGCCGCTGCGGCGCAGTCGCGCCGCGATAGTGCGACGGTCGGTGCGCGACCGTTCGGCAGCCGCCGCGTCGTACACCGATGCCGCATCCGAACGCCCGGCCGCCATCTGGTCCACCCGCGGGTCGGCCACCGCGGCGACGACCATCCGATGTTTGGCCGATAACTGCGGCAGCACCGGCAGCAGCCCCTCGTCGAGGGCGGTCGCATTGAGATCGGTCAGCAGCACGACGAGCGACCGTCGCCGGGTACGCCGCGCGACCGCGGCAACCATTGCGCGCCAATCCGGTTCGACGAGTGCCGGTTGTAACGGCGCCATCGCGTCGACGAGCTGGGCAAGCAGCTGCGTGCGCGATGCGCCGAACACGCCGGCTCGGCTGAGCCGATCGTGCGCGAGGAAGTCGACGTGGTCGCCGGCCCGCGACGCGAGCGCGGCGAGCAGCAGTGCGGCGTCCAGAGACCAGTCCAGCCGGGGCCAACCCGCGGGATCGGCGGCCGTCGGGTCGACACCGACACGACCGGCCGCGGTGCGACCGGTGTCGAGCACGATGACCACTCGCCGGTCGCGTTCGGGGCGCCAGGTGCGGACGACGACGTCGGCGCGGCGTGCGGTCGCGCGCCAGTCGATCGAGCGCACGTCGTCGCCGACGACATACTCACGCAGCGAATCGAATTCCGTTCCCTGCCCGCGTATCAGGGTCGGCAACAGCCCGTCGATCTCCCGCAGTTTGGCCAGCCGCGACGGCAGGTGCTTGCGCGACAAGAACGGCGGCAGCACGCGGACCTGACCCGGCACGGCTTGCGAGCCCTGCCGACCCGCCAACCCCATGGGGCCGAACGAGCGAGCCGTGACCGCGGCCGCGCGCTGGTCGCCCCGGCGGACCGGTCGCAGCCGGGTCTGAATCTGCTGATGCTGTCCGGCGGGGAGGTTGACCGCATGGATGCGCGGCTCGGCGCGCGCGCTGGGCGGCCAGGCGTCGCGGATCTGGCCGCGGAACCGGCGGCGCCCGTCGTTGTGGATGCGCAGCTCCACCTCCACCGGCTGCGCCAACCGGGCCGAAGCGTCGGGTGACCGGGTATAGCGCAGTCTGCGGGTGCTGGCCGCCAGCACGGTATCGACCACCACCAGCGTTGCAAGCGCTGTCAGCAAAACGAGGAAAGCCCTTGCCGGCCAAGGAGATACCGCGATGGGCAGGATGCCGAGCAGCGCCAGCAGCCCAGTTCGTCCGGTCAGGATCATCGGCGCCGCTGTCCCTCCTGGCGTCGTCCCCCGCAAGCGGGTGGGGGTACCTCCCACTTGTGGGGGCGTGCCCCCACGGGATGGCCGGCGCAGATCACTAGCGGGGCACCGGGACCGAGGCCAGAATTCCGTCGAGCACACCGTCGGGCGTGGCCCCTTCGAGCTCGGCCTCGGGCCGCAGCATCACCCGGTGCCGCAGCGTGGGGCGGGCCATGGCCTTGATGTCGTCGGGGGTCACATAGTTGCGGCCGGAAAGCCACGCCCAGGAACGAGCGGTCCCCAACAGCGCCGTGGCCCCGCGGGGCGAAACGCCCAGCTGCAAAGCGGGGGACGAGCGGGTGGCGCCGACGATGTCGACGATGTAGCCGAGCACCTCGTCGGCGACCAGCACGTGCAGGACGGCCTGGCGGGCGGCCGCGAGCTCGGCCGGTCCGGCCACCGGCTCGATCGCGGACAGGTCGCGGGGATCGAAGCCGTGCGCATGCCGTCCGAGGATCGCGATCTCGGCCTCGCGCGCCGGCAGCGTGACGTTGAGCTTGAGCAGGAACCGGTCCAGCTGCGCTTCGGGCAACTGGTAGGTGCCCTCGTATTCGATCGGGTTCTGGGTCGCGGCCACGATGAACGGGTCCGGCAGCGGCTTGGGTTCACCCTCCACGCTGACTTGACGCTCTTCCATCGCCTCCAGCAGCGCGGCCTGCGTTTTGGGTGGCGTGCGGTTGATCTCGTCGGCCAGCAGAAGGTTGGTGAACACCGGTCCCGGCCGGAACACGAACGCCGCCGTGCGTGCGTCGTAGACCAGTGAACCGGTGACGTCGCCGGGCATCAGGTCGGGGGTGAACTGAACCCGCTTGAAATCCAATTGCAAGGCGGCGGCCAGCGACCGGACCAGCAGTGTCTTCGCCACTCCGGGTACACCTTCCAGCAGCACATGGCCGCGGCACAGCAGCGCGATCACCAGGCCGCTGACGACTCCCTCCTGTCCGACGACGGCCTTGGCGAGCTCGCCGCGCAACGCGAGCAGCGCATCTCGCGCCGATTCGGC
>NZ_JAFBAT010000056.1 GCF_019247615.1 Mycobacterium sp. | reverse complement strand
CGATGCCGCTGGCCCCGCCGTGCATGAGCAGCAGCTGCCCCTTGCCAAGGTGCGCGACCAGCACCAGGTTCGACCACACCGTGCACGCCACCTCTGGCAGACCGGCGGCGTCCACCAGGTCCACCCCGTCGGGGATGGGTAGCACCTGGCCGGCGGGCACGGCGACGTATTCGGCGTAGCCGCCGCCGGCCAGCAGCGCGCAAACCTCTTGTCCCGCAGCCCAATCCGTGACGCCCTCGCCCGCGTCGGCGACGACGCCGGACACCTCCATGCCGATGATCTCGCTGGCCCCCGGCGGGGGCGGGTACTTGCCGGCGGCCTGCAGCACGTCGGCGCGGTTGACGCCGGCCGCGGCGACCTTGATCAGCACGTCACCGCGCCCGGCGGCGACGTCGGGCACTTCTTGCCAGGACAGTTGATCGGGGGATTCGGCGACAATCGCGCGCATGACGGCGACGTTACTAGTCCCCGTTACCCTTATCAGCGGTGGCGTGGCAGAGCGGCCTAATGCACTCGCCTTGAAAGCGAGAGACGGCTGAAACCGTCCGGGGGTTCAAATCCCTCCGCCACCGCCGTGTGATGTATCAAGACATACGAATAGCCCGAACCCTCGTTTAGGGTTCGGGTTTTTTCGTGGGGCGTCCGCCGGGAACGCCTCGGGGTTGGTAGTCCCTGGTGGGGTCAAGGGTTAGTTGGCGGATGAGTTCGCCGGTGGCGGCGTTGATGATCCGGATGTCGAGGTCTTGGACGAGGACGAGGACGCGGGTGCCGGCGTGGGTGCGGCCGACGCCGATGTGGTGGAGGCGGCCGGCGTGGCGCAGGGTGAGTTTTCCGAATCGGTCGATGCGGTCGGTGCGGACCCGGTCGTGGGTGTCGAGGCGTTGCCCGGGGGTGGCTTTGGGGCGGGCGGTGTAGGCGGTGGCAGGGGTGGCGCGGTGGGGTAGTTCGCGGTGAGGGCGTCGGCGGTTGTAGGTGTCGGTGAATTCGTCGAGCTGGGTCTGTAGTTCGGCGATGGTGGTGGCGCGTGGTTGGGCGGTGAGCCATTTTTTGAGGGTTTGGTGGAAGCGTTCGACTTTGCCGCAGGTGGTGGGGTGGTTGGGGGTGGAGTTGATTTGGGTGACTCCGAGGCGGTGCAGTTCGGTTTCGAAGTGGTTGCGTCCGCCTTTGCCGCCGGAGAATCGGGTGGTGAAGACCATGCCGTTGTCGGTCAAGGTCGAATACGGAATGCCGTGGTTGGCAACGGCTTTGCGGAATTCGGCCAGGACGATGGGGCCGGTGACGCGGGGGTGGGCGGTGACGGAGAGGGCGTAGCGGGCGTGGTCGTCGATCCAGTTCAGGATTTCGACGTGGGTGGTGTCGGCAAGCCACCAGTGGGTGAAGTCGGCTTGCCAGCGTTCGTTGGGTTGTTCGGCGGCAAAGCGAATGTAGGAGGACCTGGGCCGCCGCTGCGGGGTGGGGGTGATCAAACCGGCTGCGGCCAGGTGGCGGTGGATGCTGGGGACCGACACCACCAGGCCGTGGTGATGGCGCAGGTGCCAGGCGATGGTGTGTGGACCGTGGTCGAGGCCTTTGCCGGCCAGATCGCTGCGCAGGCTGATGATCAGATCGATGGTGGCCTGCGGCAGGCGCCTGGGGCTGGTGTGCGGCCGGCGTGAGCGTGGCTCGAAAGCGGACTCACCGTGGAGGCGGTACCGCTTGACCAGGCGTGAGATCCAACCCTGGGAAACCCCGTACTCACGGGCCACCTCAGATTGGCTACGACCCTCGACGATGACAGCGGTAATGACCAGGCGGGCTTTCGACACCTGCCGACGCTGAACGCATCAACCTATTCCGATGTCTTGAGACACGCTATTCCGATGTCCTGAAACCACACACCACCGAGGGCACAAGCTGGCGAGGCCATCGGCGCCACTAGGGCGTTTTGTCGCCGACGTTGGCTCGACTGGCGATGTGTGGCCTTAAGGGTCGGCAGCGGCGGAGGAATCCGGCCTTGAACAGAAGCACGATGGCCGGGGCCCTCGTATAGACCTCGGCTGCCTGCGACTCCGCCACCGGACCCAATACGGCACCAGAATGCGTTGCCCGCTGATGCGAGACTGCGGCGAACCGACCTGGTGGCGCTGCCACCGGCGCATGATCGCCGACCTGGAGGCCCGGGACGGACGGCGGTTGCGCACATCATGCCCAACGGCTCGCTATCGGCGCACGGCCCGTCCGATTGGCTCACCGCCGCGGATCTGGACTGGTGCGCCGACACGCCGAGGTAAACGGTTACGCTTTGAACGTGGTGGCGAAGAAATGCGGAGCCCCACCTCGCTCGGATGGCTCGTCGAATCGCCCGGACTGCGTAGCCGCGGTGCGGGCGCAGACCCGCGACCGCAATCAGCACTACGCCGACAGCGCCGCACGACGGGCGCGGGCCCTCAACATAGCCGCGTGGCTGGCCGTGCTGGTAAGCGCCACGTTTGTGCTGATGCAGATCGTCACCGGAACCTGGTCGTGGCAGATCAGCGCCATCAACCTCGGCGCCATGCTGACCTTCGCGATCGTCCCCTGGCTGCAGCGATTCGGGGAATTGGTTGCGCCGCTTACCTTTATGGGCGCCGCCTACGTCACGGTCTTCGCCACGGGCGTGGACACGGGCACCGGATCGGGCTCGCAACTCTTCTTCCTGGTCGGCGCCTGTCTGGTGGTGCTGCTGCTGGGAATCGAACGCATCGTGTTGGCGTCCGCGCTGGCGGCCGTGGCCGCCGGCCTGATCATCACGGTCGAGTTTCTGGTCCCGCGAAACACCGGGGTGCAACCGGCCTGGGCCATGTCGACGGGCTTTGTCATCACAACCATCTCCAGCGTCGTCGTCGTCGTCGTGACGGTGTGGTTCGCCCTGCGTGATACCGCCCGCGCCGAGGCGGTCATGGAGGCCCAGTACGACCGCTCGGAGGCACTGCTGGAAAACATGTTGCCCGCCAGCATCGCCGAGCGCCTTAAGCAACCCGACCGCAGCGTCATCGCCGACAAATACGATGACGCCTCGGTTTTGTTTGCCGACATCGTCGGATTCACCGAACGCGCCAGCAGCACCCCGCCGGCCGACCTGGTGCGCTTCCTAGACCTCTTGTACGGAGCTTTCGATGCGCTCGTGGACAAGCACGGCCTCGAAAAAATCAAGGTCAGCGGCGACTCGTACATGGTCGTCAGCGGGGTCCCGCGTCCGCGGCCTGACCATTCCCGCGCGCTTGCCGATTTCGCGCTCGAGATGGCCAATGTCGCGGCGGGGCTGAAGGACCCGCACGGCGAGCCGATCCCGCTGCGAATCGGCATGGCCTGCGGGCCCGTGGTCGCGGGTGTGGTCGGCTCTCGCCGGTTCTTCTACGACGTGTGGGGCGACGCGGTCAACGTCGCGTCCCGGATGGAATCCACCGACTCGGTGGGCCGGATCCAGGTACCCGACGCGATGTACGAGCGCCTCAAAGGCGAATTCGTGCTGCAGGAGCGAGGCATCGTCCACATAAAGGGCAAGGGCCCGATGCGAACCTGGTATCTGATCGGCCGGAAGGCGACCGAGGAATCCACCGACCTGCGTACAGAGGTATCGCGCACCGCGCGGGTCTGAGCCGAAAGTCCCTATCCCCGAGACTGCCGCCGGTCCTGCCGGGGCGGGGCTGGTCGATTTCATCGGGTTGATCAGCCTGCTCGCCGGGAACGTCGTCCTGGCCTCACCGTTCGTCTCGATCGTCACCCTGGCGATCGTGGTCG
>NZ_JAFBAT010000280.1 GCF_019247615.1 Mycobacterium sp. | reverse complement strand
GCAGCAGCGATTGCGGTTCGGCCGCGGTGTCGTCGAGGCGGGCGCAGGCGGTGCCGATGCTGGCGGTGACTCCCGCGGTGGCGCTGGCCCACCCACAGGCAGTCCCTCGTTTTCGCCGCAACGCCGCCGTCGCGCTGGCGTGCCTGGCCCATCCCAACCCGCTGGCCGCGCTGATCGGGTGCGTCGCCTTCGCGACCTTCGGCACATCCAGAGCAACATCCCGGCCACCCCGAAGGCGACGGCAAGCCACGTCATCGCCACCGGAACCCGCCCACGGGGACCGTCCGACCCGGCGAGCAGCGCGACAAGGCACAACACCATCGACGCCGAGATGAACGCCAGCACGGCGCGAGTGGCACCGCTGATGCCCCGCGACGCCAGGTAGCCGGAGAGCCAGTCGTATTGATCGGCCCGCCACCACCGGCTAAACAGCGCGGTCACCCTCAACTCCCGATCGCCACAGGTCGAGACACTAGCCGCATACCGCTGGTATGGTCACACTTTCGCGCGCCGTCTCGTCTCACGGGCATGACACAGAAAACCCGCCTCGAGCCCCTGCCCCCCAAGCGCGTCGGACTGCTGACCCGCGCCATGTACCGGGTGGCCAAGCGCCGCTACGGCCAGGTTCCCGAACCGTTCGCCGTGTCCGCGCATCATCGCAAGCTAATGATCGCCGGCGCGATCCACGAGACCATGGTCGACCGGGCGTCCAAGACGCTTCCGGTCAGCGTGCGTGAGCTGGCGGTGTTGTGGACCGCGCGCCGGATCGGCTGCTCGTGGTGCGTCGACTTCGGGTCGATGCTGCAGCGCCTCGACGGCCTGGACATGGAGCGGCTCAAGGACCTCGACGACTACGCCACGTCGCCGGCGTTCAGCGACGACGAGCGCGCGGCCATCGCCTACGCCGACGCGATGACGGCCGACCCGCACACCGTCACCGACGACCAGGTCGACGACCTGCGGGCCCGTTTCGGCGACGCCGGCGTGTTCGAGCTGACCTATCAGATCGGGCTGGAGAACATGCGGGCGCGGGTGAACTCCGCGCTGGGCATCACCGAGCAGGGCTTCAATTCCGGTGACGCCTGCCGCATTCCGTGGGCCGACGAGGCGCGGACTTCGACGCACGCACGCTGATCACATCGCCGTCGGGCCGCCCCCGCTCGAGGTCTCAACCGCGGATGCGTGCTCGCTTCACGATCGTCTCGCGAATTCTGCCGGGTTCGCACAAGGTGTCGAGCAGGTATAGGTAGGGCAGGAACACGAGATCGTCTGGTATCTCACCCGTATGGTGTGACAGCAGTCGCTCGGCGACGAGGTCCTTCTCGCTCTGTGGCTGCCGCATACCGCCGAAGCCGTGCGTTGCGTTGCGGTACAGCTTGAGCAGCATCGCTGCCGCCCTCTGTGGTTCTCGGTGATGCCCGCGCTCGCTGCCGGGGATCCGGATGACGATGTTCCGGTCTCCGCGTTGTTTTCGGAAGAAGAACCCTTCCTGAACGCGCAGAAGGCTCTCAACGGCCCGGTCAGCAAGGGGCATAAGGATTGCCGCCACATCCTTGGGCATCTTGGCGCGCACACGATCGGCAGTCGCCTTGGCCGTGTTGTACGTGCAGAGTTGATCGAAGCGGCGGTCCGTGATTCGGTCCTGGTCACTCATCCACTTGCAGTTGTCGCCTGCAGGCCTGCATTGTTTGAGTGGTCCGAAGACGCGCAATCGGTTCAACGACAACGCCCTTGGTTACCAGGTGGAATTGTTCGGCGCCCAAGACGACGGCCTGCACGACCGTGGGGGCATCCTGATCGGGTTCCGTGGCACCGCAAAAGAGGGTCCGGCCGAGCACCGGATACCCGGCGTCGCCCAGCGTTTGCACCTTGGCGGCCAGTTGGTCCGCGACCGTTGCTGTTTCGGTCGCCGCCCGCGGGCGGAATTCGACTTCCGCCACCGGCAACGGGATCGATTCGCAGCGATAGCACGCGTTCTGGAACGGGTAGTTTTCGATCAATTTTCGGGCGGCGGGGCCGTCAGGATTGGTCCCGTCGGCGATCGCGCACAGCTGTTCGTATTCCATGAGTGCGCGTTCGATCGCGTAAGCGGGGTTGCTCGATGAGCCCTCGCCGAGGAGCCGGCAGCCGTGGTGATTGAAGCGAGACCCGATGGCGATCGCGACGGTGCCGGCCAGCGCGGGGACGACCCGCACCTCGATGCTCGATCGGCTCGACCGCTCGATGTCCGACTTCAATGCCGACAAGTGGCCGTCGCGGAGCACGATCGACGTGCCCACCGCATTTCCGAATCCACACTGCAGCAGAAAATGGCTCAGCGCATCCCGTTCGATGACTTCGTTGAGGGCATGTAGCAGCGCCTCGGAAACGTTCATTCCTGCGGCGTATCCGTTCGTGCTCCAATAGCCGACCGCGAATCGCTGCGCGACGTCGGAGGTTCGGTCGAGCGGGGGGTGATACATCGCCGCCGGCAGCCACACGTCGCACCCGCGGGCGTGATGCGAGAGCAACCCAAAGCGCGCGGCGGGCACGTTGCCGCGCTGTGCAGTCCGCAGGTATTGGCCGACAGCGTCGTTGGGCAACCTGCCGCGGAGGTACAGTTCGCCGACATCCACAGGGACCGGCGCTTCCCGAGGTGCGACCACGCCGCGGCACACGGCGTGTTCCAGAAGCTCGAATAGCGCGCTTGCCAGATTCTGCGGATGGTCGCCCTTGCCGTAACCGGATACGGCTCCGGACCGATCCGACGTCAACGCCGCGCCGGTCTGCCGCGGATACCTCTCCGAGACAGCTCGATAAGACACCGTCCCAAAATGGGACAGAAGCCCCAGACATGCAGCGATCGAGCGTTCGATGGGTACCGAACGCTCGATCGCAGACAGTGACCGCAACCGCGTAGGTCCCGCTCAGCCCGCGGCAGCTAAGGCCTCAACCGCACCGCCGGCGCAATAGTGCGACGGCACGAGGAAGGCCGCCTCGCGGCCGGCGATGGCGGTGTCCTCGCGATCGGCCGCGAAAAATCCCACCTTCATTCGAAGATTCATCAAATGTCTCCTTTCACAACGACTCTGGCGTTGTTCTACGGGTGTGGCGAGTGCTTCAAGCCACACAGGCAACTCTGCGCGCGAGTCAATGCCCCGTCGATCCTCTGATCGGTGACTCCGGCGGTCGAACTCGGCTCCTCCGATTGGTCGGTGCGCGGGCGTCCTCCGCCGAATGGGGGAGAAAACTTCCCCCACACGATCCGGCGTTCACCCGAGAGACTTGCCGCTATCGCGCCGCGAGAGTGGTCAGTGGGCGGAACCGACACGGCCCGCCAACCGGCATCTACCCAGGAGAACCCGAAATGAAGGACACAGGCAACACGCCACGGCGCCCTCGATCGTCGGCCGCGGCCGTCGTGGCGTGGGTGCTGGCGCTTTTCGCGGCGGCGGCGGCCCTGTTTGTCGTGGCGCCCGCGGCCGCTCGCGCCGATGCCTGCGGCAGCTTCGGCGGCCGCCACTGGTCCGTCAGCGGTTGCCCGCCCCCGCCGGCCTACTATCCGCCGCCGGCGCAAACCGCACCGCCGCCGGACTACACCCCCAACGCCACCGTGTGCGCGCAGGGTGGACGGTGGTTCAGTTGGAGTGCCTGCAAGTAGCGCGTCGCAGCGCGCCGAAGGATTTTCAGTGAAGACACGCCATCTCGGTGCCGCCGCTATCGGCCTTTTCTTGGTCGTGGGCGTGCTGCTCAGTGCTGCGATCACCACCGGCATTCCTGTCGACGAAGCCAAAGGGGCCCAGACCGCCGAGAACAACGCAAGGCGCCACTTCATGTTTCAGGTGATCGGACTGAAAATAGCCAACCAGGGCGGACACACGATCAACTTGTTCTTCCACTACCGATACAACAACGGCATCGGCGACGGCGAGATACCGGACTACATGGAACTACGGGACGAAGCGCTGCACTACCTCAATACCGCCGATTTTTCGACGAACCCCTATTGGGAGGTTCTCAATCACCACCTGTGTAACCAGCTGAAAAACAACTACCCGCTCCAGGCAATCTCCTGCTTGATGCAGGTGATGGGCACGGAAAACCCGCCCCCGCACGAGCCAACCGGCTACCGATCCAGCATCGAAACGATTGGTGATATTGAACCGTTGTTTCTCCCGGGCCCCACGCAAGGGAGCTAGCGCCGCAGCACGAGCCGGAACTGGTCGCGGTCCGAATTACTCCAATTCGCGGGGTATCTCGTCCATTTGTACCCGAAGACCGATTGCTGCAGGCCCATGAAGCGCATGGCGGTCCAGAGGAGCACCTTGGCGCCGAAGGCGAAGTTGTTTTCGGCCCGGAATCTTCGCGGGGATGTGTACGCGACGCACGACCGCAGGTACGCCGCACCGCCGTGCCGCCCGATCCGTCGCATCAGGTCGGCATCCTCGCCGGCGTCCACGCGTTCGTCGAATCCGCCGATGCCGTCAAAATCTCTCTTGCGCACCATGATCGCGTTCCCGAGGCCCTGGTGCATTCCGAGCCGCGCGCAAACGCGCAAGTACAAATCCGCGGCGCCATAGCCGACGCGCGGAAAGTAGCGGTCGCCGACCGGCGCCACCCGGAACGCGACGGCCGACAGCGCACCGTCGCGGCCGAACGCCGCGAGCGCGCCGAGCAGCGAGCTGCGCGGGACGACGGTATCGGCGTCGATGAACAGGATGACGTCGGTGGTGCACAGCCGCGCCCCCTGGTTACGTGCCCTCCCCGGCCTGCCGCCCTTGGTAACCAAACAGCCAGCTCTGCTAGCGATTTCGGCCGTGCGGTCCGACGAGTCGTTGTCGGCGACGATAATCTCGGTGACCTCGTCGTACGACTTCAGGACGTCGAGCAGATAGGGCAACCACGCTTCCTCGTTCGACGTGGGTATCACCACGCTGAGCTGAAGGACCGGTTCTCCCGTCACGCAGCGACCGTAAAGCCGCACCGGCGACCGATGGCATCCCCCGATCGGGGGTTGGTCCGCTCGGCTCGGTAGCCGTCCGATAGGTGGAAGACGACTCCTCCGCCAGGACGGCCGGTTAGCGGAAAGACACCGGGCGAGGCGGCTGAGATCGTCGGTATATGCAGGTATTACGCGGAAGGCGCGTCCAACGACCGGATCCGGAGTAGCGAGATGGACCAACTGATCAGCCCAGGGCCCGCCCGGGATCTGCGGGCTCCAACACGTCGACGGCTGGGGGTCGTGGCGGGGCTGGGACCCCGGAACACGGCCCGCTTCTACGCGATGCTGTGCGACAAGTATCGGGCGCTGACGGGTGGCGCATCTCCGGACGTGGTGGTGCAGAGCATATCCGTGCAGCGGCACCTCGTGGAGAGGTTGTCGGACGGCTCATTTCGGTCCGAACACCGCGAAGCGCTGGGGCATCTCGTCACCCGGACATGTCGGTCTCTTGCGGACGGCGGCGCCGACGTGATCGCTATCGCATGCAACGCCACCACGGTCGACGCCACGATAGTCACACCGGCGCGGATCGGGATGGTGGAAGGCGCTTGCCAGAGGTTGCACGACCTGGGTGCCCGTCGCGTCGGTCTTCTCGCGTCGAGCATCATGGTCTGGTCCGCCGCCTACGAACAGGGTTTGGGCGAGGCGGGCATCACGGTCGTGACACCCGCCCCACGCGATCAGGAGATCGTCGACAAATTCATCGAGGCGGTGCAATGGTCGCGTACGCAACTCCCGGTGCCGCGAGATTTCCTTCGAGTCGTCACGGCGCTCGGCGACGACGTGGACGCGCTGGTATTGGACAGCGCCGACCTCTGCGGTGTGGTCGACGCCGCGATGGCGGGCAAGCCCGTCATCGACAGCGTGAGTGCGCTCGCCGAAGAATCGTGTCGCGCACTGCTGGATCCCTGGCGTCGCACCGGCTCGGCGACATGCGACACGTCGCCGCGGATGACGCTCCGGGCACCACTAGTGGGTGTCGGGTCAATTCCACCGGTACAGCCCCAGGCCGACGGGGCCGACGAGGACCCGGACACCCGCGCCATGCCCGCATTTCCTTACGCGTCATACCCGTGGGCCTGGAGCACGTCGGGTGACCGCGCGTGCCGGCCGCTCGGCCCGAAGCAGCGTGGCATGGGCGCACTGACCGCCGGGTTCATCGGGGCGATGTGTTTCGGTGCGGCCGCCGGGATCCTGGCGGTTCACTACACCAACCCCCCTCCCCAGCCAGCGGCGGTAGGCCAGCCCGTCGAGACGACCTCGAGTGGGCAAAGCTTCGGCCCCGAGTGCGGTGATCGTTGCATTTCGCGGCTCGGCAAATGACCATCGGTAATCAATGAGCACGTCAGACCTCAACCGCGTGCGCCGGATGCACCGGCTGAGGTCGCTGCGCGCCGGGTACGGCCTTCGCCTCGGCGTGGTGGCCATCATGATCGGGGCGATGCTGGTGAGCACCGATCCCGGCAAGTGGGTCAACGAGGGCGTCCTGGTCGCGCTGTACGCCGCGATCGCGGTGGCCGCGGCGGCCGTGGTGTTTTCTCCCCGAAGCGATTTGGTCACCGGCGAACGGTTCGTATTGACCCTCTCGCTCGTCGACGTTGCGGCGGTGTGGTGCTTCAAGCTGATGTCGCCGGGGGGATACCTTCCCCTGCTGCTGATGGGCCTGCTGCCGCTGCTGGTGGCGACTGGGGTGTCGTGGCGGCCGACGGCGGCGGCGATGGCCGCGATCTACGTCGCATTCGCCATAGAACTGTTGGGGGACCCGGTGATTCAGCCGCGCATCGGGTGGCCCGAAACGGTGCTGTTACTGGCGATGTACGCCTTCGTCTGTTCCGCGAGGTTGGTGGTGGCCGTCGTTCGGAACAAGTACGAGGACGAAGTCGCCAGCGTCACGGCGTCGCGCGAGGAATTGCTCGCCGACACGATGACCTCGTCGGAAACGCAGCGGCGCCAGATCGCGGAAGCCATTCACGATGGACCGCTGCAGGATGTGCTCGCCGCCCGCCGCGACATCTCCGACTTGCGCAAGACGACGCCCGCGGTGCAGCTCGACCGCGCGGTGTCCAGCCTGCAGGAGGCGTCGCAACGCCTACGGGAGGCCACCTTCGAGCTGCACCCGGAGGTTCTCGACGAGGTGGGTCTTGGAGCCGCCGTGCACAAGCTGGCCGCATTGACCGCGGAGCGCTCGGGCATCGCCATTGCAACCGAGATCGAGTATTCGGGCAGCAACGCGATCGACCCGATGATCTTTGGGGTAACTCGCGAGTTGCTGTCAAACGTGGTCCGTCATTCCCGCGCCGACCGTGCGTCGGTGAAGCTGGCGGTGGTCGACGACTTGTGTTGTCTCGATGTGGCGGACAACGGGATTGGGATTACGGGTGACGCCGCGGCTCGCCGGCTCGCGGAGGGGCACATCGGCCTGGCGTCGCACCGGGCTCGGGTCGAGGCTGCCGGCGGCAGGATGCGCATAGTCGACGAACCCGCCGGGGCGCACATCCGGATCGAGGTGCCGCTGCGGATGTAGCGGCTAAAGCGCTCCGCTCACTCCACCAGCCGACGCCGCATCGCCTCGGCAACCGCGGCTCCCCGGTCGGAAACCTTCAGCTTCTCGTAGAGGTTCTGGACATGCGACTTGACGGTGCTGGGCGCCAGATGCAGGCGCGCCGCGATTTGGGGAACCGACAGCCCGTTAGCCATCATCCGCACCACCTCGCGTTCGCGCGCGGTCAACAACGCGGACTCGCCCTTGGCCCGCTGCTGGACCTCGGTTGCCAGGGCACCGGATAGATGGGTCGGCACGTAACCGTCCCCGGCCGCGCATTTGAGGACTGCGGTGATGATCTCGTCGCTGTCGGACTCCTTGGTCAGGTAGCCCTTCGCGCCCTCGGCCAGGGCCTTGTACACGACCGAACTGTCGTCGAAGGCGCTGAGCAGCACGACGCGGGTCGGCAGCCCGTCCCGGCTGACGGCGTGGACGACGTCGAGACCGTTGAGTTCGGGCATCTTGTAGTCGAGCAGCGCCACCGCCGGCCGCAGCTGGCGGATCGCCTCGAGCGCGGCTCTTCCGTCGGCCACTTCGGCGACGACTTCCACTCTCCCGCTCGAATTCAGCGCGCGAACGACGCCTTGCCTGGTCACCGGGTGGTCGTCGGCAACCACCACTTTGATTCGTTTTGAGGGGTAGCTCATGCGCTGCTCCCGAACTGTCGCGTGCTCTTCGTATTCTGCACCTCCACGCGATGCAGGTCCGGCCCGAGTTCGATGCGCCCACTGAACTGCGACCGCGCGCGCGATCGCCAGTCGTCTTCCTGACCCGGCGCGACGGCCGGGACGCAATGGGTCAGGACCAGCGTGCCGACGCCGGCCCGCTCGGCGGTGCGGGCGGCTTCCTCGACCGACGAGTGGTAGTCGCAGATGTCGCGGATCCGTGGTATCGGCGCGGCCTCGATGAGATCTTTGCGGATCACTGTGTGTACCAACGCGTCAGCGCCGGCCGCCAGCCTGTCGAGGCCGGCGCATGGCACCGTGTCGCCGGCCAGGACGACCGACGCCGAGTCGTAATCCACCCGGAAGCCGACGGTGGGAGCCACCGGCCGGTGATCCGTCGGGCCGGCCTGGATGCGGACGTCGCCGGCGTCCCACACGGTTCCCTCGGTGCATTCGCGGACCTCGACCGCGGGAGGGCCGGTGAGATCGGCGTGGTGCGCGATCCGATAGCCGATGTCGGCGCCGAACGCGGCAAGCGTCGCCTCCACCGCGGCCGCCGTTCCGGGTGGGCCGATGATCGGCAACGGCACCGGTTCCGGCGTGAAGGTACTCACCCACCGGGTGATCAGCACGTCGCCGAGGTCGGCGATGTGGTCGCTGTGCAGGTGGGTGATCAGCAGGGCGGTCAGCGCGTTGGCGCCGAGACCAATCGCAGCAGCGCGCTGCAGCACGCCCCGGCCGCAGTCGGTCAGAAACGTCTGTCCCGCCGCACGTATCAGGGTCGCAGGGCCGGCCCGCAGCGGATCCGGGATGGGGCTGCCGGTTCCGAGGAGAACAATCTCGATCACGCCTCAGGTATGCCACACATGCGGTGTCCGGCACAACAACCCAGTTTGCGGCTACGCCGCGCCGTCCGCGGCGCGGGAGTGAACGTCGAATGCGGGTAAATGGTTCTACCACAGTAGCTTTGGACAATCAGATCCGGTGTCGCGCGGGTGTGTGTGTAGTGCCGTTCTCCCCCAATCGGGGGAGAAAGAATCCTCCGCCCAATCCGGCATCTACCGGAGCGGTCGCGCGGTGCGGATCTCGCGGGCGAGCGGCATACAGAGCGCGGCGCCGAGCAGGCCAACCGCGAGGATGGAGACCGCCACTAGTGGCGGGCCGCCATGGCGCAACCCGCAGGCCGCCAGCAACGGCGCGACGATCGCCGAAAGCGCCAGCGCCATTCCCCACACCCCGTGGTAGCGCCCGCGATGCGCCGGCGGGGCGATCCGGTGCACGATGCCGGCGGCCACGACAAACCACACGATCTCACCCGGGGCGCAGGCGGCCGTTGCCAGGCTGAAGCCCGCGGTGGAATCCGCAACCGCGGCAGTCGCCAAGCACGCTGTGGTCCAGGCCCCGGCCGCGGCCAAAATCCCCAGCTTGGGACGACCGGCGACGTGACGGCCCAGCCATGGAGTGAGCAACGGGGTCAGTGCCGCCACGGCCGACGCGTTGGCCAGTTGCGCGCAGCCGTAGGCACCGGCGCCCAGGCCACTAGCGGCCATCATCATCGGCAGGGCCGCGAAGAAACCTATGGATGCGGTCAACGTGGCCACGCTGCTGGCCAACAGCAGTGTCAGCCGGCCGTCCGAGAATGCCT
>NZ_JAFBAT010000264.1 GCF_019247615.1 Mycobacterium sp. | reverse complement strand
TGCAAACCAACGCAACCAAAATCTTAACTGTTAATTTTCTGAAGATCTAGCCCCTAGTTATGGCAGCGGGTGGCTGCGGTCGTGCCGCTCATGGCAGGTGCGGTTTGCCGTGAGTACCGATCAGCCGACCGTGAGCGGGCAGAAGGCCACGCGGTGAGCAGTCGGGGAGAAAAATGGCGGTGGCGGAGGGATTTGAACCCTCGGACGGTGTTTGCCGTCACACGCTTTCGAGGCGTGCTCCTTAGGCCGCTCGGACACGCCACCGCCAGGCAGCTTACCGAACGCGCCGCCCATCACCCCAATCGCTGGCGGGCGAAGAAGGCCTCCAAGGGCGCCGCGCACTCCTGCGCGAGCACACCGCCGCGCACCGCCGGGCGATGGTTGAGCCGACGATCCCGAACGACGTCCCACAACGACCCGACCGCTCCCGTCTTGGGCTCCCACGCGCCGAACACCAGTCGGGCGATGCGGGCCAGCACCAGCGCACCGGCGCACATGGTGCATGGTTCGACGGTCACCGCCATCGTCGTCCCCTCCAGCCGCCACCCGTGGCCGAGCACGCTCGCCGCGGTCCGAATCGCCAGAATTTCGGCGTGGGCCGTCGGATCGCCCGTGGCCTCGCGCGCGTTCACCGCTCGGGCCAGCTCGGTTCCGTCGGCGTCGATCACCACCGCACCGATCGGCACATCCCGGGGACCGGCGGTCGCAGAGACCGACAGGGCGGTGCGGATCAGATCCTCGTCCGTGATCACCGACCGAGGCGGTCGATCACCGCCGACAGCTGATCGGCGAAGCCCATCTCTCGGGCGATGCGACCCAGCTGCTCGTCGGCATACAGGTCGCTCTCATCGAGGATGACGCTCAGCACGGCCTCGGGCAGCCCGACGTCGGACAGCAATCCCAGGTCGCCCTCCTCGAATGGTTCGGCGTCCTCGAGGTCCTCGGGATCGATGTCGGCGTCCAGGCTGTCGAGGACTTCGGCGGCGATGTCGTAGTCCAGGGCCGCCGTCGCATCCGATAACAGCAGTCTTGTGCCCGCCGGGGCGGGGCGCACGATGACGAAGAACTCGTCGTCG
The DNA here is from genome assembly GCF_019247615.1 of Mycobacterium sp. Classification (GTDB taxonomy): domain Bacteria; phylum Actinomycetota; class Actinomycetes; order Mycobacteriales; family Mycobacteriaceae; genus Mycobacterium. The sequence continues at coordinate 13,100 of NZ_JAFBAT010000264.1, read as the reverse complement.
ACATCAAGAAGCCCGAACACCGCCCCCGAACTGCGCAGCTCACGCAGCTCGGTCTCGGCGGCCGCCAGGCTCGTCAGCGACTTGCGGGCCATCGGGGAACAGCGCCATTGGCCCTCTTCACGCACAACCGCGACGCCGAAGCCGTCCGGTATGTCCGCGGACGGGCCTGCTGCGGACGCCCGCTGTGCTCCCATGGGCGCATACGGTAGTCGCTGAGCAGGCTCTCTGACCAGACGCAGACCGGCCCGCCAAAATGTGCCAACCTAAGACGGTGGCCAGCCCAGCGTCTCAGACGCCCGTGTGCGTGCTCGGGCTCGGCCTGATCGGCGGCTCCATCATGCGGGCCGCAAAGGCGGCCGGCCGTGAGGTCTTTGGCTACAACCGGTCGGTGGAGGGCGCACACGCCGCCGTCGCCGACGGCTTCGACGCCCGCACCGATCTCACCGAGACATTGAGCCGCGCCGCCGATACCGGCGCGTTGATCGTGCTGGCCGTGCCGATGCCGGCGTTGGGCAGCATGCTCGCCCATATCAGCGAACTCGCGCCAACATGCCCGCTCACGGATGTCACCAGCGTCAAAACCGCCGTGCTCGAACAGGTCGCGGCGGCCGGTCTTCGGGAACGCTTCGTCGGCGGTCACCCGATGACGGGCACCGCGGACTCGGGATGGGCCGCCGGCTACGCCGGGTTGTTCACCCGAGCCGCCTGGGTGGTCAGCGTCGACGACCACGTGGACCCGACGGTGTGGACGATGGTGATGCGGCTGGCGCTGGACTGCGGAGCCATGGTGGTACCGGCAAAATCCGACGAGCATGACGCCGCTGCGGCGGTCATCTCGCATCTTCCGCACCTGCTTGCGGAGGCGCTGGCCATCACGGCCGCCGAGGTGCCGCTGGCGTTTGCGCTTGCCGCCGGCTCATTCCGCGACGGCACCCGGGTGGCGGGCACCGCCCCGCATCTCGTGCGCGCGATGTGTGAAGGCAACGCCGGGCAGCTATTGCCGGCTGTCGACCGGGTGGTCGAGTTGCTCGGCCGTGCCCGGGAGTCGTTGGCGCACCATGACTCCGTGGCCGACCTGGTCGAGGCGGGCCACGCGGCCCGAACCCGTTACGACAGCTTCCCGCGCTCCGACATCGTCACCGTCGTCGTCGGTGAGGAGAATTGGCGCGAGGAGCTCGCGGCTGCCGGCCGGGCCGGTGCGGTGATCAGATCCGCTCTGCCAATCCTGGATAGTCCACGATGAAACCTTCGTCGTCGACGCTTACCATGGTGTCGGCGACCGGAGAGCGCAGCTTGATCCCGTCGAGGCGTCCCTCGCTGGCATAACTCACGGTGGCGGCGGCGACGGACATCTCGGGCACGTTCACGTATGCCATCGGCAAGGTGACCGAGTCCGCCCGTTGGTGCAGGGCGAGGCGCCGGATCGGCAACGCGTTGAAGAACGGGCTGAATACGACGTCGACGTCGAGTGCGCCGTCGTATCCCGCTCGCCGCTCACCCTGGTGATCGGTCACCAGCCACATGTTCTCCTCGTCACGGGCAACGGCGAGCTGGCGCTCGCGCTCGGCCAGCGTGACGGTCAGCCCGAAGCGTTTGGTGGCCCCGGTCTCGTCGGTCTGCAGATCGTAGTAGGCGCCGAACGCCGGATTGTTTTCGGTGGCCGCGGCAACAATGCGGCCGTTGGCTCTGATTCGCTTGCCCGACACCTGGATTCGTACCGATTCCATGCGGGAGACGTCCTGTGCACGCCAGGTCAGCATCGCCTGCCAAACACGCCGGGACGGATCAGAGGAGGCTGCGTTCACGCTTCTACCGTAAAACGTCTCCACCGACGATGGTGACTTTGTCGGGAAGTGCGGTCGGGGTCACGCGGTCGGGCCCCGGCGACCTGCCCCGAAACCTGCCCCGGAACCTGTTAATGCCCGGCACGGACGCCCATACCGCGAGCGCCAACAGGCCGTCGAGGATCAGCGCCAGCGCGGCCACCATGAGCGCGCCCACGAGTGCGAGGTGGAATTCGCGCTCTTTGATGCCGTCGATGAGGTATCGGCCCAACCCCCCGAGGCTGGCGTAGGCCGCCACGGTCGCCGTGGCGACCACTTGCAGCGTGGCGTTGCGCAGCCCACCCAGAATCAACGGCAACGCGTTGGGGAACTCGACGCGCAGGAGCACCCGGATCTCCGTCATGCCCATCGCGCGGGCCGCGTCCACCACCGTCGGGTCGACGTTGGCGATGCCGGCATACGTGCCGGCCAGCAGCGACGGGATGCCCAGCAGCATCAGGGCAATCAACGGTGGACCCGCCCCAAGCCCGAACCACAGCACGCCCAGCAGCAGCACACCCAGCGTAGGCAGTGACCGCAGCCCGTTGACCGCACCCACCACCAGCAGCGTGCCGCGACCGGTGTGCCCGATGATCAACCCGACGGGCACGGCGATCACCGCCGAGGCACCGACCGCGACCGCCGTGTACTCCAGGTGTTCGAGGGTACGCGCGGCAAGCCCGACTGGACCGGCCCAGTTGTCCGCGGTCAGTAGGTAGGCCAGCGCCTGCGAGACGAAGTTCATCGCGCGCCGCCCACAACCGGGGCGACCACCGACCGCCGGCGGGTGGTGCGCGCGGCGCGTTCCCATGGAGTGGCCAGCCGGCCGCCCAGCACAATCAGCGCGTCGATCACGATCGCCAGCACGAACAGCGCGAGAATGCCGGCGATGATCTCATCGCTCTTGTCCGTCTGGTACCCCTGGGTGAACCAGGTGCCCAAACCGCCGATGCCGATGACCGAACCCACCGAAACCATCGCGATGTTGGTCACCACAACCACGCGCAGCCCGGCGATCAGCACCGGGATCGACAGCGGCAGTTCGACTTTCAGCATCCGTTTGATCGGCGGGTAGCCGATCGCCGTGGCCGCGTCGCGCACCTGGGCGGGCACCGCGTCCAGCGCCTCCAGCACCGCCCGTACCAGCAGCGCCGCGGTGTAGGCCGTCAGCGCGACCAGCACGTTGGCCTCGTCGAGGATTCGGGTTCCGATGATCATCGGCAAGACCACGAACAGCGCCAGCGATGGAACCGTGAACACGACGCTCGCGGTTGCGGTCGTCAACCGACGGGCAATCGGCGTGCGCTGCACCAGCACGCCCAGCGGCACCGCGATCGCCAGACCAATCAGTACCGGCACCAAGGACAGCCGCAGATGGACCACGGTCAGCGTCCAGGCGTCACCGAGGTGGGTCAGCAGGTAGTGCACCTTCAGGCCCTCCGTTGGGCGTCCACCGCCGCCAGCACGTCGGCGGCCAGCACGCCCCCGATGACCTTGCCCCCCGCGTCAACGGCGACGCCCACCCCCGACGGCGACGACAGCGCCGCGTCGAGCGCCTGGCTGAGATTGCCGTCGGGACGGAACAGGGAGCCCACGCCGCTGATGCTGTCGGGCAATGATGCGCCCGCCCGGTGCTTGCGCAGGCCCTCGGCGTCGATCCATCCGACCGGGGCACCCGCGTCGTCGATCACCACCGCCCAGCCGTCCGTCAGGCCGGCCTGGGGCAGGCTATGCGCCGAGACCCGGTCGACGTCGTGCAGTGGCAACCCGGCCGCATCCATGAATTGCAGCCACCGATAGCCGCGCCCGAGGCCGATGAACCTCGCCACGAATTCATTGGCCGGCCGCGAGAGCAGTTGCGCGGGCTCGTCATACTGTTGCAGCGAGCCGCCCTGGAAAACCGCGATCCGTTCGCCCAGCCGCAGGGCCTCGTCGATATCGTGGGTGACGAAGACGATGGATTTGTGCAATTCGCTTTGCAGACGCAGTATTTCGTTCTGCAGCTCATGCCGTACCACGGGATCGACGGCCGAGAACGGCTCGTCCATCAACAAGATCGGCGGATCGGCCGCCAGCGCGCGTGCGACCCCGACACGCTGCTGCTCGCCGCCGGAGAGCTGCCCGGGATAGCGGAAGGCGATCCTGGAGTCCAGTCCGACGCGCTCGAGCACCTCGTAGGCGGCTGTGCGGGCGGCCCGGCGCGACTGTCCCTTGAGGATCGGAACGGTTGCCACGTTGTCGATTACGCGCTGATGCGGCATCAAGCCGGCGTGCTGGATGACGTAGCCGATTCCCAGGCGTAGCCGTACCGGGTTGACCGTGGAGACGTCCGAACCGTCGATCGTTATGGTGCCGGATGTCGGCTCGATCATCCGGTTGATCATCCGCAACGCGGTGGTCTTGCCGCTGCCCGAGGAACCGACGAAGACCGTCAATTTGCCGTTGGGGACCACCAAGCATAGTCGGTCGACGGCGGTGGTTCCGTCGGGGAAGACCTTGCTGACGTTGTCGAAGACGATCAATGTCAGGGTCCGATCGGATGGTTGAAGCCGTTGTCCCGCACCCAGTTCCGGGCCGCCTGGTCGGGATCGATGCCCGAGTTGCCGGCCACGGCGGCGTTCAGGCCGGCCAGGCCGGAGGTGGTGAGCTTCGCCGACACGGCATCCAGCACATCCTTGAGCCGATCCGACTTCTTCTGCGAATTAACCAGTGGCACAATGTTGCCCGCCAGGAAATTATGTTCGGGATCCTCGAGCGCCACGAGGTGGTTTGTCGGGATTGCGGGCGACGTGCTGAAGATGTTGGCGGCGGTTACCCTGCCCTCCACCAACGCGCGCACGGTTACCGCCCCGCCGCCGTCGTTGATGGCGACGAAGTTGCCCGGGCTGATGGTGAGGCCGTATTTCTGGCGCAAACCCGGCAGCCCCGACGGGCGGGTCTCGAAGGCCGAAGGCGCCCCGAATTTCACGTCCGGCGAGTGTGCGGCCAGGTCCGCGATCGTTTTCAGGTTCCAGTCGGCGGCGGTCCCACTGGTGACGGTCACCGTATCGGTGTCGGATGCCGGCGATGGCGTCAGGATCGACAGGTCGCCCGGCAGTTTCTTGTAGAGCTCCAGCTCGACGGCGTCGAGCACTGTCGCGGCGGAGTCCGGTGCGAAGTACAGCAGCAGATTACCTATGTACTCTGGCACCAGGTCGATGGAATGATCCTTCAGCGCAGGGATGTATGTCTCCCTGCTGCCGATGCCCATCCGCCGGCCGATTTCAAATCCATTGGCCTGCAAAGCTTCTGCATAAATCTCCGCGACGATTTCCGACTCCGGAAAGTCGGCGGAACCGACGACGATCGACTTCGGACTGCGCATCTGCGGCCCCAGCGGATCGGAATTGCTGCACGCCGCGACCACGCACACCGTCATCAGCCACACTGCCGCGCGGGCGGTCGCGCTCCGCACGCGCGGCAGCATCCTCATACCGCCGACCCTAACGGCAGAACCACCGAGGCGCTGCAAAAGGTTTCCTGCAAGGTTTGGTCTCAATTTCTGCTTCAAATGAGGCCCGCTTGTTTGAATCCGCGCCGGACGGGACAAAGATAAACATATGAGCAGCCATGACCCTGCCTCCCCCAGCCAGCCGCCCGCTGACCCGATCCAGCCTCACCGGATGAGCCCAAAACCAGTAGAACCGGGCGTCGGGTTCACCCGCGCTGCCGCCCTGTGGACGGCATTGATCGCCGGCTTCCTCATCTTGATCCTGTTGCTGATCTTCATAGCCCAGAACACGGCGTCGACGCCCTTCACGTTCTTGGGCTTCCACTGGAGTCTGCCGCTGGGCGTGGCCATTCTGCTGTCGGCGGTGACTGGCGGGCTACTGACCGTCGCGGTCGGCACCGCACGAATCATCCAGCTGCGCCGGGCGGCGAAGAAGCACGTGGCGCCTCTCCGCTGACCCGGCGCTAACCCGGCGACTTGGCCAGTTCCGCCAGTCCGCGCGAGATCAACGGCGCCACCACCTCGGGCGTGTCCTCAGGCTCTCTTCCACTGGCCAGAGCCGACATCCGCCGGCGGAAATCGATCCCGGCGGCGATGATGGCGAGCTTGAAGTAGGCCAGCGCCATGTAGAACTCCCAATGCGCCAACGACAAGCCGGACACCAGCGAGTAGCGGTCGGCCAGCTCATCGGCCGTGGGCAACAGCGGTGACGTCCACGCCGCTTGGGCGTTGACGATCAGGTCCAGCGCCGGGTCGCGGTACACGCACATCAGGGCCGCATCGCTGAGCGGATCTCCCAAGGTGGAAAGCTCCCAATCCACGACGGCGCGAACCACCGTCGGATCCTGGGCGTCCAGGATGGTGTTGTCTATCCGGTAGTCACCGTGCACGATCGACGTCCGGCTCTGTTGCGGAATGGATTGGCGCAGAAGTGAATGCAAGCGCTCGACGTCGGCGTCGCGGCGGTCGTCGGGCAGCCGCACGAGATCCCACTGTGAACCCCAGCGGCGGACCTGGCGCTCCAGATAACCACTCGGCTTGCCGAAATCCTTCAGCCCCACCGCATTCGGTTCGACAGCGTGCAGATCGACGAGCACCCGGATCAAGGAGTCGACGCAGCCGTCGATCACAGTGCGACTGAATGCTTCGAGCTGGGCGCGGCGGCGCACCACCTGTCCGTCAACGAATTCGACGATCTGGAAGGGCGCGCCCAGTACCGAGTCGTCTTCGCACAGGGCGATCGTGCGGGCCACCGGAACCGGCGTGTCCTGCAGCGCCGCCACCACCCGGTACTCGCGGCCCATATCGTGCGCCGATGGCGTCAGCCCGTGCAGCGGCGGGCGGCGCACCAGCCAGTTCGACGCGTCGTCATATACCCGAAACGTCAGATTCGAGCGGCCACCCGAGATGAACTCCGCCCGCAACTCGCCGTCGCGCTCGATGCAGAGCGCACGCAGGTACCGGTCCAGCGAGGCCAGGTCGAGCCCTTCGAGTTGGTCAGCTGAAGTCACCGGACTTGTTTACCACCGCTGGTTTCGGGGCAACAGGTCCCACACGTGCTCGGTCGAATTGACGCTCGCCACCGTCGCCTCACCGGACCGCGAGAACAGCAGCCGGCTCACCGACGCGTAGTCAACCGGAAAAGACAACAGCCGGGCCGTGCCGAGGATCTCGTGCAGCAGCACGTTGATAACCCCACCGTGGCTGAACACCGCGACGGTGTCCTCCGGCGCGGCGGCGGCGACCAAGTCGTCGACGGCCGCGCGGACGCGTGCCCGAAACGCATCCTCGTCGACGGCGCTGGGCAGGTGGCCCTGGGCCAGGCGCGCCCATTCCTCGGGCATCTCGGCGCGGATCTGCTCGACAGGGATGTAGTGCGGTAGATCGCGGTCGTATTCCGCGAAGCGGTCGTCGATCTCGACGGTCAGCTCGCGTGCCGTCGCGACCGGTTCGGCGGTCTGCACGGCGCGGCGCTGCGGGCTGCTTACCACGCGCACGATGGGGAACCGGGCGAGCGCCTCGGGCAATCGCTCGACCTGCGCCAGGCCCTCCTTCGACAGGTCGGGGTCGGAGCCCTCGCCACGTTGGCTGCGCAGCGGAAGAGCGTGCCTGATCAGCAGCACTTGCATGTTTTGTTCCCGTCCTCCTGTGGGCTGCCTGCGGCATCGACAAGATGGCCGATGCGTCGGGCGCGCCGGCAATCATCCCGCTGGCCTACCTCGCGAGCACGGATATCTATCTGACCGGATTTCCGGACTCGCACTTTACCGACTATGACAACGCTGTCGCCGACGCTGAACGATCCTCACGTGGGCGGAGCGAGTCCCAGCGCGGGAGAATGCTATTCTCCTTCCAGAGAGCGGGGTGTGCGGAATGCAGACGGCCAGCGATGTCCGACCGGACGCGGGCGTTCTCGCCCGCTGGCTGGATGCGAATGGCGCACCCGGCGACGGCGAACGGCCGGCGCTGCAACAACTGAAGGGCGGTTCGCAGAACACCCTGTACCTGGTGGAGCGGGGTGACCGGCGCATGGTCCTCCGGATGCCGGGGCCGCGCGCCGACGCAGCCCGGATCGATGGCCTGCTGCGCGAGATCCGGTTGGTGCGGGCGCTGTCGGGCACGGACGTCCCGCATGCGGGGCTGATAGCCGCCGACGAGACGGGCACCGTGTTGGGCACACCGTTCTACGTGATGCAGGCAATCGACGGGTGGAGCCCGATGGACGGCGGTTGGCGGGCGCCGTTCGACACCGACCTACAGGCGCGGCGCGGCCTGGCGTTCCAATTGGTCGAGGGCGCCGCCAAGCTGGGGCGGGTGGATTGGCGCAAGCAAGGGCTCGACGGCTTCGGCCGCCCGGACGGCTTCCACGAACGACAGGTCGACCGCTGGCTTTCGTTCCTCGACGCCTACAAGGTGCGTGAGCTTCCCGGCCTCGACGAGGCCGCCGACTGGCTGCGCCACCATCGACCCGCCCGGTACCGGCCGGGAATCATGCACGGCGACTACCAGTTCGCCAACGTGATGTTCGCGCACGGAGAGCCGGCGCGATTGGCCGCGATCGTGGACTGGGAGATGACGACCGTCGGCGACCCGCTGCTCGATCTCGCCTGGGCGCTGCTGGGCTACGACGGCGAAAATCCGCGCACCGCCGGGTTCTATCTGGACATGCGCGGCATGCCGACGCGCAGCGAGTTGCTCGAGCACTACGAGACCATCAGCGGGCTTTCCACCGAGAACATCGACTACTACTTGGTGCTGGCCAACTGGAAGCTCGGCATCGTGCTGGAGAAGACCTACGCGGCCGCGGTACGGGCCGGGCCCCGACAACGAAAAGTCGACCCCCAGGTCACCGAGACCTTCCGGACGATGATCCCGCAGCTCATCGCCACCGCGGCCGAGCTGGCCGGGACGCACTGAAATGTCTTATCCAGAACGGCTTTTCGACCTCACGGAACGCGTCGTGCTGATCACGGGAGGCAGCCGCGGACTGGGACGCGAGATGGCTTTCGGTGTCGCCCGGTGCGGCGCCGACGTGGTGATCGCCAGCCGCAACATGGACAACTGCGTGAGCACCGCCAAGGAGATCGAAGCCGAGACCGGCCGTTCCGCGATGCCATATCAGGTGCACGTGGGGCGCTGGGATCAGCTCGACGGATTGGTCGAGGCAACCTACGCGCGCTTCGGCAAAGTGGACACGCTGATCAACAACGCGGGGATGTCACCGCTGTACGACAAGCTGACCGGTGTCACCGAGAAACTGTTCGACGCGGTCGTCAACCTCAACCTCAAGGGGCCGTTCCGCCTCTCGGCGCTGGTCGGGGAGCGGATGGTGGCCGCCGGCCGCGGTTCCATCATCAATGTGAGTTCGACCGGCTCGCTACGTCCCGGCGGCGACATCATTCCCTACGCCGCCGCCAAGGCCGGACTCAACGCAATGACCGAGGGGCTGGCGCGCGCCTTCGGGCCTACCGTGCGGGTCAACACGCTGATGGCCGGACCGTTTCTGACCGACATCAGCAAGGCGTGGAAATTCGACAAGGCGACGCGGAACCCGTTCGGACATCTCTCGCTTCAGCGTGCCGGCGACCCGCCCGAGATCGTCGGCGCCGCGCTGTTCCTTGCGTCCGACGCGTCCAGTTTCACCACCGGTTCGATCGTGCGCGTCGACGGTGGAATTCCCTGATAGACAGGAGCACTCGAATGCCTTGGGACTTCTCCACCGACCCGGAGTTCGAGAAGAAGCTCGCCTGGATCCGCGAGTTCGTACGCGAGGAGGTGGAACCCCTCGAGGTGCTGTTTCCCGGGTGCGAGTTCCTGCCACTCAACGACGAACGGCGCCGGATCGTCGATCCCCTCAAGCAGCAGGTCCGCGACAATGGTCTGTGGGCACCGCATTTGGGCCCGGAGCTGGGCGGGCAGGGGTTCGGCGCCGTCAAGCTCACGCTGATCAACGAGATCCTCGGCCGCAGCCCATGGGCACCGATCGTGTTCGGGACCCAGGCGCCCGACACCGGCAACGCGGAGATCATCGCCCGGTTCGGAACCCAGGCCCAGAAGGACCGCTACCTGGCCGGACTCCTGTCGGGGGAGATCTTCTCGTGCTTCTCCATGACCGAACCGCAGGGCGGCGCCGATCCGCGCGTCTTCACCACCCGCGCCGAACGGGACGGTGACAGCTGGGTGATCACCGGACGAAAATACTTCTCCTCCAACGCCTCGGTTGCCTCGTTCTTCATCGTCGTGGCGATCACCGACCCAGACGTCCCCGTCCATCGCGGCGCCTCTACGTTCCTCGTTCCGGCCGGCACCCCTGGCCTGACGGTGGAAGCCACCCACCACGTCGTCGGTGCGGATCCCCACGAGCCGGGACATTCCCTCCTGCGCTACGACGCGGTCCGGGTGCCATCCGACGCTCTGCTGGGCGAGCCGGGAGAAGGGTTCCTGATTTTGCAGACCCGATTGGCCGGGGGGCGGTTGCATCATGCGATGCGCTCGATCGGGATGGCGCAGCGCGCCGTCGAGATGATGTCGCGGCGTGCGAAAAGCCGCTTCACCCAAGGTAGCTCGCTTGCCGACAAGCAGCTGGTCCAGGAATTCGTCGCGGACTCTTACACCGAGTTGATACCTTTTCGGCTGACGGTGCTGCACGCCGCCTGGCTGATCGACAACGGCGACGATCTCGCTGCCCGAGCCGAGATCGCGGCGTGCAAGATCCTCGCGTCTCAAGTACTCAAATCGATCGCGATGCGGGCGATTCAGGTGCACGGCGCGCTCGGGCTCACCGACCAGCTCCCGCTGGTCAACGTCCTGCTCGGCGGCATCGCGCTGGGGCTGGCAGACGGGCCCACCGAGGCGCACAAGGTCAACCTGGCGCGCATGCTGCTCAAGGGTTACGAGGCCGAAGACCCGGAATGGCCGAGCGAACTGCTGGACGTCCGGCGCGAGGCCGCCCGCGCCAAATACGGTGGCCGCATTGCCTTCTAGCAAGACCAACAGCCGGGTCGCCGCGGCCGTCGAACGTGCACTCGACGACCGGCAGCGAGAGGCCACCGAGGAGGTCGAACGCATCCTGGCCGCCGCGGTGCGGGTGATGGAACGCGTCGCGCCCGAGCCGCCGCGGGTCAGTGACATCGTCGCCGAGGCCGGCTCGTCGAACAAGGCGTTCTACCGATACTTCGCCGGCAAGGACGATCTCATCCTGGCGGTCATGGAACGCGGCGTGGCCATCGTCGCGTCCTACCTCGCCCACCAGATGGCCAAGGAATCGCGGCCCGCGGACAAGGTCGCCCGCTGGATCGAGGGGAGCCTGGCACAGGTCGCCGACCCGCACCTGATCAGCATGAGCCGGGCGGCGGCCGGCCAGCTTTCGGCCGCGGCGAGTTGGCCGGCGGCCGACCACGACATGATGCGCCCGCTTCGGGATCTTCTCGCCGAACCCGTTGCGGCACTGGGAAGCAACGACATCGATCGCGACGTCGAAGTGGTGTTCAGCTGCACAGCCGCGACGATGCGGCGGTTCGTGGGTGCTGCCGACCGGCCACACCCCGACGACATCTCGCACCTGGTGCGGTTCTGCTTGCGCGGACTGGGAATCGGTTGATGCGCGCGATCGTCTGTCACGCCTATGGTCCCCCGGAGGACTTGGTTCTCGAGGACGTCCCCGACCCGGTTCCCGGGCCCGGCCAACTGCTGGTGCGCGTGTACGCCGCCGCGGTGAACTTTCCCGATGTGCTGTTCATCGGCGGCAACTACCAGGTGAAGATTCCGCCGCCGTTCATACCGGGCAACGAGATCGCGGGAGAGGTGATCGCTGCCGGTGACGGCGCGGCGTTCGGCCCTGGTCAGCGCGTATCCGGGACCACCTTCGGAGCGTTCGCCGAACAGGCGCTGCTCGAAGCGACCCAGGCGATGCTCATACCGGAAAGCGCCGACTTCGCGTCGGCCGCGGCGTTTGGCGTCACCTATCGCACTGCCTACCACGCCCTGCGCTCGACAGCCGCTGTGCGAGAAAAGGATTGGGTGGTGGTGTTGGGCGCCGCCGGCGGTGTGGGCCTGGCCGCCGTCGACCTCGCAGTGGCGATGAAGGCCCGCGTGCTGGCCGCCGCGTCAAGTCCGGAAAAGCTCGACCTGTGTCGACAACGCGGCGCGCAGGCCACCGTTGACTACGACAGGGAGGACCTGAAATCGCGAATCCGCGAACTCACCGGTGAGGGGGCACAAATCGTCATCGACCCCGTCGGCGGCCCCTACTCCGAACCGGCGCTGCGCGGCCTTGCCCGCGGCGGAACCTTCCTCACCCTCGGCTACGCTTCGGGTGCAATCCCGTCGATCCCGCTCAACCTGGTTCTGCTCAAAGGAATCACCGTACGCGGCATGGAGATTCGCACGTTCATGGGCGACCATCCCGAGGAGGCCGTCCGCGATGCGCACGAGCTGGCGCAGATGTTCGCGGCCGGCACCGTCCGCCCATACATCGGCGCCCGCTTCCCGTTGGCCCAAACCCCTGCCGCGCTGCGTTATGTGGCCGAGCGCAAGGTGCTTGGCAAGGTGGTCATCGATGTTGCGTAACCTACGGCGTGACGATGTTGAAGTTCGGGTCGGGTTGGTCGAGCACACCCAGCAGCGCCTGCAGCGCCCCCTGATCGCCGGTTATTTCTAGCCCCGGCGAGGTGAAGTCACCCATCGCGACGAGCAGCAATCGAAACTTGCTGTCCAGGTTGACCGTCACGCTTGCCGTCGCGGAGTCGGCGGCCACCTTGCGGTAGACCAGCACCCCGTTGCGCAGCGTGAGCCGGTAGTTGACGCCCAGATCGGCGAAGGCGATGTCGATCGCGATGTCGAGGTCCCAGCTGCGCGGCCCGTTGACCCGGATGGCGAGGCTATCGAAGATCTGCTCCGGGGTGAGCTGAGAGAGCATCGACATTGAGGTGGCCGTCGTGGCTGTGCCGAAGTTCCCGTCGCGCAATTCGGTCGCCCCGCTCATGAAGAAGTTGCGCCATGTCGCGTTCTCGGCACCGTAGGCGAGCTGCTCCAGCGTGTCCGCGTACAGGGCCCGGGCGCCGGGGTGCTCGCTGTCGGTGAACACCGCGTGATCGAGAAGCGTTGCCGCCCAACGGAAGTCTCCGGAATCGAAGGCCGCTTGCGCGAGCTCGACCACCCGATCGATGCCGCCCATCGCGTCGACGTAACGAGGCGCGAGCGCTTCCGGCGGATGCGGCCACAGTCGTGCGGGGTTGCCGTCGAACCAGCCCATGTACCGCTGGTAGATGGCCTTCACATTGTGACTG
>NZ_JAFBAT010000102.1 GCF_019247615.1 Mycobacterium sp. | reverse complement strand
ACCTGCCGGCCTTCCCGGCCAATCTCCGCAAGCAGCTGAAGGGCGCCAACTATCCCGCCCCGCACCACATCATGGCCGCCGCCATCGAGGGCGCGCAGGTCGACTTCGACAACGCGATCGAGATCGAGGGCCGCTACTTCGTCGACCTGGTCACCAGCCAGGTGGCCAAGAACATGATCCAGGCCTTCTTCTTCGACCTGCAGCACATCAACTCCGGCGGGTCCCGGCCCGAAGGCATCGGCAAGACCCCCATCAACAAGATCGGTGTGCTGGGTGCCGGCATGATGGGCGCGGGCATCGCATACGTGTCGGCCAAGGCTGGCTTTGAGGTGGTGCTCAAGGATGTGAGTCTGGAGGCGGCGCAAAAGGGCAAGGGCTACTCCGAGAAGCTGGAAGCCAAGGCGCTGGAGCGGGGCCGCACGACCGAGGAAAAATCCACGGCGCTGCTGGACCGGATCAAGCCGACCGGCGATGCCGCGGACTTCGCGGGTGTCGACTTCGTGATCGAGGCGGTGTTCGAGAGCCAGGACCTCAAGCACAAGGTGTTCCAGGAAATCGAGGACGTCGTCGAACCTAACGCGGTGCTCGGGTCCAACACCTCCACCCTGCCGATCACCGGTCTGGCTGCCGGCGTCAAGCGGCAGGAGGACTTCATCGGGATTCACTTCTTCTCGCCGGTCGACAAGATGCCGCTGGTGGAAATCATCAAGGGCGAGAAGACATCCGACGAGGCCTTGGCCCGCGTGTTCGACTACACGCTGGCCATCGGCAAGACCCCCATCGTCGTCAACGACAGCCGTGGGTTCTTCACCTCGCGGGTCATCGGCACCTTCGTCAACGAGGCGCTCGCCCTGCTCGGCGAGGGCGTCGAGCCGGCGAGCGTCGAGCAGGCCGGTTCGCAGGCCGGCTACCCGGCCCCGCCGCTGCAGCTCTCCGACGAGCTGAACCTGGAACTGATGCACAAGATCGCCGTTGCCACCCGCAAGGGCGTCGAGGACGCCGGCGGCACCTACGATCCGCACCCGGCCGAGGCCGTCGTCGAGAAGATGATCGAGCTCGGGCGGTCCGGCCGGCTCAAGGGCGCCGGCTTCTACGAGTACGCCGACGGCAGGCGCTCAGGCCTGTGGCCCGGCCTGCGGGAGACGTTCAACTCCGGCAGTTCGCAGCCGCCGCTGCAGGACATGATCGACCGGATGCTGTTCGCCGAGGCGCTGGAAACCCAGAAGTGCCTCGACGAGGGCGTGCTGACGTCGACCGCGGATGCCAACATCGGGTCCATCATGGGCATCGGCTTCCCGCCGTGGACCGGCGGCAGCGCTCAGTTCATCGTCGGCTATTCGGGGCCGGCCGGTACGGGCAAGGAGGCGTTCGTGGCCCGCGCCCGCGAGCTGGCCGCAAAGTACGGAGATCGTTTCCTTCCGCCGGAGTCGCTGACGTAACGGTCTCACGCTCAGGGGCGGCGCTGAAAGAGGTAGTGCCGCATCGGAGTCTGCTCGCGGTCCAGATCGCGCTCAGGGCCGGCGGACAGCAGCGTCCAGCCGGAGGCGAATAGTCGTTCCATCTCCGTCGGGTCGACGCCGCGCACGCCGAACTGTCCGCCGGGAAGGAACGCGATGATCAACAGCCGGGCGTCGGGTGCCGCCACGGCCGTGACCTCTCTTGCGTACTTGTCGCGATCGCCGTCGCTCATGTTGTGCAGGCAGCCGTTGTCGACGATCAGTTGGAAGTCCGCACCGATGCCCGCCTGACTCAGACGCGTGACATCGGCGTGGACGAAATTGACCGCCACGTCGGTGGCCTTGGCGCGAGCCTTCTCGAGTGCCCGCGGCGCGAAGTCGACGCCCGTGACCTTCCAGCCGTGTCGCGCAAGGTAGATCGAACTGTCTCCGGTACCGCATCCGAGGTCAAGGGCCGTCGCTGGGGGCAATGCGGCGGCATTGCCGGTTCCCTCGACCAGGTCCTGCAATTTCTGCGCGATCGGGTGGCCGTCCCACGGGGTGAAGCCGATGCGGTAGAAGATCCTGAAGAGGGTGTGCTTGGACGCCATAGTCCTACCGTATGACTAGTTGGGGTGAGGGTCCGTCAGGCGTCAGCTGCCGAGTAGTCGGGCACCGGCATCGAATCGTAGAGCCGGACACCCTTGGTGCTCAGCTTCGCCAAGCCCCGGGTGAGTGAACCGGGCATCGACGAAACCAGCTGCAGCCCACGGGTCAGCGCCCACACGCCGGCCCGCGAGCCGGGGATGATGCTCTTGGCGGCGCCGCGCGCGAAGGACCGGCTGAGCCGCACGGGCTCGCGCATTTGCAGCTCGTAGGCGGCGAACGCCCGCAGGTGATCGCCATTTGCCCGGGCCAATTCGCCGGCCAGCACGTAGGCGCCGAGGACGGCAAGGCTGGTGCTGCCGCCGACCGCGGGACCGGGACAGTAGCCCGCGTCGCCGACGAGGGTGACCCGTCGGCGCGACCATCTGTCCATCCGCAGTTGCGTGATCGAGTCGAAGTAAAACGCGGGAGTCCGGTCGATTTCGGCGAGCCAAGCGTCCACCTGGGGCGCCATGCCGGCGAAAGCATCGCGCAGTAACGCCTTCTGCCGCAACGTGTCTCGGTGGTCATACTCGAGTTGCTCTTGGCTGCGAAACAGAAACACCACCCGGGCGTCGTCCAGATGTTCGGCGGTATAGACGGCCGCGAGGCGGCCGACACCTACATGGCCCACCATTTCCCCGGAGTTCGCCAGCGACTTGGGCGCCGACACCACCGCCAGATATCCGCCGATGAAGCGGGTGAGGCCGGCCTCGTCGCCGAAGACCAGGCGCCGAACATTGGAGTGCAGCCCGTCGGCGCCGACGATGACGTCGAACCTTGCGGCGGGGGCGCGCTCGAAGGTCACATCACCCTCGTGGTCGATCGCCGTGATGGAGGCGCCGAACAGGTACTCGACGTCGTCGCGGGCGGCGTCAAAGTAAATCTCACTGAGATCGTCGCGCATGATCTCCACGTGCCGGTCGGACGCGACGCCGGTGAGCTTGGTGAGGTCCACCTCGATGGGTCGCGGCCGGCCTTCGCGGTACATCTTCAGGCGGTCCGTTCCGGTGGCGAGCGCCTCAATGCGCGGCACCACGCCCATCTTCTCCGAGATCTCCATCGCGGGACGAAACAAGTCCACCGCGTGGCCGCCAGTTTTGCGGAGCGCCGGTGCGCGCTCGACGACGGTGACGTCGAAGCCGCGCCGCGTCAGCCAGTACGCCAGCACCGGCCCTGCGATGCTGGCGCCGGAGATGAGCACGCGCATCAGGCCCCCTCGATCACTCGACGATTGGTAAGCCTAGATCGACAGGCGAGCCGACCGTCGGCGACCGGGAGACGCCACGGGGGATTACGTGCCCGCGCCTTCGGCGGTGCTCTGGTCCTGGGCGTTTTGCGTGAAGATGTCGCCGTCGCTCGGGTTGAACACATCGTCATCGTTGACGGCGATGACGTTGCCGGCGACGGACCGGAGCGGAACCGACTGCAGGAACGATGGACCCGATGCGACAGCAGCTTCGGCCTCGGCGGGCACGGCACCGATCAGGATCAGCGCCGCCAAGCTCACTGCCCCGTTGAACAACGCTTTGGTCATCCGATCTTTGTAGGGCCTCGTTGTCGGCGGCGGCTCTGCACCGCCTATTGGTCTGCTGTGAGACCGGGGCCTTCGCCGGGCTAAAGTCCGTTGCTATGCGCTTCGGACTGTTCATCCCGCAAGGCTGGCGAATGGATCTCGTCGGCATCGAACCCGAGAAACACTGGGCGGTGATGCGAGACCTGGCGACGTATGCCGACAACGGCGCCTGGGACTCGCTGTGGGTCTACGACCATTTCCACACCGTCCCGATGCCAACGGGGGAAGCCACTCACGAGGCGTGGTCGCTGATGGCGGCCTACGCTGCGACCACGTCCCGAATCAAGCTCGGCCAGATGTGCACGGCAATGAGCTACCGCAATCCGGTCTACCTGGCCAAGGTGGCGGCGACCGCCGACATCATCTCGGGTGGTCGAATCCAAATGGGTATCGGCGGTGGCTGGTATGAACATGAATGGCGCGCTTATGGTTACGGGTTTCCGTCGGCCGGGGTGCGGTTGGGCCGGCTTGACGAAGGCGTACAAATCATGCGCGACGCCTGGCGGGACGGCGAGGTCAGCTTCGACGGCAAGCATTATCAGGTCGACGGCGCGATCGTTGCTCCAAAGCCATTGCAGCACAACGGCATTCCGTTGTGGATCGCGGGCGGCGGGGAGAAGGTGACCTTGCGCATCGCCGCGCAATATGCCCAATACACCAATTTCACTCCGGAGCCGGAGGCGTTCGCCCACAAGTCGGAGGTGCTGGCGCAGCATTGCCGAAAGCTGGGGACCGACTTCGACGCCATCGTGCGCTCGGCGAACTTCACCGCCGTCGTCGGCTCATCGGAGGCTGAACTACGCGACCGGCAGAAGCGGGTGCGCGACCGACTGATCGGCTATGTGCCAGAAGCGCTGGCGGACTCGATGGCCTCCGGCATGCCCGACGCGGCGACCGGCACACCGGAACAGGTGATCGAGCGGCTGGCCAAGGTCCGCGACCTCGGCTGCGAGTACGCGATCTGCAACTTCCCCGAGGCCGCCTACGACCGCTCCGGTATCGAACTGTTCGAACGCGAAGTGATTCCCGCGCTGACGTAGGTCAGATGTCGCTCGTGACGTACCGCTTCTTGACGGGAGGCGCGGCGAGTAGCGGCGGAAGTTCGGTCAGTCGTCCCTCGCCGGCCCGGAACGCGCGGTACGCCTCGTCGTTGTCGACCGTGTCCCATAGCTCGTAGATAAGCCAGTGAGTTTCGTCGTCCTGCTCGACGAGCACGTCGGTACCGAGGTTGCCCTCGAAGGCGCGGGTGTCCTGCAGCGCCCGGCGCATGATTTCGCGCGCGGCAGACACCGCGTCGGGCTTGATCTTGAGTTCGAGTATCACCGTGATCGGCATAGTCGGACACCATATCTCAGACCGACGGTTGCGAGTAACGGCCAGCCACATGCCACATCTGTCCCTGGCAAACGCGGGACGCGCTCACCTCCCAGCGGCAACGGGTGGCTCGACGGCGACGGGGGCTGTCGCTCGAAGGCGGGCAAAACGTCGGGCACCTCGCCGGTCATGACGGAGGCCGATCTGGCTGGCGCGAGTTGTGACAAGTGTGGCCCGAGAATGCGGTTTCCACTTTTGTCGAACGGTGTTGTACCTTTCAGTGAGCGCATATTCTGCCGCGGACTTTGGATGAGTCACTGGAGGATCCCTGGATGCAGAAGGCACTGGCCCCCGAAATCTCCACCTGGCCGGACGAACACCCGCAGCTGATCGGCAGCCGATGCGGCGATTGTGGCGCCGCGACGTTCCCGGTACAGCAGTGGTGCCCGCGCTGCAGCGGCGGCGAGATGACCGAATTGCTGCTGCCGCGCCGCGGAACCCTCGTGTCGTGGACCACCCAGTGTTTCCCGCCGGGGCCGCCCTACGCCGGCCCGACCGGCAAGGAGTTCGTTCCGTTCGGTGTTGGCCTGGTTCAGCTCGGCTTGGGAGAAGATGCGGTTATCCGGGTCGAGGGCAGGCTGACCGAGAACGACCCGGCCAAGCTGCAGT
>NZ_JAFBAT010000218.1 GCF_019247615.1 Mycobacterium sp. | reverse complement strand
GGCGCCGCGAAACCTGTCGACAAACGTCATCCTTGCTTCCTCATCCTTTCGGCTGCGCCCTTCAGCCGGGCGCTTCGTCGAATTGGGTCGGACTGCACATGCCTTGCCCGGTTCCTCCGCGGGCCTCCCCGGCCCGCCTCGTCACCGCGCTGTGTCCGATTGCCCGGTTCCTCCGCGGACCTCCCCGGCCCGCCTCGTCACCGCGCTGTGTCCGATTGCCCGGTTCCTCCGCGGGCCTCCCCGGCCCGCCTCGTCACCGTGCTGTGCAGCAGTGCCCGTGTAGTCAACCACACGTTCGGCGGTCCGCTCTCATCGAACGGATCAGGCAAACCCCGACCGGCCCGCGTTCCGCGGCGGCTTCGGAGCCGGACGCTAGCCCCGGGAGCAGCGTTTCCGCATGTGCTTGGGCCGCATCCAGTACTGGTAGGAGCGCAGATGTGAAGTTGCTGGCAATTTCGGGGTTCCCGTGACGGAGCAGTATGGCGACCGACCGAAAAATTTTTTCGACTCTGCCCGACTCACTCCCGGGGCGGCGACGGGATCGGCTCGGGTACCGGCAGTCCGCAGCGGGCGAGTTCGTACAGCGGAACACGGTCGATCCGGTAGCCGGTGAACTCGAACGAGTGCAGGACGTTGGAGACGAAGCGGTGCAAGCTCATTGGCGCGCGCACGGAGCTCAGCATCGCCTTGGTCTCCGGGCATTGCAGGGCGGCCACCGCCTGGGCGACCCAGTTGACGTCCAAATAGCCTGGGATGCCGGGAGGTAACTTCACCCACGGCCCGTCGGCGATCACCCAGTCCGGGAACAAATTCTTGTCGTGGCCGATGCGGCCGTGCTTCAACCGCTCCGTGTGTTGGGCGATCGGGTTGGCCAGCCCGATCTGGTCGATCACCCGCACGTCGAGCCCGACGTTCATGCCGACCATGCCGAGGTTGGTGAAAAACACTGTGTGCTGCGGTTTTTGGGGTCTTCCGCTACCCGGCGGCGGCGGCAGCATCGGCACCAAATCCCACTGGGTGTAGTTGCCGGACGGCAGCAGCAACGCTCCCTCGGGGGTGTTGTCGATCGCGGTCAGCACCGCGGCCATCCGCGGATAGTCCAGGTAGTCGGCGGCCGTCAGCGGGTGTGCGTGCCCGGTGGCCTGCGCGTAGAAGCGGCGCTCGTCGACGATCCCCGAGTACGTCACGTGCGTGGCGTCGTCGCCCATCCCCGGCGAATTTGCTGCCCACAGCGACCAGCCCGCCACGCCCAGCCAAAGCAAACTCGCGGTGCCGGCCGCCCAATACCCCGTTTCGCGCGAATAGTCCCTGCCGTCGGGGACCATCACCGGGATGACGGCGACTGGCGCCAGCAAACAAAACAGCGGCGCCAGCAACACCCTCGCGTGCATGAAGTCGCCACCCTGCCGAATCCAATAGAGTCCCTGCACGAGCCCGCTGACGAGGACGAACGCCACCACCGCGGGCGGACTTCGCACCGCGCGCGCCAGTCGGCCGTAGTGGGGTGCAGGTGCGGGCCGCACGAACGACGGACGGCGGCGTGCCGCCGTCAACAGCGTCCCCAACGGCACGAGGATGACCACCGGTATCCACACCGCGTAGGGCCCGTTGAAGTTGGCGAGGTAAATCATGCCCTGTGACCACTTGTCACCGGCTGCGTCCTTGGCCAGCGCCGTACCGGGGACCAGCAGGCCGTAGTAGCCCATTCGGAATATCTCGTAGGCGACCGGCAAGAATCCGCCGGCTGCCACGATCAGGGCCCGCCGCCGCCAGTCGCCGGCGGCGATCAGCACCATGATCAGCGCGAGACCACCCATCAGGGCCAGCTCGGGCCGGACGAGCACGCTGAACCCGGCGACGAAGGCCAGCGCGCCGAGGAAGGCCCGGCTGTCCGGGCGGCCGCGCACCGGTTGCGCCCAGCACACCATCATCCACCACAGCAACCCCAGGTAGGTCAGCGTCAACCCGGACTCGAGGCCCGATGTGGCAAAGTCGCGCGATGGTGGCAATGCGATGTACACCAACGCGCCGGCCGGCAACATGATGGCCCTCCGACCTCGTAGGCCTGGCGCGTAAAGCCGTCCGGCACCCAACATCAGCAGCGCCACGCCCACCACCGACAGCGCCAGCGCCAGCGCCAGCGCCACGTATTCCATGCGAATGGGCCCGCCGACCCAGCTGCCCGCATACATCAGATAGGTCCAGGCCGTTGAGGTGTTCGCCTCCACCCGTTCACCCTGGTTGAAGACCGGCCCGTTGCCCGCCAGCAAATTGCGGACCGTGCGCAGCACGATCAGCCCGTCGTCGGCGATCCAGCGCCGCTGCCAGCTGCCCCAGGCGAACAGCGCAGCAACCACGGCCACGCCGACCCACAAGCTGACCCGCACCAGTGCGCAGTAAGGGAACAACGGCCGAGTGACCCGCTTGACCACCGGACCGTGGCGGCGCATCACTGCCACCTCGAGCGCCTTCAGTCTGGGGCTAGCCGAAGGCAACCGCGGCTCCGACTGTTGCTATCCATGCCAGCGCCAGCAGCTGTAACACCCGGTCACGTAGCGCGATGTCTTCGGGCTCTCCGGCCAGCCCCCCGTCGACGTCGACCGCGTAGCGCAGGATCGCGATGGTGAACGGCACCATCGACACCGCGAACCAGGAACCCGAATGCCGGTCACGCTCGAACGCCCACAGCCCGTAGCACAGCACGACGGCGGTGGCCGACATCGTCCAGACGAACCGCAGATAGGTGCTGGTGTAACTCTCCAGCGCCTTGCGGATCGCCGCTCCGGTGCGCTCGGCGACCTGCAGTTCGGCGTAGCGCTTGCCGGCCACCATGAACAGCGATCCGAACGCCATCATCAGCAAAAACCATTGCGACAAGGGGATGTTCGCGGCCACACCCCCGGCGATCGCGCGCAGCAGATACGCCGACGACACAATGCAGATGTCCATCACCGCTTGGTGCTTGAGGCCGAAGCAGTACCCCAATTGCATGCCGAGGTACACGGCCATCACCAGCGCCAAATCCGGGGTCAGCAGCCAGGAGATCGCCAGCGAGGCCACCCCCAGGACCGCCGCGAGAGCGTAGGCGAGCCACTCCGGCACCACACCGGCCGCAATCGGACGGAACCTCTTGGTGGGGTGCTCGCGGTCGGCCTCGACATCGCGCACGTCGTTGACCAGGTATATCGACGAGGCCGCCAGGCAGAACGCCACGAACGCCACCGACACCTTGCTCAGCACCTCGGCGTAGTCGTAGCGAACGGGTCCGCCCAGCGCGGCCAGCGGCGCGGCCAGCACCAGCACGTTCTTCACCCATTGCCGAGGGCGGATCGCCTTGACGACGCCGGTGATCAGGTTCCCCGGCGGTCCGGTCACCACGTCTTCACTCATTCGGCAATACCTCTTCCGGGACCTGTTCCGGGACCTCTCCCCAGGCCTGCGATGCCCGCAACCGCGGTACCGAGCCCGATGCCGAAGGCCACGTCGCTGGGATAGTGCACCCCCAGCAGTATCCGTGACAGTGCCATCGGAGGGACGAGCAACACGGGCGCCATACCTTTCGGCAGCCCGCCGACGCGGCCGAGAAGGATGGCTGCCGCGGTGGTGGAGGTGGCGTGCGCAGAGGGGAAGCTGAGCTGGCTAGGCGTGCCGACATTCACCGAGACCGCGGGATGACTGGGCCGCTTGCGTCGCACCAGGTGTTTGATCAGCACGGCCGCCGCGTGGGCGATGAACGCGCCGCCGCCTGCAGTCACCCAATCCCGGCGACGTGTCGGCGTCACCAGCGCACCGAGCAATGACAACGCCACCCAGCCGAGACTGTGCTCCCCGAAGTGGGACAGTGCCCGCGCCGCGGTCAGCACCCCGGGCCGGCCGGCGAGCGCGGACTGAACGGCCACCATTGCGGCGACTTCACCGCGAGGCGGACCCGTATCAGCCATGCTCTGCTGGCAACGCCGCTGGCAACAACACCGTCTCCCACTTCTGCTTGCTCGACAGCGCGGGCAGCGCGCCGCGATACACCCTGCGCATCTCGTCGAACCTGCTTGCCAGCTGGCGCTGCCGGCGCAGCGATGCAAACAGCAGCGAGAACATCTTGCGTCGGTCGCGCTGCCGGTAGACCACTCCGCAGCCGTCTGCGGTCGTGACGGTGGCGCCGTCGAGCGTGCACAGCCGGAACCAGCGTGCATCCTGGGTCGGCACGTTGTACTCCGGCCGCTGGTGGGCCTGCGGGTCAACCTTGGTCATGTTGTGCAAGATCCCCCGGGCCAACCGGTAGCCGATGGATACCGGGTTCACGGGAGGCCTCATCGCCTTGGTTCTGTTCTGCGGCGTCGGCAGTTCGCTGGCCGCCGGCAGCACGACCGCGTCCGGGTATTCCTTGCGCATCCGGTGCACTTCCGGCAGCGCCGATTCCAGGATCGAGAATATGTGCTCGGGACCGGCAAGAAAGTCGTCTATCGCCCTGTTCTGGATCGCCACCGTTGAATACTCAAGGCAGGCAAGGTGTTTCAGCGTCGCCTTCAGGTGACTACGGACAAGACCCGTGATGTCGCCGTCCCAGTGCATCGCCGCGACCACCAGCCGGTTGCGCAGGTGGAAGTACGCCTGCCAGTCGATGGCGTCGTCCTTGTCGCTCCACGCCATGTGCCAGATCGCCGCGCCGGGCAGCGTGACCGTCGGGTACCCGCGCTCGGCCGCGCGCAGGCCGTAGTCCGCGTCGTCCCACTTGATGAACAGCGGCAGCGGTTGCCCCAGCTCCTCGGCGACCTGCCGCGGGATCATGCACGTCCACCAGCCGTTGTAGTCGACGTCGATGCGGCGGTGCAGGAGCCTGCTTCGCTGGCTGTCGTCGTTCAGGGGGAACCTGGCGAAGTCGTGGTCGTATTCGGCGTGCGGCGCCGCGGTCCACATGAAATTGGTGGGGTTCACGACCTCGCCCATGATGTGCAGGTGCGACGGCTCCTGAAGGTTGAGCATCTGACCGCCCACCAGCATCGGCGTACTCGCGAAGCGATGCATGGCCAGCACCCGCAGGATGGCGTCCGGCTCGATGCGGATGTCGTCGTCCATGAACAGGATCTGCTGGCAGTCGGTGTTTTTCAGGGCCTCGTACATCACCCGGCTGTAGCCGCCCGACCCACCCAGGTTGGGCTGGTCATGAATGGACAGCCGACTGCCCAACCGCGCGGCCGCGGCGGGGAAGTCGGGGTGGTCGCGCACCTTGCGGACACCCTGGTCCGGCACGATCACTGCGCCGATCACCTCGTCCACCAGCGGGTCGGCGGTGAGCTCGGCGAGCGCGTTGGCGCAGTCCGCGGGACGGTTGAACGTCGGGATCCCGACGGCGAGGTTGGCCGTGCCCGGCGCGGGCTCGGTTGCATACCAGCCGCCGCTGAGCAAAGTGACCTTGCTGTCGGTGGTGATGTCGAACCAGATCCAGCCGCCATCTTCGAAGGGCTTGAGACTCACCTCGATCTCGAGCACTTGTGGTTGATCCTCAGTGCCCGTGAACTGGTGGCCTTCGACGAAGATTCGGGCACCGGTGGCCTTGGTGCGATAGACGTCCACGCGCCCGGCGCCGGTGACCTCCACCCGCAACACCACCGACCGGCAGATCGTCCAGCGGCGCCAGTAGCTCGCCGGGAATGCATTGAAGTACGTCGCGAAGGACACCTCGGACTCCGCACCGATCTGCAGCGAGGTGCGGGTGGTCGCGTGCGCGCGCCGGGCGTTGGTGGTCGACTCCTCCAGATACAGCTTGCGCACGTCGAGGGGTTCACCCGGACGCGGCAGGATGATTCGCGACAGCAGGCTGACCGCGGTCATTTAGCGCCACTCCTCCCCATCGCTTCGTCCCCCTCGCCGCTGCGCGGCTGGGGGTGCC
The DNA here is from genome assembly GCF_019247615.1 of Mycobacterium sp. GTDB lineage: Bacteria > Actinomycetota > Actinomycetes > Mycobacteriales > Mycobacteriaceae > Mycobacterium. The sequence continues at coordinate 2,608 of NZ_JAFBAT010000218.1, read as the reverse complement.
CCCACTGCATCGTCGTTGGCGCGCATGCGTTCGCCCCTTCGTCTTGCATGAGTGGTGCGCCGTCTCGCAGGTGCGGCGCGAGGATGTTGTCGTACATGTTCAGCGCGCTGGCAATGGCCATGTGCATATCCAGATATTGGTAGGTGCCCAGCCGCCCGCCGAACAACACTTTCGACGACATCGTCTCGGACTTCGCCCGCGCTCGGTAGGCGGCCAGCAAGGCGCGGTCGGACTCGGTGTTGATGGGATAGTAGGGCTCGTCGTCGTCCTCGGCGAACCGCGAGTACTCCCGCATTATCACCGTCCTGTCGGTGGGATAGTCGCGCTCGAGGTGAAAGTGGCGGAATTCGTGGATACGGGTGTACGGCACGTCGAGATCGTTGTAGTTCATCACCGGCGTGCCCTGGAAATCCCCGATCGGCAAAACCTCGACTTCGAAGTCGAGCGTGCGCCAGCCGAGGCGGCCTTCGGAGTATTCGAAGTAGCGGTCCAGCGGACCGGTGTAGACCACCGGGGCCGACGGGGATTCCCCGCGGAGTTGGTCGCGGACGTCGAACCAGTCGGTGTTCAGCCTCACCTCGATGCGGTCATCGGCCGCCATGTTCTGTAGCCACGCCGTGTAGCCGTCGACCGGCAGGCCCTCGTAGGTGTCGCTAAAATAGCGATTGTCGAACGTGTAACGCACCGGCAGCCTGTTGATGACGGCGGCTGGGAGCTCGACCGGATCGGTCTGCCATTGTTTGGCGGTGTAACCCTTGACGAACGCCTCGTAGAGTGGCCGGCCGATCAGCGAGATGGCCTTCTCCTCGAGGTTTTGCGCGTCGGCGGTGTTGATCTCCGCGGCCTGCTCCGCGATCAGCTGCCGCGCCTCGTCGGGTGTGAAGTACTTGCCGAAGAACTGGGAAACCAGGCCCAGTCCCATCGGGAATTGGTAGGCCTGCCCGTTGTGCATGGCGAAAACGCGGTGCCGGTAGTCGGTGAACTCGGTGAACTGCCGCACGTAATCCCAGACCCTCTTGTTGGAGGTGTGGAACAGGTGGGCGCCGTACTTGTGCACCTCGATGCCGGTCTGGGGCTCGGGTTCGGAATAAGCGTTGCCGCCGATGTGCGGGCGGCGGTCGACCACGAGCACGCGTTTCCCGAGCTGGGTCGCAACGCGCTCGGCAATGGTCAGGCCGAAGAATCCGGAGCCGACGACAAAGAGGTCAAAGCGACTAGAAGGAGAAGTCATCGGTTGCTTAGGGTATCCGACGCCGGGGGCCTGACCCATTTGGCGAGGCCCACCAATCCGCGGTTCGCGCAGGTGACAACTGCTCCAGCAGGTTTCGTATCCCCGGTCACAGGCGAGGGCGCAATTGCCTCACGATTCAATATCAGCACTCTAGTCACAACAATCACACTCGTACCATCGATTCTGTGTGCTTCATGCCGGATGCAACGGGCAGGACGCGCCGCATAACGCAGTTGAACAGTTGTCCAGATTGAGGAGACTTCCGTGCCGAACCGACGCCGACGCAAGCTTTCGACAGCCATGAGCGCGGTCGCCGCCGTGGCAGTGGCGAGTCCTTGCGCATATTTCCTCGTTTACGAGTCGACCGCCGGCGACAAGCCGCCCGAGCATCACGAGTTCAAGCGCGCGGCGGTGATGTCCGACCTGCCCGGCGAGTTGATGGGTGCGCTGTCCCAGGGGCTGTCGCAGTTCGGGATCAACCTGCCCCCGGTGCCAGCCTTGGGCGGCGGCGCCGCCGGCACGCCTGGCCTGACCAGCCCGGGTCTGGGGACTCCGGGCCTGACCAGCCCGGCAGCGACGACTCCCGGTCTGACCAGTCCCGCTTTGACGAGCCCGGGTTTGACCAGCCCCGCTTTGACCAGCCCGGGTTTGACGAGCCCCGGTTTGACCAGCCCCAGCCTGGCGAACCCCGGCGTGCCGACCCCGACCCCGGGGGTCACGACGCCCGGGGCGGCGACAACGCCGGCAGCGGGCCTGAATCCCGCGCTCTCGAATCCGGGGCTTACCAGCCCTGCCGGGCTGACACCCGGCAACATCGGCAGCCCGACCCTGGCGCCCAGTGAAGTGCCAATCGACTCGCAGACCGGCTTGGACCCGGGCGCCGGCGGCACCTACCCGATCCTCGGTGATCCGTCGACGCTTGGCGGGACCTCACCCATCGGGGCCCCCGCCGCCGCCGGCAATGGTTCCGGAGGTGGCGGCGGTCTCATCAACGACCTGATGCAAGCGGCCAACCAATTGGGCGCGAGTCAGGCCATCGACCTGCTCAAGGGCTTGGTGATGCCGGCGATCATGCAGGGCGTCCAGCAGGGCGCGGCGGGCGGACCGGGTGCGGCGGGTGCCTTGCCCGGCGCGTTGCCGGCCGCCGCGGGTGCCCTGCCGGGTGCCGCGAAGGCTCTGCCCGGTGCTGCCGGTGCGCTCCCGGGCGGTCTGCCCGGCGCGGCTGCTGCGCTCCCGGGCGGCCTGCCCGGCGCGGCCGCTGCGCTCCCGGGCGGCCTGCCCGGCGCGGCTGCTGCGCTCCCGGGCGGCCTGCCCGGTGCTGCCGGTGCGCTCCCGGGCGGTCTGCCCGGTGCGGCCGCCCCGCCTGCGACTGCCGGG
>NZ_JAFBAT010000304.1 GCF_019247615.1 Mycobacterium sp. | reverse complement strand
AATGCCGCCGCGATCAACGATCCGATGATCGGGGCGCTGATGGTCGGCGCCACGATCGTCTCGCCCAGGTACCAATTGGTCACCGGCAAACCTTACGCCGACCACGCTCATTCGTTGGGGCTCAGGGTGATTCCATGGACCGTCGACGATGCGGCCGCCATGCGCGAGCAGATCGCCGACGGGGTCGACGGCATCATCACCGACTATCCGACGCTGCTGCGCGGCGTGCTGGCCGAGCTGGGCATGCCGCTGCCGTTTGCGTATCACCGGAATTAGTGTTCGGTCCCCGACCCGCGGCGGAGCGTTCGTCACCGCACCGTGGAGGGCCGCGTTTACCGCGTGCCAGCGAGTGGGGCCCGGTCGCGCGAGGAGCTGGCGTGCTAGTCATATCCGGATCCGGCGACGGCGGGTAGCGCCAATGGGTGCGATCGCGTGTCTGCTCGGGCCGGGTTAGGTGCCGAGCAGTCGCGCGCTCGCCCACAGCGCGACCACCGCCACCGTCAAAGCAACGGGCACGGTGCACAACCCGAGGCGGGTGTACTCGCCGACTCCGGCGTCCATGTCGTGCTGGCGCAGCACGCGCCGCCACAAGAGGTTTGACAGTGAACCCACATAGGTCAGGTTGGGTCCGACGTTGACTCCGATGAGCACCGCCAGAATCGCCGTCGTCCCCCCGTGCGCGAGCAGCGGCAGCAACACCAGGGTGGCGGGCAGGTTGTTGACCACGTTGGCCAGGACGGCGGCGATCGCGGCGATCGCCAGCAACGCGGGCAAGCCCGAGCCGGACGGCAGCACCGCAGACATCGCCCGGTCCATCCCGTTGAGCATGACGGCCTGCACCACCACGCCCAGCGCCAACACGAACACGAGGAAGGAGACGTGGACCGACCGCAGAATCCCGACCACCGAGGTGTGTCCACGGCTCAGGCTCCGCACGGCCAGCACGGCCGCGCCGCAGAGGGCCACCCAGGCCGGGGCCACCCCCACCGATTGCCCAACCGCGAACCCGGTCAGCGTCAAACCGACGACCACCAACACGAAAATCGGGGGCCGCGGCGCCGGCTCGGACCCCTCGGGTCGGGGCTGAACGCGCAGGTCCCCCGCGAAAAACCAGCGGAAGACCAGGTAGAGGGTGGCCACGGTACCCAGCCACGGCAATGTCATGACCAAGGTGAATTTGGTGAACGAGATGTGGGCCGTGTGAAATGCCAGCAGGTTGGTCAGGTTCGACACCGGCAGCAGCAACGAGGCGCCGTTGGCGAGATGAGCGGTGGAGTAGGCGTACGGGCGCGCCGTCGTTCGCAGGCGACGGACGGCCGCCAACACCACAGGGGTCAACAACACCACGGCCGCGTCCAGGCTCAGGACGGCGGTGGTCAGCGCGGCGATCGCGAATACTCGCCCCAGCAGGCCACCCGACCCGACGCGCCCCCGTGCGATCGCCGCGCCCGCGGCCTCGAACAGCCCCTCGTCGTCGCAGAGCTTCGCCAGCACCAGTACCGCGCCCAGGAACCCGACCACGCCCGACAGCTCGGTCACCTGCTTTGCGGCCTGATGCACCGAAATCGCGCCGACCGCAATCAGGATGGCAGCCGCGGGAACCGCCGCGACCGCCTCCGGCCAGCCGCGCGGACGGGTGACGGCAAACGCGAGCACGACGCCAAGCAGCAACAGGCTCAATGCCAAGGCCATGGCTCAGTTCGCTTTCGCCGAAGGCTCGCGTCGACACGTCAAGGCCATCGGCGGGTGTAGCTCCCTTCCAAAACGGATGCTGATCGCGGCGCATGTTACCGTCCCGGGGCTACTCCCGGTGCGGCGCGTTGACGAGCAAACCGGTCTTCGCCCAGCCGTTCTGACCGTTCGCGCTTTGCTGTATCCCCTCTCGGACAACTCGTGTTGGCTCGCTGGGCGGGGGGCAGGCATATGCGGCGCTTTTCACGGCAGGTTCAATGTCAGCCTGGCGCTACACCGCCGCGCGACGATTTCAACTCCAGGGGTTCTCGCGGCGCCAGACCGTCGGCATGTGCAACGCGACACCGTCTTTCGCGGCCAGCTCGTCGAGGATGCTCATCGAGACGTCCAAGTCGTCACCCGCATATGGCAAGGCCCGCAACGGCTTCGAAAGGGGCCTGAAGAAATCGTCCCAATGAATCAGGATCACCCGCCGCGCGCCCACCGCCCGCACGGTCTCGGCCCAGTAGTGCTCGAGATAGGACCGCGGCCGCAAACCCAATTGGCCGACGGACAGGTATACAGCGTCGGCGCGCAGACCGGCGAGCGCGCCCTCGATAAAACCCGCGCTGCCCTGGATCAGCAGCCGGCTGCCGGTCGGCCGGTGATGCACCAGGACCGACCATGCCTCGCCGCAGCGATATGCCGATGCCTTCACCGGCGGCGCCAGGGGTGCATCGATCTCGCCCGGGAACCGGTCCGGCGGGCAGTGGCGCGACTCGACGAGCGTTACGTCGTATGCGCCCAACCGGATTGGTGCGCCCGAGGTGGCAACAACGATCCGGTCTTCGGGTAGCCCGTATCCGCGGCCAACATTGGCCGCCGACCGTCCGCCAATCAGCCGGGCGCCGGTGCGGTCGGCGACCAGTGCGGAGTCCAGCACGTGGTCGATGTGGGTGTGCACGGGGATGACGGCCTCCAGCCGCGCGATCTTGGCCCGCGCCAGGCACCCGTCCACGCGCACCGGTGAGGGGGACACCTTGCCAGCCGCCACCCGCGCCAGGCCGGGACGGGAGAAGTACCCGTCGGTCATCAGCGCCGACGACCCGTCGTCCAGCAACAGCGTCGCAACCCCCAGCCAGATAACCGACAGCGGCGAACCATCTTGGGAGGCAGGCACATCGAACCGATCCGAATAGCACGCGATGTCGGGGCGACCGAGCTTCAGTCGCATCAGCAGAACGCCCCGATATCGACGCCGGCCGCTTTGAGCTGATCGCGCACTGCCGCCGCGATCTGCACGGCCCCTGGTGAATCTCCATGCACGCAAACGGATTCCACGCTAACAGCCACCTCGCTACCGTCGATCGCCGTCACCTGACCGGAGGTCACCATTCTCATCACTCGCTCGGCGACGGCCGCCGGATCATGCAGCACCGCACCCGGTTCCCGACGCGAAACCAGCCGGCCGTCGGGTCGGTAGGCGCGATCGGCGAACGCCTCGGCCACCGCGCGCAGGCCGCGGCGGGCCGCCTCGTCGAAAAATGCCGAGTCCGCCATGCCGAGGACCGGCAACGTGGGATCCACCAGGCGAACCGCCTCCGCGACGGCGGCACCCTGCTCGCGGTCGGTCACTATCGTGTTGTACAGCGCGCCATGGGGTTTGACATATGACACCGTCGAGCCGGCGGCCGCCGCCATCGCCTGCAAAGCGCCGATCTGGTACACCACGTCGGCGACGAGATCGTCGGCCGCCACGTCGATGAAGCGCCTGCCGAATCCGGCCAGATCGCGGTAGCTCACCTGCGCCCCGATCCGCACACGACGCTCGGCGGCCGACCGGCACACCCGCAACAGGCCCGCGGGATCTCCGGCATGGAAACCGCACGCCACGTTGGCGCTGGAGACGATACCCAGCATGGCGTCGTCGTCACCGAGTTTCCAGACGCCGAAGCCCTCGCCCAGGTCCGCGTTGAGGTCGATACCGGCCACCCGCCCAGCTTATTGCCCGAGGTCCGCAACGCTGTAGCGTCACGCAACGTGAGTCCCACACCGCGCCGGCGTGCGACTCTGGCGTCGTTGGCGGACGAACTGAACGTCTCGCGCACCACGATCTCGAATGCGTTCAACCGGCCGGATCAGCTTTCCCCCGACCTGCGGGAGAGGGTGCTTGCGACGGCCAAGCGGCTGGGCTACCCGGGGCCCGACCCGTTGGCGCGATCGCTGCGGACCCGCAAGGCCGGAGCCGTCGGCCTGGTGATGGCCGAGCCGCTGACCTATTTCTTCAGCGATCCTGCGGCGCGGGATTTCGTTGCCGGAGTGGCGCAATCATGCGAAGAGCTGGGGCAGGGCCTGCTGCTGGTGGCCGTCGGGACCAGCCGGAGTCTCGCGGACGGGACGGCGGCCGTCCTGGGCGCCGGGGTGGACGGCTTCGTGGTGTATTCGGTCTGCGACGAGGATCCCTACCTGCAGGTGGTGCTCCAGCGGCGGCTGCCGGTCGTCGTGGTCGACCAGCCCAAGGGCCTGCCTGGAGTCTCGCGGGTGGGCATCGACGACCGAGCGGCGATGCGCGAGATCGCCGACCACGTGCTCGGTCTGGGTCATCGCGAATTGGGGTTGCTGACGATGCGCCTGGGCCGGGAACGCCGCCAAGGACTGGTGGACCCCGACAGGCTGCGGTCGCCGTCCTTCGACGTGCAGCGAGAACGCATCGTCGGCGTCTGGGAGGCGATGACGGCCGCCGGCGTCGACCCGGATTCGCTCACAGTGGTGGAAAGCTACGAACACCTGCCGGAATCGGGCGGCGCCGCCGCCAAAGCGGCGCTGGAGGCAAATCCGCGGATCACCGCGCTGGTGTGCACCGCGGATATCCTGGCCCTCTCAGCGATGGATTACCTTCGGGCACATGGCGTTTACGTACCGGGTCAGATGACCGTCACCGGCTTCGACGGGGTGCCCGATGCGATCAGCCGCGGGTTGACCACGGTCTCGCAGCCGAGTTTGCAAAAGGGTCGGCGAGCGGGCGAGCTGCTGCTCAGGCCGCCACGGTCGAACCTGCCGGTGGTCGAACTGCTGGACACCGAGCTCATTCGCGGCCGCACCGCGGGGCCGCCGGGCTAGGTCTGGTCGGAATCGCCGATCAACAACCGCACGGCCAGGTCCAGCCGCTTGGTGACGTCGGTCGCCGAGGCCCGCCGGGTGAGCCAGGCCAGCAGGTTTGACGTCCACACATTCGAAATCACCCGGGCGATGTGGTACTGGTCCTCGGTCGGTTCGCCGTCGCTCATCGCGCGCGCGAACATGCTGTCGATGAGCGTCTCGACGTGGTCGACCTCGCTGGACGCGGAGGCGTCGGCGAAGACGTAGGCCCGTGTCATCGCCTCGGTGAGCAGCGGATTGCGCTGCATCGCGCGGTTGAGCTTGCCGACCATGAAGTTCAGCCGCTGGAGCGGAGTGCCGCCGGCAACCGCGGAGCGGTCAGTTTTGGCGTCGATGCGGCTGAACTCGCGGCCCAGGGCCGACACCAGCAGATGCACTTTGGACGGGAAATAGCGGTACAGCGTCCCGACCGCCACATCTGCGCGGTCCGCCACGGCGCGCATTTGAACCGCCTCGTAGCCGCCTTTCGACGCGATGGCCATGGTGGCGTCCAGGATGCGTTTGCGACGCTCCCGTTGAGCTTCCGAGCCGAGTTCGGACTCGGCAAGTACGGCCACGTTCATCACCTGACGCGGCGGCGAGTCAGAGACGCGGGCCGAATTCGGGTGCGCTGACGACATCTGACGGGATGCTCCTTTTCCGGGTGACTCAATAGCAAACGATACGCAGGCCGTGCTTGAATTTCCCACCTCCCCGCAGCAGCGACAGCGACCTGTACTGCTGTAATGGCGTTCGACTTGACGTTCGATCGCTGGCACTATTAGAACACGTTCTAGTGGCAATAGCAGGGCACGGAGGATTCACACGTGGTAGCGACGGTCACCGACGAGCAGGTCGCGGCCCGTGAGTTGGTGCGCGACTGGGCCCGCAAGGGCGGGACGGCGGCGATCCGCGCCGTCGAGGAGGGCGACGCCGACGCATGGCGCCCGGCCTTCGCCGGCCTGGCGAGCCTGGGGCTGTTCGGGGTGGCGGTTCCGGAAGACCGCGGCGGGGCGGGCGGCAGCATCGCGGATCTGTGCGCGATGGTCGAGGAGGCGGCCAAGGCCCTGGTAGCCGGGCCCGTTGCAACCACCGCTCTGGCGACCCTGCTCGCCAGCGAGGCCGCACCCGAACTCCTGGCCCCGCTGGTCTCCGGCGAACGCTTCGCCGGTGTCGCGCTCGAAGGTGACGTGCAGTTCGACGACGAGACGTCGCGGGCGTCGGGCACCCTGTCGTACGTGCTCGGCGGCGCGCCGGGGGGGCTGTTGATCCTGCCCGCCGGCGACCGGTCGCTGGTAGTCGACGCCGACGTCGACGGCGTCAAGATCGAGCCGCTGCGGGCCACCGACTTCTCCCGGCCGCTGGCCCGGGTGGTGCTGACCTCCGCGCCGGCAACGGCGATCGCGGTGCCGTGGCCGCGGGTGACGGACCTGGCCGCGACGGTGCTGGCCGCCGAGGCGGCCGGCGTGACTCGGTGGTCGCTGGAAACGGCGGTGGCCTACGCGAAGGTGCGCGAGCAGTTCGGCAAACCGATCGGCAGCTTCCAGGCCGTCAAGCACCTGTGCGCGGAGATGCTCTGCCGGGCCGAACAGGCGGAGGTGGCCGCCGCCGATGCGGCCCGCGCCGCGGCGGATCCCGACGCCGAGCAGTTTTCGATTGCCGCTGCCTTGGCGGCGAGCGTCGGTATCGCGGCCGCCAAGGCCAACGTCAAGGACTGCATTCAAGTGCTCGGCGGAATCGGCTGCACCTGGGAGCACGATGCGCACCTATACCTGCGCCGGGCCCACGCCATCGGGCGAGTGCTCGGGGGCGCCGAGCGCTGGTTGCGCCGTATCACCGCGCTGACGCAGGCCGGTGTACGCCGCCGCCTGAGCGTGGATCTCTCGGGGGTCGAGGAGTTGCGGCCCGAGATCGCCGCGGCCGTCGCCGAGATCGCCGCGCTGCCCGAGGATCAACGCCAGGCGGCATTGGCGGAGGCCGGCCTATTGGCGCCGCACTGGCCGGCGCCGTACGGCCGGGGCGCGTCGCCGGCCGAGCAGCTGCTGATCGACGAGGAGATGTCGGCGGCGGGTGTCGTGCGCCCCGACCTGGTGATCGGCTGGTGGGCGGCCCCTACCATCCTCGAGCACGGCACACCGGAGCAGATCGAGCGTTTCGTGCCCGCGACCATTCGCGGCGAATTCCTTTGGTGCCAGCTCTTTTCCGAGCCGGGAGCCGGCTCCGACCTGGCTTCGCTGCGCACCAAGGCGGTGCGGACCGACGGCGGCTGGCTGTTGACGGGGCAAAAGGTGTGGACGTCCGGGGCGCACAAGGCGCGTTGGGGGGTGTGCCTTGCGCGCACCGACCCCGACGCTCCGAAGCACAAGGGCATCACCTACTTTCTGGTCGACATGACCTCGCCCGGCATCGAGATCCGGCCGCTGCGCGAGATCACCGGCGACTCCCTGTTCAACGAGGTGTTCCTGGACAACGTGTTCGTCCCCGACGAGATGGTGGTCGGCACGGTGAACGACGGCTGGCGGCTGGCCCGGACCACACTGGCCAACGAGCGGATCGCCATGGCCGCCGGTACGGCGCTGGGCAATCCGATGGAAGAGTTGCTCGAGGTGCTGGCCGAGATGGACCTCGACGTCGCCCAGCAGGACCGGCTGGGACGGCTGATCGCCACGGCCCAGACCGGCGCCCTCCTGGACCAGCGCATCGCCCAGCTGGCCATGGGTGGCCGGGACCCGGGGGCGCAGTCCAGCGTGCGCAAGCTGATCGGCGTCCGCTATCGCCAGGCTTTGGCCGAATACATGATGGACGTGTCAGACGGGGGCGGCGTCGTGGTGAATCGGGCGGTGTTCGACTTCCTCAACACCCGCTGCCTCACGATCGCCGGCGGTACCGAGCAGATCCTGCTCACCGTCGCCGCCGAGCGGCTGCTCGGGTTACCCCGCTAGATCGTTTTCGCCGAGCCTGCAATTTCGCAGGCCTTCACTCGCGCTTTGTCTGCAGAATTTCAGGCTCGACGAGGCTGTCGGTGCCCTCGGCCACTATTCGGCCCATGGCCGGGGTGTTGATCGGTAGCGAAGCTGTCGCGCGGGGAACTGTGACGCGGCACGAACTGCAGCGTTGGTATCGCCGATCTATCCGGGGGTGTACGCCGGACGGCGCCAACAACTTTCGCTGAGGGACAGGACGGAAGGCGCATGGTTGTGGTCACGACGCAGGGCGATCGTGGCGGGCGTCGCCGCGTCCGCGCTGCACGGTGCTCGGTGGGTAGGCGCCGACATCCCCATCGAGTTGGTCTGGTCGAACACCCGCCCACCAAGGGGAATTGTCGCGCGTGAGCAAGTGCTGGCCGACGAAGTCACTCGCGTCGCGGGATTGCCGGTCACCACTGCGGCGCGGACGGCATACGACGTGGGCCGGTATCTACCGCGCGGGCAGGCGCTCGCCCGCCTCGACGCGTTGATGCGGGCGAAGGCTTTTTCGACGGAGGACGTGCTGCTGCTTGCCAAGCGATACCCCGCTGCGCGCGGCATACGACGGCTGCGGTCGGTATTACCACTCGTCGACGGCGGCGCCGCCTCGCCGAGGGAGACCTGGCTGCGGCTCGGGCACGCGGGCTTGCCAACTCCGACCACCCAAGTACCGGTGGTGCAGGGCTACACCGCAATCGCCTTCCTCGACCTGGGCTGGCCGGAGTTCGGCGTGGCCGTGGAGTACGACGGCGACCACCACCGCAGCGATCGGCGTCAGTATGTGAAGGATCATTGGCGATCACGGAAGCTCGCCGAATTGGGCTGGGTGGTGATTCGGGTGATCGCCGAGGACCAACCCGAGGATGTTGTCGAACGCGCCCAGAGGGCGCTGCGCGCCCGAGGTTGGCGGACCGTTCCATCGAGCCGGTAAATCCGCAGGCCCGCACTCGCACTTTGCCTGCAGATTTACAGGCTGGGCGTTTAGGTAAACGACGTCTGCGCGCACGTGCTGGGCGAGGTGATGTTGACGCCGCTGTACACCACCTGGATGTGTGTGCAGACGATGACGGTGATGTCCGTCTTGGGCTGGCCGGTCTGCCAATCGGCCGAGTCGATCCGGCCCCAGGTCTGGTACTTGTCCGGCGGCCCGTCACCGAAATAGATCGTGGTGATCTCGTCGGAGCCCATCTCCTTGTGGACGCGCTCGAACTGGCCGGCCGCGTGCGTGTCGAGGTAGGCCAGCCGGTTGGGTGAGCGGGTCTCGGTGGACTGGCGCGCCCACAGGCCGGGCGGAAAGCCCGTCACACCGTCGGGCGTGCGCACGTCCGCCCCGACGGTGAAGTCGCAGTGGCCGTCGGCCTTGAAGCAATTGACGAAGGCGTGCGTCTCGAGCTGGTTCGGCCCATCCAGCGGGAACAGGGTGGTCGCGGTGTTGCTCGCGGCGCCAGCGACGGGACTCGGCAGCAAGGTCAGCAACCCTCCGACGACTGCGCATCCCGTTATCAGCCGCTTCATGGCGCTCCCCTTCCCGGTTCGCTACCCGACTATTCGTCGTAGGAGACTTCTACCGAATCAGATTCCGGCCGAGATTGACAGGCCAAAATTAGGCCCTCATCGAGATCCTGTTGCTCCAGGACGTCGTTGACCTCCATGTTCACCTTGCCGCTGCGCATGGTGCAGGCGCACGCCCCGCAGTGGCCCTCCCGGCAGGAAAAGGGCGCATCCAAGCCTTTCGCGAGCAACACGTCGAGCAGCTTGGCGTTGCGCGGCCACGAGACCGTGTGGGTTTCGCCGTCCAGCTGGACCACGGCGGTGGCCGGCGGCTCGTCCCCTTCTGGGGTGTCCTCGATCTTGACCGCCGCGAACGGATCCGACTCCAGGGACTTGAACACCTCGATATGTACCTGTGCCGCAGGCACTTTCAGGGAGTCCAGCGCCGCACGCGCCGCGTCCATGAAGGGCCCCGGCCCGCAGATGAACACGGGCCGATCGGTGTAGGGGGCGGCCAACCTGGCCAGCGCGGTGGCGCTCGGCAGCCCCTGCAGCGATTCCAGCCAATGCACCAGTGTCAGCCGGTCGGGGTACTTGGCGGACAACTCGCGCAGCGCGTCGGCGAAGATCACCGAGCGGTCGTCGCGGTTGGCGTAGAGCAGCGCGACCTGCCCGCCGCCCTCGGCGAGCGCCGACTTGCAGATCGACATGATCGGGGTGATCCCGCTGCCGGCGGCCATCAGCAAGAAGTCGCCGTCCAGCGTCTTGGGCACGAAGTTGCCCGACGGCGCCAGCACATGGATCCGCATGCCTTTGTGGGCGTGATCGCAGAGCCAGTTCGACGCGTATCCGTCGGCGGTGCGCTTGACGGTGACGGTGAGGGCGTCACCGGTGAACGGGGAACTGCACAGCGAGTAGCAGCGGGCCACCGAACCGGTGCGCTCGCTGGGAACGCGCAACGTGAGGAACTGGCCGGGGGCGTAGCTCAGCCGCCCGGGCGGGATTCCCGGGTCCCCCGGGTCGTCCGGCACCGCGAACACCAGCGACCGCGCCTCGTCGGTTTCCGCGACGACGTCGGCGATCTGCAGTTCAAGGACGTGGTCGCCGAGTGGCTCGTCGGGTGCTTGGTCCAGATCCGACTCGGTCAAGACCGGCCCTCCCTTTCATCACAACTAGAACATGTTACAGAAAACCGGATTTATATCGCTACCAGGCGCAGGAATACGCTGCTCGACACAAATCGGAACGTGTTCTAGTCTCTGGTGTAAGTCCGCTGCGTAAGTCTGGCCCAGGAGGGATTCTCGGTGACGTCCATTCAACAGCGTGATGCGCAGTCGGTTTTGGCCGGGATCGACGACCTGCTGCCGAAGATCAGGGAGCGCGCCCAGGCAACCGAGGACCTGCGCCGGCTGCCCGACGAGACCGTTCAGGAACTCGAGGACATCGGTTTCTTCACCCTGTTGCAGCCCGAGCAGTGGGGCGGCCTGCAATGCGATCCCGCGCTTTTCTACGAGGCGACAAGGCGGCTGGCGAGCGCCTGCGGTTCCACCGGCTGGGTCGCCTCGATCGTGGGCGTGCACAACTGGCACCTGGCGCTGTTCGACCAGCGCGCCCAGGAGGAGGTGTGGGGCGAGGACCCCAAGACGCGGATCTCGTCGTCGTATGCCCCGATGGGCGCCGGCGTGGTGACCGACGGCGGCTACCTGGTCAACGGATCGTGGAACTGGTCGTCGGGTTGTGACCACGCCAGCTGGACGTTCGTTGGCGGCCCGGTCATCAAGGACGGCCGCCCGGTCGACTTCGGCAGCTTCCTCATCCCGCGCAGCGAGTACCGCATCGACGACGTGTGGCATGTCGTCGGGTTGCGCGGCACCGGCAGCAACACCTTGGTGGTCAAGGACGTCTTCGTGCCGCGGCACCGGTTCCTGTCGTACAAGGCGATGAACGACGGCACCGCCGGCGGGTACGAGACCAACACCGCCCCGGTGTACAAGATGCCGTGGGGCACGATGCATCCCACGACCATCTCGGCGCCCATCGTCGGCATGGCCTACGGCGCTTACGCCGCGCACGTGGAGCATCAGGGCAAGCGGGTGCGCGCGGCCTTCGCCGGCGAGAAGGCCAAGGACGACCCGTTCGCCAAGATCCGGATCGCCGAGGCGGCCAGCGACATCGACGCGGCGTGGCGCCAACTCAGCGGCAACGTCGCCGAAGAGTACGCGTTGTTGTCCGCCGGTAAGGAGATCCCGTTCGAGCTGCGCGCCCGCGCGCGTCGTGACCAGGTGCGGGCCACCGGTCGCGCCATCGACTCGATCGACCGGTTGTTCGAGGCGTCCGGCGCCACCGCGCTGGCCAACGATCAACCCGTGCAGCGCTTCTGGCGCGACGCGCACGCCGGGCGGGTACACGCCGCCAACGATCCCGAGCGCGCCTACGTGATCTTCGGGAACAACGAGTTCGGGTTGCCGCCCGGCGACACAATGGTCTGATTGATGACGGCTACCGAGGAGCTGACGTTCGAGTCGACGTCGCGCTTCGTCGAAGTGGACGTCGACGGGCCTCTGAAGCTGCACTACCACGAGGCAGGCATGTCCCTTGCCGGCAGCGATCGGACGGTGGTGTTGCTGCACGGCGGTGGTCCCGGGGCGTCGAGCTGGACGAACTTCTCCCGCAACATAGCGGTGCTCGCGCAGCACTTCCATGTGCTGGCCGTCGATCAGCCGGGTTACGGTCACTCCGACAAGCGCGCGGAGCACGGCCAGTTCAACCGCTACGCCGCCCGCGCGCTCAAGGGACTCTTCGACCAGCTGGGCCTGGGACGTGTTCCGCTGGTTGGTAATTCGCTGGGCGGGGGCACGGCGGTCCGGTTCGCCCTCGACTATCCCGACCGGGCCGGGCGCCTGGTGCTGATGGGTCCGGGCGGCCTCAGCGTCAACCTGTTCTCGCCCGACCCGACCGAGGGCGTCAAGCGGCTCTCGGCGTTCTCGATGGCCCCCACGCGTCAGAATCTCGAAGCGTTCCTCAAGGTGATGGTCTACGACAAGAAGCTGATCACCCCCGAACTGGTGGATCAGCGGTTCGCGCTGGCCAGTACGCCGGAGTCGCTGACGGCGACGCGGGCGATGGGAATGTCGTTCGCCGGGGCGGATTTCGAGCTCGGGATGATGTGGCGCGAGGTGTACCGGCTGCGGCAACCGGTGCTGCTGATCTGGGGGCGTGAGGACCGGGTCAACCCGCTGGACGGCGCGCTGGTCGCGCTGAAGACAATTCCGCGTGCGCAGTTGCACGTCTTCGGGCAATGTGGGCATTGGGCGCAGGTGGAGAAGTTCGACGAGTTCAACAAGCTGACCATTGATTTCCTGGGAGGCGCACGATGAGTATCCGGTCGTTGGGCTATCTGCGTATCGAGGCCACCGACATGGCGGCCTGGCGCGAGTATGGCCTGAAGGTGCTCGGCATGGTCGAGGGTAAGGGCAGCACCGAGGGCGCGCTCTATCTGCGGATGGACGATTTCCCCGCGCGGTTGGTGATCGTGCCCGGCGAGCGCGACCGGCTGTCAGAGGCCGGCTGGGAATGCGCGAACGCCGAAGGCCTGCAAGAGATCCGGAACCGGCTCGACGTGGAGGGCACCCCGTACAAGGAGGCCACCGCGGCAGAACTGGCGGATCGCCGCGTCGACGAGATGATCCGCTTCTCCGACCCGTCGGGTAACTGCCTCGAGGTATTCCACGGTGCCGCGCTGGAACATCGCCGCGTCGTCAGCCCGTACGGGCACAGGTTCGTCACCGGGGAGCAGGGACTGGGCCACGTCGTGCTGTCCACCCGCGACGATGCCGAGGCATTGCACTTCTATCGGGACGTGCTCGGCTTCACGCTTCGCGACTCGATGCGGCTGCCGCCGCAGGTGGTGGGGCGGCCTGCAGATGGGGCGCCGGCCTGGCTTCGCTTCTTCGGCTGCAACCCGCGCCACCACAGCCTGGCGTTCATGCCGGCGCCCACGCCCAGCGGCATCGTGCACCTGATGGTCGAGGTGGAAAACTCCGACGACGTGGGGCTGTGCCTCGACCGGGCGTTGCGTCGCAAGGTGCCGATGTCGGCCACGCTGGGCCGCCACGTCAACGACCTGATGCTGTCGTTCTACATGAAAACTCCCGGCGGATTCGACGTCGAATTCGGTTGTGAGGGCAGGAAAGTCGACGACAACGACTGGATCGCGCGGGAGAGCACCGCGGTAAGCCTGTGGGGCCACGACTTCACGGTCGGCTTCAAAAGTTAGTCTGAGCGACCCATGTCGGCGCAGATCGATCCGCGGGCGTTCCGGCAGGTGCTGGGTCAGTTCTGCACCGGCATCACCATCATCACCACGGTGCACGACGAGGTACCGGTCGGCTTTGCCTGTCAGTCTTTCGCGGCGCTGTCGCTGGAGCCGCCCCTCGT
>NZ_JAFBAT010000157.1 GCF_019247615.1 Mycobacterium sp. | reverse complement strand
GTCGCGGAAGTAGTAGTGCGCCGAATGCTCACCGCCGAAAATCGCGCCGGTTTCGGCCATCATCGCCTTGATGTACGAATGTCCGACCCGGGAACGAAGCGGTGTGCCACCGTGCTCGGTGACCAGTTCGGGCACCGCGCGGGAAGTGATCACGTTGTGGATGATCGTGGCGCCGATCTCCCGGCCGAGCTCGCGGGCGGCGACCAGGCCGGTGACCGTCGACGGCGCAACCAGCCGGCCGCGCTCGTCGACCACAAAGCACCGGTCGGCGTCGCCGTCGAAGGCCAGACCGATGTCGGCGCCATTGTCCCGCACGAAGGCCTGCAGGTCGACGAGGTTGGCCGGGTCGAGCGGGTTGGCCTCGTGGTTCGGAAACGAGCCGTCGAGTTCGAAGTACAACGGCAACAAGGTGATCGAGTCGATCGGACCCAGCACGGCGGGCGCGGTGTGGCCGGCCATGCCGTTGCCTGCGTCGACGGCCACCCGCAACGGACGCAGGCCGGAGGTGTCCACCAGTGAGCGCAGAAAATTTCCGTAGTCGGCCAGGACGTCGCGATCGGCGACCGTTCCGGGTGGACCGCCGTACTCCGCGACCCCCGCGATGACGCGTTCGCTGATGACGGTCAGCCCGGTTTCGGCGCCGACCGGCTTCGCACCGGCCCGGCACAGCTTGATCCCGTTGTAGGCAGCCGGGTTGTGGCTCGCGGTGAACATCGCTCCCGGGCAGTCCAGCAGGCCGGAGGCGAAATAAAGCTGATCGGTGGACGAGAGACCGATTCGCACCACATCGAGGCCCTGGGCGGTCACGCCCGTGGCGAAAGCGGCGGCCATCGACGGCGAACTGTCCCGCATGTCGTGGCCGAGCACCACCTGTCGTGCGCCCTCGGCGCGCATCAGCTCGGCAAATGCCGCGCCCAAATCGGTGACCAGCGGCTCGTCGAGCTCCTCTCCTACCAGTCCGCGCACGTCGTACGCCTTAACGACACGTTGGACCGTCGCGGCGGGCCGAGACATGCGCCCAGACATGCATTGGCCTCCTGACGCCATGTGTTCCTTAGCTCTTGGCAGCCTCTTGGCGTCAGCCTAACGGCCCGGAGAAAAGCACCACCTAGTCGGCAGGATCGGGCAACACCCGCAGATGTCCGCGGCGCCGTCCGGACCGTTGCTCGGGTGGCGCGAGCAGACTGCTGCTGGGCGCGGTGGCGTGGGCGGCGTGCAGGTGGGGATCGGCAAACCCGTTGAGCGGCGCGCCGACGACCCCATGGGAGACGCCCCGATCGCTCGGGCCGCCCTCGCGCACCGCGTCGGCCAGGGCGACCAGGTCGTCGTCGTCGGTATGGACGGGCAGGGGTCCGGCGTGGCGCACGAGGTCCCATCCGCGGGGTGCGGTGATCCGGCCGGCATGGCTGACACACAGATCCCAAGAATGCGGTTCGCGCGCGGTAGCGAGTGGCCCCACCACTGCCGTCGAGTCCGAGTAGACGAACGTCAAGGTCGCCACGGCATAGTGCGGACACCCCGGCCGGCAACAGCGACGCGGAACGTTCACGATCGAAAGGCTATCGTGGACAAACGCCGGCAAAGCGCCGGACACGCGCATCCGCCCGACCCGCGATGTGCAACCGTTACCATCGGCCCCAATGAGTGATTCCCGCAGCGAATCGCGCGGCTCCCGGCAAAGCGATCGGCGATGGCGCCGATCGGCGTCGGCCCGGGCGTCTCGAAGGGGCCACGACATGCGCGGCCCCCTGCTCCCGCCGACGGTGCCGGGATGGCGCACGCGGGCCGAGCGGTTCGACATGGCCGTGCTGGAGGCCTACGAGCCCATCGAACGACGCTGGCGCGAGCGGGTGGCGGACCTCGACGTCGCGGTCGATGAAATCCCCCGCATTGCCGCCAAAGACCCCGACACCGCGCAGTGGCCGCCCGAGGTGATCGCCGACGGACCGATTGCGCTCGCCCGCTTGATCCCGGCCGGCGTCGATGTCCGGGGGAACGCCACGCGGGCGCGAATTGTCTTGTTTCGCAAGCCGATTGAGCGCCGAGCCAAGGACACCGTCGAATTAGGCGAGCTACTGCACGAAATCCTGGTGGCCCAAGTGGCCATCTACCTGGACGTCGAGCCCTCGGTCATCGACCCCACGATCGACGACGACTAGGCAAGCGCCGCCGGGCCGCGTCAGACGATGCCGCGCTTGAGGCGCCGGCGCTCGCGTTCGGAGAGGCCGCCCCAGATGCCGAAGCGCTCGTCGTGCGCCAGGGCGTATTCCAGGCACTCGTGGCGTACCTCGCAGCCCAGGCAAATCTTCTTGGCCTCGCGAGTGGAGCCGCCCTTCTCCGGGAAGAACGCCTCCGGATCCGTCTGCGCGCACAATGCGCGGTCCTGCCACTGGTCCGGGGTCGGCGGCGGCAGGGGCTCGGGTTCGAATGCGACCGGCGCATCGGGAACCACCGTCAGATGCGCACGGGCAGTCAATGCCTGAGCCGCCGGTGCCGAGCCAATTGTGGTGCGCGGTGTGCTTGTCATAACGCCCCGAAGGTGCTCGTAAGACATGCTTCGTCCGCCTCCTCAGCTTTCGTTTGAGAGGGTGAGTGATTCCCACTGTTCTGATGTAACAGACACTTCGAACAAGTGATCGAATCTCGGTCTGCGACACCGGGAATCGGCTGGCCAACCGGGAAATGACACTGTTGTGATTAGACACGCGTTGACCTGCCGGGTCAAGCGTTACGGCGCATTTCCATATCATCTCGTGACTAAATTTCGGCGTTTCTGTTGTTTGCGACGTTCGGCGTGTCGGTCACACCGGCGCTCGGTCTGCCCTCGAGGCGCTCGCGACCGGCCCACCGAAGGCAACGTCGACGGGCAGTACTGTCGTGCCCTGTGAAGGTCAAGTGAAGGTCACCGTCCTGGTCGGCGGGGTCGGCGGCGCCCGCTTTCTGCTGGGGGTTCAACAGCTGCTCGGGCTGGGTCAGTTCCGAAAGCCACAGCGCCCCGACTCCGGGACCAACAGCCACGAACTGACGGCCGTCGTCAACGTCGGCGACGACGCCTGGATTCACGGGCTGCGTGTCTGTCCGGACTTGGACACCTGCATGTACACCTTAGGCGGCGGGGTCGACCCTCAGCGCGGGTGGGGTCACCGCGACGAAACCTGGCACGCCAAGGAGGAATTGGCGCGCTACGGCGTGCAGCCGGACTGGTTCCAACTCGGCGATCGCGATCTGGCCACGCACCTGGTGCGCACGCAGATGCTGCGGGCCGGTTACCCGCTGTCACAGATCACCACCGCGCTCTGTGATCGCTGGCAACCGGGCGCACGGCTGCTGCCCGCCAGCGACGACCGCTGCGAAACGCACGTCGTGATCACCGATCCGGCCGACGACAGCCGTCGGGCAATCCACTTCCAGGAGTGGTGGGTGCGCTACCGCGCCCAGCTGCCCACCCACAGCTTCGCGTTCGTGGGCGCCGAAAAGGCCACCGCCACAACCGAAGCGGTGGATGCCATCGCCGATGCCGACATCATCCTGCTGGCACCGTCCAACCCCGTCGTCAGCGTCGGCGCCATCCTGGCAGTGCCGGGCATTCGCGCGGCGTTGCGGGCCGCCGGGGCGCCGGTCGTCGGATACTCGCCGATCATCGGTGGAAAGCCGTTGCGCGGCATGGCGGATGCCTGCCTTTCCGTGATCGGGGTTGAATCCACCGCGGAAGCCGTCGGCCGGCACTACGGGGCACGCGGGGGCACCGGCATCCTGGATTGCTGGCTGATCCACGAGGGCGACGCGGCCGAGATCGAGGGCGTCGCCGTGCGGTCCGTGCCGCTGCTGATGACCGACCCCGGCGCGACCGCGCAGATGGTCGGCGCCGGACTCGAGCTTGCGGGCGTGGAAGCGTGAGTGGCATGACCGAGCACGGCACCGGCGCCCCGATCGAGATCCTGCCCGTGCCCGGGCTTCCGGAGTTCCGGCCCGGCGATGATCTGGTTGCGGCCGTGGCCGCGGCCGCTCCCTGGCTGCGCGACGGGGACGTCGTCGTGGTGACCAGCAAGGTCATCTCCAAGTGCGAGGGCCGGCTGGTCCCGGCCCCCCGGGATGCCGATGAGCGGGATCGGTTGCGCCGCAAGCTGATCGACCAAGAGGCTGTCCGAGTGTTGGCCCGCAAGGGCCGAACGCTGATCACGGAGAACCGGCTGGGCGTGGTGCAGGCGGCCGCCGGCGTGGACGGCTCGAACGTCGGGCGCGACGAACTGGCGCTGCTGCCGGTCGATCCCGACGGCAGCGCGGCGAGGCTGCGCGCCGGTTTGCGCGCGCGACTCGGCGTCGAGGTCGCCGTGGTCATCACCGACACGATGGGCCGCGCCTGGCGCAACGGGCAGATCGACGCGGCCGTCGGTGCGTCCGGATTGGCAGTGCTGCACGGCTATTCGGGTGTCGTTGACCGGCACGGCAACGAGCTGATGGTGACAGAAGTGGCGATCGCCGACGAGGTCGCGGGCGCCGCCGATCTGGTCAAGGGCAAACTGACCGCCGTGCCGGTGGCCGTGGTGCGCGGGCTCACCCTGAACGACGATGGCACCACTGCGCGGCAATTGCTGCGACCGGGCGAGGAAGACCTGTTCTGGCTCGGCACCGCCGAAGCCCTCGAGAAGGGCCGCCGGCAGGCGCAGCTCTTTCGCAGGTCGGTGCGCCGGTTCGCCGACGAGCCCGTCCCACCGGAGCTGATCGAAGCCGCCGTCGCCGAGGCCCTCACGGCGCCAGCCCCCCACCACACGCGGCCGGTCCGGTTCGTTTGGTTGCAGACCCCGGAACTCCGCACCCGGCTCCTGGACCGCATGAAGGACAAGTGGCGCTCGGACCTGGCGACCGACGGCCGGCCCACCGACGCGATCGAGCGCCGGGTCGCGCGCGGCCAGATCCTCTACGACGCACCGGAGGTGGTCATCCCGTTCCTGGTTCCGGAGGGCGCGCACGCCTACCCCGATACCGCCCGCACCCATGCCGAGCACACCATGTTCACGGTCGCGGTCGGGGCGGCCGTGCAGGCGCTGCTGGTCGCGCTGGCGGTGCGGGGGGTGGGCAGCTGCTGGATCGGCTCGACGATTTTTGCCGCCGACCTGGTCCGCGCCGAGCTCGAGCTGCCCGCCGAGTGGGAGCCGTTGGGCGCCATAGCGATCGGCTATGCCTGTGAGGGCGCGGGTACCGCAGGGTTACGCGAGGCTGCGGATCCCGGGGATTTGTTGATCCCCAAGTGATACTTGCCGCATGAAGACGTTCGCGGGCAAGCCGGTGGCGTCTGCGGACAAGGTGCGCGGCGGTTACTACACCCCGGCGCCGGTGGCCCGCTTCCTGGCGGGCTGGGTCCGCGACGCCGGTCCGCGGATTCTCGAGCCCGCCTGCGGCGACGGCCGGATCCTGCGCGAGCTGGCCAAGCTCAGCGACCGGGCACACGGTGTCGAACTGATCGCGTCCGAAGCGGCCAAGTCCCGGGAGTTCGCTCCCGTCGACACCGCCAACCTGTTCACCTGGCTGGCGAGGACCGAGGCCGGCAGCTGGGACGGGGCCGCGGGGAACCCCCCTTATATCCGCTTCGGCAACTGGGCGGCCGACGAGCGCGATCCGGCCCTGGAGCTGATGCGGCGGGCGGGCCTGCGCCCCAGCAGGTTGACCAATGCCTGGGTCCCGTTCGTCGTGGCGAGCACGCTCTTGGTGCGCGACGGCGGGCGGGTGGGCCTGGTGCTGCCCGCCGAGTTGCTGCAAGTCAGCTACGCCGCGCCGTTGCGCGAGTTTCTGCTGAGCCGATTCTGCGAGGTCACGTTGCTGACGTTCGAGCGGTTGGTGTTCGACGGCATCCTGCAGGATGTCGTGTTGTTCTGCGGCGCAGTCGGCGCGGGTCCCGCGCTGGTACGCACGATTCACCTCGCCGATGCGGACGCGCTCGCCGACGCGGACCTCGCGAACCTCCGCGGGGAATCCGCTCCCGCGCTCCTGCACGAACAGGAGAAATGGACCAAGTACTTCTTGGACCCCGCCGCGATCCGGCTGCTGCGAAGGCTCAAGCAGTCGCCGGCCCTGCCCCGGCTCGGCTCGGTGGCCGGCGTCGATGTGGGCATCGTCACGGGCCGCAACAGCTTCTTCACCTTCACCGACGCGCAAGCCCGGGAACTCGGCCTGACGCCGCACTGCGTCCCGCTCGTCTCACGCAGCGGCCAGCTACCCGGGCTGGTGTACGACATCGACTGCCGCGCAAGCGATGTCGCCGCCGGGCACCGGACCTGGCTGCTCGACGCGCCACCGGAACCCACCGACCCCGCGGTCGTGGCGCACATCCACGCCGGTGAAGCCGCCGGAGTCCACCGGGGCTACAAATGCTCGATCCGCAATCCGTGGTGGACCACCCCGTCGCTATGGACTCCGGACCTGTTCATGCTGCGCCAGATTCACCGGGCGCCCCGGCTGACCGTTAACTCCGCCGAGGCAACGTGCACCGACACCGTTCATCGTGTCCGGGTCGGGCCCGGCACCGACCCGACGGCACTGGCCGCGGTGTTCCACAACAGCGTGACGTTCGCCTTCGCCGAGGTCATGGGCCGCAGCTACGGCGGCGGCATCTTGGAGCTGGAACCCCGCGAGGCCGAGCAGCTGCCCATTCCCGCGCCGTCGCCTGGCAACGCCGAACTGGCCTGCGACGTCGACCTCCTGTTGAAGGCGAACGAGATCGAGAAGGCGCTCGACGTCGTCGACCGTCATGTGCTGATCGACGGACTCGGGCTATCCGGCGAGGCCGTGGCGCAGTGCCGGGCGGCGTGGCTTTCGCTGCGGGATCGCCGCACACGACGGGGATCCCGGTGAGCGTTCGATCCTCGGCGATCTCGCTGCTCACCGACTGGCGCGCGCCCGATCCGGCCCAGGATTCGATGCGGCACGCCGTCCTGTCCTTCCTGCACGCCCGCAGCGACGCATGCCGTCGCGAATGCGTGCCGGGCCACGTCACCGCTTCGGCGCTGGTGCTGGACGACGCCGGCACCCATGTCCTGCTGACACTGCATCCGCGGCTGGGCCGTTGGGTGCAGCTCGGCGGGCACTGCGACGACGAGGACGCGGACATCGTGGCCGCGGCGCTGCGCGAGGCCACCGAGGAATCGGGCATCGCCGGTCTGCGCATAGCGCCCGAGTTGGCGGCCATCCACGCCCACCCGGTCACGTGCTCTTTGGGCCTGCCGACCCGCCACCTCGACTTGCAATTCGTGGCGCGCGCGCCGGGCGGCGCGCAGATCGCGATCAGCGACGAGTCCGACGACTTGCGATGGTGGCCGGCCGACGCGCTGCCCGAAGGCGCCGATCACGCGCTCGCCTACCTGGTCGCCCGGGCCATGGCCCGCCGAGCGTGAGGCCAGCCGCATGTTCGACGCGAACGACCGCTCACACGTCGGACGAGTAGCGGATTCCGCCGTCGGGAATGCACACGCCGGGCCATACCCGCGCACCCCGCAGCAACTCGCACCGCGCGCCGATGTCGGCGCCGTCACCGATCACGCCGTCGCGGATCAGGGCGCGTGGGCCGATGCGCACGCCGAAGCCGATAATCGAGCGCTCGATCACGCTGCCCGCCTCGACCTTGACGCCGTCGAAGATCACCGCGCCGTCCAACCGGACGCCGGCGCCGATCTCGGCGCCACGCCCGACAACCGTGCCACCGATGATCACCGCCCCCGGAGCCACCGCCGCGCCGTCATGCACCAACTGCTCGCCGCGGTGCCCGTGCAGGGCGGGTGAGGGGGCGATCCCGCGCACCAGGTCCGCCGAGCCCCGCACGAAATCCTCGGGTGTGCCCATGTCCCGCCAGTAGGTGGCGTCGACGTAGCCACACACCTTGACGTCGGGGTCGGACAGCAGGGCGGGGAACACCTCGCGCTCCACGGAGACCTCGCGCCCGCGCGGAATCCGGTCGATGATGTTGCGCCGGAAGACGTAGCAACCGGCGTTGATCTGGTCGGTCGGCGGGTCCTCGGTCTTTTCGAGGAAAGCGGTGACCCGGCCCTCCGCGTCGGTGGGCACGCAGCCGAACGCGCGGGGATCACCAACCCGCACCAGGTGCAGCGTCGCGTCGGCCTCATTGGTCCGATGGAATTCGAGCAGTTGGCTCAGGTCGGCACCCGAGAGCACATCGCCGTTGAAGACCATGACGGTGTCGTGGCGCAGGTGCCCGGCGACGTTGGCGATGCCACCCGCGGTTCCCAGGGGCCGCTCCTCGGTCACGTATTCGATCTGCAGGCCGAGCTTGGACCCGTCGCCGAACTCCGCCTCGAACACCGCGACCTGATACGAGGTGCTGAGGATCACGTGCTCGATGCCGGCCGCGGCGATCCGGGACAGCAGATGGGTCAGGAACGGCAGCCCCGCGGTGGGCAGCATGGGTTTGGGCGCAGAGAGGGTCAGCGGCCGCAACCGTGTGCCCTTGCCGCCGACCAGGACAACCGCGTCGACCCGTGCACCTCCCGACTCGTCGGCCAACTCAGCGTCGCCCTTGCGCCGAATGCCGTTGACGTTCCCGCCTGATAGAGCGCCGTGAACTGCGCACCATCAGGTGGGAGCGCAGCGCCAACGAGGCCCGCAGCACCCAGCGCAGCGGGGCTCGCGACCAGCCTCGATGACGGTCGGCCAGGAAGATATAGGTGCTTTTGTGGTGCGCCGCCAGGTGGCTTGCCGGGTCGTGCCCGGTGGAGTGGCCCCTGTCGTGCAGGACCTCGGCCGACGGCACGTAAACGCTCAGCCAGCCGGCCTTCCCCAGCCGGTCGCCGAGGTCGACGTCCTCCATATACATGAAGTAGCGCTCGTCGAACCCGCCCACCTCGGTGAATGCCGAGCGGCGCACCAACAGACACGATCCCGACAGCCAACCCACCGGGCGTTCGCTGGGCTCGAGACGCTCCTGACGGTATGCCGCCGTCCAGGGGTTGCGCTTCCAGAACGGACCGACGACCGCGTGCATGCCGCCGCGGATCAGGCTGGGCAACTGCCGCGCCGACGGATACACCGACCCGTCGGGATCCCGGATCAGCGGGCCCAGGGCGCCGGCGCGCGGCCAGCGGGTGGCGGCGTCCAGCAGCGCGTCGATGCTGCCGGGACCCCACTGCACGTCGGGATTGGCCACGATCACCCACTCGTCTTCGTGCGACTCCTTGTCGAGCTGTGCGACCGCGCGATTCACCGCGGTCCCGTAGCCGAGGTTGGCGCCGGTGTCGAACAGCCGCACATTCGGGTATCGCTCGACCGCGGCCTGGGGCGCGCCGTCGACGGAGCCGTTGTCGGCCAGGAGCACACTGACGGGCCGCTCGGTGGCCAGCGACAAGGAGGCCAGGAAGCGTTCGAGGTGGTGGCCCGGCGAGTAGGTCACCGTAACGACGGGCAGGACGTCAGTCACGCGTCGAGGGTAACGGTCGGGCCAAAGCGGCGTCGCCGAGAGCGGCGACAAGTGCGGCGCGCCAGGGCCTGAGCGGCGTGAGGCCCGCCGCGGCGGACTCCTGGCCGCCCAGCGCGGAGTAGCTCGGGCGCGGCGCGGGGCGCGGGAACTGCTCGGTGCCCACGGGCCGCACCCGGTCCGGCTCGGCTCCGCATTCGGCGAAGATGGCGCGGGCCTGCTCGAAGCGCGACACCGCGCCCTCGTTGGCGGCGTGCAGGATCGGCCCGGGCACGCGGTCGTCGACGACCTGCAGCAGCGCGGCCGCCAGGTCGCCGACGTAGGTGGGTGACCCGGTCTGGTCGTCGACCACGTTCACGGGTCCGTCCCCGCCGGCCAGCCGGCGCATGACCGCGACGAAGTCCTTGCCCGTTCCGCCGGTGTAGACCCAGGCGGTCCGGACGACGACGCCCTGCGAGGCGTCGGGCAGCGCCGCCAGGACGGCCTCCTCCCCCGCAAGTTTGCTGCGCGCGTACACGCCGCGCGCATCCGTGGGATCGCTGGGCTCGTAGGGGCGGGGCTGGCGGCCAGCGAACTCGCCGCTGAACACCTCGCCGCTGAACACTTCGCCGCTGAACACAAAGTCGGTCGAGACGTGGATTAACCGGGCATCGGCACGCGCGCAGGCACGCGCGAGGTGTCCGGGACCGGCGGCGTTGACGGCGTACGCCGTGGCCTGGTCGGCCTCCGCCCCGTCGACGTCGGTGTACGCGGCGCAGTTGATCACGGTGTCGCCGCGTTCGACGATCCGTTCGGCCGTGGAGGCGTCGGTGATGTCCCATTGCGACGACGTCAGCGACAGCACGTCGCGGCCCTGGCGGGTGGCCAGGGCCGTCAGGCGACCGCCGAGTTGCCCGCCGGCTCCGGTGATCACGATCCTGCCCGCCGACATCCGTCGAGTCTGGCACGCCTTGCCACGCCGGAGCCGGCTACCCGGGAAGCGGCTGTGTCGCAAGTAACCTAATGTGATGCCTGTGCAACATGTGGTTCGTGTGGTTACCACTGTCTTCACCCTCGTCGTGGTTCTCGGCACCGGGCTCGCGTGGAGCAACGTGCGGTCCTTCGAGGACGGCATCTTCCACATGTCCGCGCCCTCGCTGGGCAAGGGCGGCGACGACGGGGCGATCGACATTCTGCTGGTGGGCCTGGACAGCCGCACCGACGCGCACGGCAACGCGTTGTCGCCCGAGGAGCTGGCGACCCTGCGCGCCGGCGACGAGGAAGCGACCAACACCGACACGATCATCCTGATCCGCATTCCCAACAACGGGAAGTCGGCGACCGCGATCTCGATCCCGCGGGACTCCTACGTCGCGGCCCCCGGCCTGGGCAAGACCAAGATCAACGGCGTCTACGGGCAGACCCGGGAGGCCAAGCGGGCCAGCCTCGTCAAGGCCGGCGACTCCGCTCAGGACGCGATGGCGCGGGGCACCGAAGCCGGCCGCGAAGCTTTGATCAAGACGGTCGCCGACCTCACCGGTGTCACGGTCGACCACTACGCCGAGATCGGGCTACTCGGCTTCGCCCTCATCACCGACGCCCTCGGCGGCGTCGACGTGTGCCTCAAAGAGCCGGTGTTCGAACCGCTTTCGGGCGCCGACTTTCCGGCCGGCCAGCAACGGCTCAACGGTCCCGAGGCGCTCAGCTTCGTGCGCCAGCGCCACGACCTGCCGCGCGGTGACCTGGACCGGGTGGTGCGCCAGCAGGTGGTGATGGCGTCGCTGGCCCACCGCGTCATCTCGGGCCAGACGCTGTCCAGCCCGACCACGGTCAAGCGGCTGGAGGCCGCCGTGCAGCGGTCGGTGGTGATCTCCTCGGGTTGGGACGTCATGGATTTCGTGCAGCAGATGCAGAAACTTGCCGGCGGCAAGGTCGCCTTCGCCACCATTCCGGTGCTCGACGGCGCGGGCTGGAGCGACGACGGCATGCAGAGCGTCGTCCGGGTGGACCCGCACCAGGTGCAGGAGTGGGTCGCGGGCCTGCTGAACGACCAGGCCAAGGGCAAGACCGAGGAGCTGGCCTACACGCCCGCCAAGACCACGGCCGACGTGGTCAACGACACCGACATCAACGGGCTCGCGGCGTCGGTGTCGGAGGTGTTGAGCTCCAAGGGCTTTAGCACCGGGACCGTGGGCAACAACGAGGGCGGTCACGTGAAGGGCAGCCAGGTGCGGGCCGCCAAGACCGACGACCTGGGCGCGCAGCAGATCGCCAAGGAGCTGGGCGGGCTGCCCGTCGTCGCCGACGCCGCCCTGGCGCCCGGCTCGGTGCGGGTAGTGCTGGCCAACGACTACACCGGGCCCGGCTCGGGCCTGTCCGGCGACCACACCGTCATGCCCGCACGGGTGTCCAACGCCGGGGCCTCCCCGGGACAGGGGGCCGACCCCAACGTGCCCCCACCGTCGCCGATCCTCACCGCCGGCTCCGACAAGCCCGAGTGCATCAACTGAGCACCCTGTCCGGCGCCATCCTGGACCCGATGCTGCGGGCGGATCCGGTGGGCCCGCGCATCACCTACTACGACGACGCGACGGGCGAACGCATCGAATTGTCCGGCGTGACGCTGGCCAACTGGGCCGCCAAGACCGCCAACCTGTTGCGCGACGAGCTGGGCGCCGGGCCGGCGAGCCGGGTGGCGATCCTGCTGCCGGCGCACTGGCAGACGGCGGCGGTGCTGTTCGGAGTGTGGTGGATCGGGGCCGAGGCGGTGCTCGACGGCGCCGCCGACGTGGCTCTGTGCACCGCCGAACGGCTCGAGCAGGCCGACGGAACAGGCGCGAGCGAGGTTGCCGTGCTGTCACTGGACCCGTTCGGCGGGCCCGTTCCCGACCTGCCGATCGGGGTCACCGACTACGCCACCGCGGTGCGGGTGCACGGCGACCAGATCGTGCCCGAACCGCGTCCGGGACCCGCGCTGGCCGGACGGTCGGCCGACGAGATCATGGCTGAATGCCAAAGTTCCGTCGCGGCAAGGGCTTTGACGCCCAGCGACCGGGTGCTGTCCACCGCGTCGTGGACGAGCGCCGGCGAGCTGGTAGATAACCTGCTGTCGATCCTGGCCGTAGGTGCGTCGCTGGTGCAGGTCGCCAACCCCGATCCCGCGCTCCTACAGCGCAGGATCGAGACCGAGAAGGTCACCCGGGTCCTGTAACGTCGCTCTAACGCACTGACGGGAAGGTTCGGTCAATGGCGGCGTACGGGCTCTTTGCTAAGGCGGCATCGACGGTGGTCACCGGCCTGGTCGGGGTGACGGCCTACGAGGCGCTGCGCAAGGCGCTGGCCAAGGCCCCGCTGCACGAGACCGCGGTGTCGGCGGCCGAGCTCGGACTGCGCGGCACCCGCAAGGCCGAGGAGGCCGCCGAGTCGGCGCGCCTCAAGCTGGCCGACGTGATGGCCGAGGCCCGCGAACGCATCGGCGAAGAGGCGCCCACGCCGTCGATCGCTGACGCCCATCAGCACGAGCACTGATCTAAAGGCGCTGCCTTGCAAGTCATTTCGGACGCCGCCGGGCGCATGCGGGTCTCGGTCGACTGGGTCCGCTCCGACTCGCGGCGCGCCGTCGCGGTCGAAGAGGCCGTCGCCAAGCAGGATGGCGTGCGCGTCGTGCACGCCTACCCCCGGACCGGCTCCGTCGTCGTCTGGTACTCGCCCCGGCGCTGCGACCGCCCCGCGGTGCTGGCGGCCATCGACCGCGCGGCCCTCGTCGCCGCCGAGCTGATCCCGGCCCGCGCACCGCATTCGGAGGAGATCCGCAACACCGACGTGCTGCGCATGGTCATCGGCGGCGTGGCGCTGGCCCTGCTCGGGGTACGCCGCTACGTGTTCGCCCGGCCCCCGCTGCTCGGCCCGGGCGGGCGGTTGTTCGCTACCGGCGTCACCGTGTTCACCGGCTACCCCTTCCTGCGCGGGGCGCTGCTGTCGCTGCGCTCCGGCCGGGCCGGCACCGACGCGCTGGTTTCGGCGGCGACGGTGGCCAGCCTGGTGCTGCGGGAAAACGTCGTCGCGCTCACGGTGCTCTGGCTGCTCAACATCGGTGAGTACCTGCAGGACCTGACGCTGCGGCGGACCCGGCGGGCGATCTCCGAGTTGCTGCGCGGCAGCCAGGACACCGCCTGGATCCGGCTGACCGGCGGCGACGAGGTCCAGGTGCCCATCGACAGCGTCGAGATCGGTGATGAGGTGATCGTGCACGACCACGTCGCGATCCCCGTGGACGGCGAGGTGGTCGACGGCGAGGCCATCGTCGACCAGTCCGCCATCACCGGCGAGAACCTGCCGGTCAGCGTCGTGGTGGGCGCGCACGTGCACGCGGGGTCCGTGGTGGTGCGCGGGCGCCTGGTGGTGCGCGCCAGCGCCGTCGGCAACCAGACCACCATCGGCCGCATCATCGCCCGGGTCGAGGAGGCCCAGCACGACCGCGCGCCGATCCAGACGGTCGGCGAAAACTTTTCCCGCCGTTTCGTTCCCACGTCGTTCGTCGTCTCGGCGATCACCCTGGCGATCACCGGCGACGTGCGCCGGGCGATGACCATGCTGCTGATCGCGTGCCCGTGCGCGGTGGGCCTGGCCACGCCGACCGCAATCAGCGCCGCGATCGGTAACGGCGCGCGCCGCGGCATCCTGATCAAGGGCGGGTCGCACCTCGAACAGGCGGGCCAGGTCGACGCGATCGTCTTCGACAAGACCGGGACGCTGACCGTCGGGCGTCCGGTGGTCACCAATATCGTTGCCATGCACAAGGATTGGAAGCCCGAGCAGGTGCTGGCGTATGCGGCCAGCTCGGAGATCCACTCACGCCACCCACTGGCCGAGGCGGTGATCCGCTCCACCGAGGAGCGCCACATCAGCATCCCGCCACACGAGGAGTGCGAGGTGCTGGTGGGCCTGGGCATGCGGACCTGGGCCGACGGCCGCACGCTGCTGCTGGGCGGCCCGTCGCTGCTGCGGGCCGAAAAGGTGAAGGTGTCCAAGAAGGCGTCGGAGTGGGTGGACAGGCTGCGGCGCCAGGCCGAGACCCCGCTGTTGCTCGCGGTGGACGGCACCCTGGTGGGGCTGATCAGCCTGCGCGACGAGGTGCGGCCTGAGGCCGCCGAGGTGTTGAAGAAGCTGCGCGGCAACGGGATTCGCCGCATCGTCATGCTCACCGGCGACCATCCCGACATCGCCGAGGTGGTCGCCGACGAGCTCGGGATCGACGAGTGGCGCGCCGAGGTGATGCCCGAGGACAAGCTCGAGGTGGTGCGCGAGCTGCAAAGCGCCGGGTTCGTCGTCGGGATGGTCGGCGACGGCATCAACGACGCCCCGGCGCTGGCCGCCGCGGACATCGGGATCGCCATGGGGCTGGCCGGGACCGACGTCGCCGTCGAGACCGCCGACGTGGCGCTGGCCAACGACGACCTGCATCGCCTGCTCGACGTCGGCGACCTGGGCGCCCGCGCCGTCGACGTCATCCGCGAGAACTACGGCATGTCGATCGCGGTCAACGCCGCGGGTCTGATCATCGGCGCCGGCGGCGCGCTGTCGCCGGTCCTAGCCGCGATCCTGCACAACGCGTCGTCGGTGGCGGTGGTGGCCAACAGTTCCCGGCTGATCCGGTACCGGCTGGACTGAATCGTCCGCATCACCCGATCCACAGGTTCTCACAGGTCACGCTGATCGTTCGCACGGGATTGGCCACTAATGTCCGGTGGCAAGTCTTCCCAACGCGCACTACTCGGCAGGCAGGAGCAATGCGATGCTCACCTTGCGGGACCACAACGTCGAAGATTATGCGGCGTTACCCGACATGGACACCACCGATGTCGCCGTGCTGGCTAACGCCGATCGCGCCTGCCTCGACGAATTAGGCGAATACCTCGTCGAGATCGACACGTGGCGGCGATTCGCGATCTGGCTGCTGCACAAGCACTTTGATCCGGAAGCGGGCGAGGTCTTCGCGGAAAGCCTCGTCACGGCGCCGCGCGGGACC
>NZ_JAFBAT010000240.1 GCF_019247615.1 Mycobacterium sp. | reverse complement strand
ATCAACGGCGAGCCATACAGCAGGACGAACCCGTTGCACGTTCGAGAGGGCCAGCGTCCGAGCATCACATTCGACAACCCGACCATGATGTATCACCCGATCCACCTGCACGGGCACACCTTCCAGCTGATCAAGGCCGACGGCAGCCTCGGAGCCCGCAAGGACGCCGTCATCGTGCTGCCCAAGCAGAAGGTCCAGGCCGTGCTCGTCGCCGACAATCCCGGCACGTGGGTGATGCACTGCCACAACACCTACCACCAATTCGCCGGCATGATGACCCGGCTGGATTACGTCGTCTGACGTCAGGTCTTCTGATCTCGTACCGCTCCGAAGAAATCCAGCAGCAACTCGTTGACCGTTGCAGCGCGCTCGATCTGCGGGCAGTGACCGGCCTTGTCGACCACCACCGACCGCCCGCCCTCGATTTGCTTCGCGATCTGAGCGGCCCACCCGGGCGGCAGCAACTTGTCGTCGCCGCCTTCGACTACAAGGGTCGGCACACGGATGCGCTCATACGGTCGCGTGCTTGACGGGGTGGACGACGGTTGCGCCGTGGAGTCCTGGGGGCGACGAAACCTCGCCGCTGCCACCGCCTCCCAAGCTCCGGGCGCGATGCTCGACTCGTAGCGGCGCCGAACGTAGTCGTCGTCGACCGGATAACCCGGGTGATGGAACAGCGCTTCGACGATGCGCCGCATGGCGGGCAGCGTTGCGTCATACTGCTGGAGCGCATCGAAATGCCGGTTCTGTTGGATCTCCCCGCCCCCGCAGATCAGCACCAGGGCGCGAATCGGCAGCCGCGGCGCATCCGATGTGGCGTCGGTGAGCAGGTTGATCGCGCCCATCGAGTTCCCGACGAAATGTGCCGAGTCGACGCCGAGCACCTCGCAGAAACGCGCCACATGCCGTATTCGCATCCCACGGCCGTCGACGAAGTCGACCACCTTCGCCGACTGCCCGAAGCCCAGCTGATCCGGCGCCAGAACGCGGTATCGCGAGGCGAGGGCGGCGATGTTGCGTTCCCAGCCGAGCTCGGCGCAGCCGCCGAACTCGCCGCCATGGAGCAGCACCACCGGGTCGCCTTCGCCCGCCTCGAGGTAGCTGGTATGCAGGCCATCGACCGATAGCGTCTTGCGACGAACCTCCATCGATCGCGCCCCTACTTGATCGCGATCGGGTTCACCGGGGAGCCCACCGCCCCAACAACTCTCAGCGGGGGCGCGATGAGCTGGAATTCATACACACCGTCGGCGGCGCAATCGGCCGCGAGCGCTGCGAGGTCCCAGTACTCGCCGAACATCATCCCCATGTCCCGCAGGCATAGCAGGTGCAGGGGCAGAAAGACTCCCTCTACTCCCGATTGCAGGTCCTCCACCTGGAGGTTGTCGGCCGCGACCGCCGCGACTTCGCGATCGTGCAACCACGACGCGCAGCGCCAGTCCAGCCCGGAGTAGCCTTCCATCTTGTTGCCGGTCTGCATGAACCTCGTCCACCAACCGGTGCGAATCAGGACTATGTCGCCGCGTCCGACCGTCACCGCCTGCGCGCGAACCACGTCATCCAATTCCTCTGGGGTGATGGGGTTTCCGGGCTCGAGGAACACCTCGGATCCGCGGTGGCGAACCAGGTCGAGCAGCACACCGCGCGACGTGATCCCCTTGGCGTCAACCTTGTCGATGCCGCAGTGGTACGCCCCCATGCTCGTTACCGATGTCGCCGCGAAGCCGTTGTAGAGCTTGTCGTCGTAGTAGACATGGGACAGCGCGTCCCACTGACTGGCCGCCTGCAACGGCATGATGATGAGGTCGTCGTTGAAGCGGAACGGATTGTCGGCCATATACCGACTCAACTGCTGCGCCAGGGGGTTGCGCGCCCAGCCCGGCCCGTACCGGATGAGCGTGTTCACGTCACCGCCGTCCACCGTCATCACGTGCACGGGGTTGTGCCGAAACTCGAAGGCGCCCTGGGGGCCCGACGAACCGAAGTCCACGCCGAGCGAAAACACCTTGCCGTGGCGCACCAGGCTCGCGGCTTGCGCGACCTTGTCGGCGGTGATGAAGTTCAGCGTGCCAAGCTCGTCGTCCGCTCCCCACCGCCCCCAATTCGAGACATTGCGCGCGACCCGCCGAAAGTCGGTTACACCGGCCACGGTGCGCCTTCCTCGATTTCACGAGCGTCGATCTCACGGGCGATCGCCGCGCCCACATTCCCGCCGTCGACCCACAACACCTGTCCCGTGATGTAGCTCGCCGCAGGGCTGTTCAGGAACAGTAGGACGGATGCCTGTTCAGCCGGGTCCGCGACGCGGCCCAACGGCTTGGGTATGGCGTCGAGAAAGCGCTGTCCGTAGGCGGTGCGCAGTTGTTCCAGGATCGGGGTTTCGGTGACCCCCGGGCCGGTGCAGTTAATGCGGATGCCGCGGGCGCCAAGGGGCGCCGCGTTTCGCATGGTGTAGAGGATGATGGCCTCTTTGGATAATTGGTATCCACCACCGGCCAGCGCGTCGGGGTGCGAGTGGCACCATTCGATGCCTTCCTGCATGGTCGCGGTGTTCAGCAGCGGCGCCACCGCCTCGAGATGGTCGCGGTACGCCGCCGCCGCGAGCGATGAGACGCTCACGATCGACGACCCCGCCGGCATCTCCGGGATCAGCGCCTCGGTGACATGACGCAGCCCGAGGAAGTTGATCGCGACGACCAACGCCGGATTGCCGATCCCGGAAGAGACGCCGGCGACGTTGAACAGCGCATCGACCGGACCGCCGACCGACGTTACGGCGCGATGGATCGACTCGGGATCGGCGAGGTCGAGCTCGTGAAACTCCTTTAGCGCCAAAGATGGCCGCCGCTTGTCGAGCCCAACGACTTCCGCCCCCAGTTCGCTGAGCTGCCGGACCACCTGCTCGCCGATGCCCGACGCGCATCCGGTCACCACCGCACGGCGGCCGTCGTAGCGCCACAGCTGGTCGGTCTTAATTGCGTCGCTCCTGCTCCTTGAGGCGCTGCGCCGCCTGGACGCGGCCCTCGTTGATCTCGGCCATCGCCTCGGGGATCTCGCTGGCGGTGAACTTACCGCCGCGGCCGGTCGGCAGGCCGCCGAACGAGTAATTCTCGTCGAACGCCGGTGTGGTCGGCTCCGGACGACGCGCCTCGACCTTCTCGATCACGGGGGCCAGCCGCGCGGCTTTGTCGGCCAACGCCTTCTCGTCGCGCTCGATGAACTCCGGCAGGACTTCCTTGCCCATCAGCTCGATGGATTCCATTGTGCCCTCGTGGCTGCGCGGGTTGAGCAGCAAGATGATCTCGTCGACACCGCTTTCCTCGTAGCCGCGCAGGAATTCCCGCACGGTGGAAGGGGATCCGATGGCGCCGCGCCCGGGCCCGTAGGCCAGCGTCGGGTCCTTCTCGACCTCTTCGAGATACCGGTTCCAGACTCCCGTTCGCCCTGGCGTGTGCACGCCCGTCATGTAGTAGTGCATGATCCCGAACGAAAAGAATCCGCCGCCCTTCCCAAGGCGCTCAAGGGCCTGCTCGTCGGTCTTGGCGACCATCATCGACAGATCGCCGCCAATGGCCAGGATGTTCGGATTGATCTTCGGCGTGATCGGCACACCGTTCTCTTCAAACTCCTTGTAGTAGCCGTTCACCCGCTCGGTGAGCGGTCCTGGGCCGGTGTAGGCGAAACTCAGAGCGCCGATGCACTTTTGGGCGGCCATCTGCACGCTGGCCGGCCGGGTGCACGCGACCCACACCGGCGGATGCGGTTTTTGCATCGGCTTGGGGATGACGTTGCGCGCCGGCATCTGCACATGCGAGCCTTCGAAGCCCGCGAACGGCTCCTCGATCATGCACCGGATCGCGACCTCGAGCGCCTCTTCCCACTGCGCGCGCTTGTCGGCCGGATCGATGTTGAATCCACCGAGCTCCCCGACCGAGGAGGATTCTCCGGTGCCGAACTCGACGCGCCCGTTGGAGAGCAGGTCCAGGGTCGCGATGCGTTCGGCCACCCGGGCCGGGTGGTTGACCGCGGGCGGAAGATGCATGATGCCGAATCCCAGCCGGATGTTCTTGGTCCGTTGGCTGGCCGCTGCCAAGAATATTTCCGGCGCCGTCGAATGACAGTATTCCTCGAGGAAGTGATGCTCGGTGAGCCAGACGGTGGAGAATCCCGCCTTGTCCGCCGCCTCCACCTCATCGAGGCACTCCTGCAGCAGCACCCGCTCGTCGTCCGGCACCCAGGGGCGCGGCAGGGCGAACTCGTAGAACAGGGAAATTTTCATTCGCTACCTCCTGTGCGAACTGTGCGAGCTGACGGTTCGTTGCGCTTGGGCCGCAGCGTGTTTCGCCGCGACGAAGCCGAACGTCATCGCGGGCCCGATGGTCGCCCCGGCGCCGGCGTAGCTGCGGCCCATGACGGGCGCGGCGGTGTTGCCAACCGCGTAAAGTCCCCGCACCACGGTGCCGTCGGCCCGCAGCACGCGCGCGTATTCGTCCGTCCGCAGCCCGCCCGACGTCCCCAGGTCCCCGAGGACGACCCGGAATGCGTAGTATGGTGGATCGCCCAGCGGATGCAGGTTCGGGTTGGGCAGCGTGGGATCGCCGTAGTAGTTGTCGTACGCGCTATCGCCGCGGTTGAAGTCGTCGTCGTGGCCTTTGCGCGCGAGTTCGTTGAAACGGCGGGCTGTTTCGGAAAGTTGATGTGCAGGGACGCCGATCTTGCCGGCCAGATCGCCCCAATTCGTCGCCGATTTGACCACGCCCGACTCCAGCCATGGCTTCGGCATCCTGCGTCCGGTCGGCACCGGCGATCCGGGAATTCTCGGGATCGGCAAATGGCCGCCGATCACGTAGCGATTCCACGACCGGTGATCCGTAATGAGCCAGCACGGGATGTGGGTGATCCCGGACTTTTGGCCGTCGATCATGGCGTGACCGAAATCCATGTAGGGCGCCGCTTCGTTGATGAAGCGCTTGCCCTCACCGTTGACGACGAACTGCGCGGGCATCATTCGTTCGTTGAGCATGAACTGCATGCGGCCGTCCGGCCATTGGATGGCCGGGAACCACCACGCCTCATCCAGCAAGTCGGCTGCGGCCCCGACCTTTTGGCCGGCGCGAATGCCGTCTCCCATCGATGCCGGATTGCCGAAGCTCCAGTCCTGGTCCACCTCGGGCAGCAGCTGCTTGCGCCAAGCCAGGTCGTGGTCGAAGCCACCTGTGGCCAGAATGACGCCCAGGCGCGCCCCGATTCGCATCGTCGCGCCGTCTCGCTCCACCACAGCACCGGTCACCGACCCGTCGACGTCGGTGAGCAGCTCTGCCATGGGCGAGTCCAGCCACAGCGGGATACCGCGTTCCCTCATGGCCAATCGGAGTCGTGCCGCCAGCGACTGTCCGATTGCGGCCATCCGCTCACCGAACACTCGCGCCCGGACCATCCGCGTCACCAGCTGCAGGACTACTGCTTTGCCGGCCCATGACTGCCTGATCCGGTAGAACGTGCGTAGCTCCTTGGGCCCCAGCCAGATCCCTTTGGGAGCAAGCGCCAGGGGTTTCAGGAGGTTTGCTTCGTCGTCGCCCAGCCGGCGCAGGTCGATGGGCGGCACATTGATCGTGCTGCCGAGTTCGGAACCGCCGGGCAACTCGGGATAGTAATCCGCATAACCGGGCTTCCACACGAATTCGAGCCAGCCGGAGAGGTTCTCGAGGAACTCGAGCATTCTCGGGGCGGATTCGACGTACTGCCGGATTCGCGCCTCGCTGACCAGACCGTCGGTGATCTTCGACAGATACTCGACGACGCCTTCGGGTGCGGGGCAGTAGCCCTCCCGGCGTTGCGCCGGCGCCCCCGGAACCCAGATGCCGCCGCCCGACAGGGCGGTGGAACCGCCGAAAGACGATGACTTTTCGACCACCAAGACGTCCAGCCGGCAGGCGTTGGCTGTGAGCGCGGCCGTCATCCCACCGCCGCCGGAGCCCACCACAAGCACGTCGACGATGTCGTCGAAGTCGCTTGATGCGCCGGTCATTTGGATGCTGCCGTTCGGATGGCGAAGCCGGCGATCAGCTCGGGGGCCGGCTTGTAGTAGCGCACGGCGGTCCGGTAGGGACCAGCGGTTTCCAACGCGGCGAAAGCGGCTAGCCAGGTTCTGATTTCCTGCGCCGAGGTCCCGCCCTCGTTGTCCACGAACGAATTCGACCAATGGTCGAGGTCCGCCAGCTTCCCGTCGTCGACGAGCTCGAGAAATCGATGGTCCCACACGGGGTTGAGAGGTTTCAGGCCACTGCCACCGCACGCAAACTCTTTCGCCGCGTCAGCCGTTGCGGTTTCCCGGGCCTGCCGTTGCTCACGCGTCATCGGCCGGCCGTCCACGATCCGCTCCCGCACGGCCGGAGAGGCGGTCGCCAGCGTTGGCACCGGCGGGCTGTGGGACAGTCCGCCCGATCCGATCACCAACACCCGCTTGTCGAGGGTCGCCAGATAGGTGCCTACGGCGGTACCCAGTAACCGGCAACGATGCAACGGGCCCAGCGGCGCACCGATCGCATTCACGAAGATCGGTATTACCGGGCGCGCGGTGGCGTCCCCGAACAGCTTCTCCAGCGGCTGAACGGTGCCGTGGTCGACGTCCATGTCGGCCGACACCGCAACATCGACGCCGGAACTTAACACGGCGGCCGCGCAGTCAGTCGCCAACGTCTCGGGCACATTGAGCGCGCCGGCGTGCGTCCCGTAGTCTCCAACACCCTTGGCGCGCAGACCGATACAGAACGGCGGCATCACCTTGTAGAAGAAGCCGTTGTAGTGATCCGGCGAGAAGATGACCACCAGCTCCGGGTCGTAGTCTTCGACGAAGTCGCGCGCGTGCGCGGTCGCGCCCTCGATGTCGTTAAGCAGGTCCCGCGACGGCCCCGGAAGATTCAGGAGCGGGCTGTGCGACATGCAGCACAGAGCCAGAGTCACTTTGAGGATCACCCCCTCCCGGCGTAAGGGTGAGGGCATCGATCAGCGAGGCGCTCAACTTGGGCGCGAGTTGAGCGATGCAGGCGCCCGCGATGCATCGATCGGGCCGCAGAAACAACACCGATTCCTGGTGGGTGTCGAACCATGATTTGAGGGCCCCGCCGCTATCGCCGATCACTTCGACGTCCGGGTCATCGTGGCCCGTCCAGCGCAGCTGCGTCTGGGGACGCACCGAAAAGAAGCGTGTCCCCAAGGCTTTCCAGCTCGCGAACGCTTCCTCACCTAGGATCGTGCGCGGGTTGTTGTTCCAGCACAGCACGGCGAACCAGTCACCCAGCACGTCGTCCAGCAGTACGCCGGACCGGTCGCGGGTGTCGACCCGGGGTTGGATGAACAGGGTGCCGACGGGACATGCGGTGCGGCGAGACCTGTTGGGGTTCCCGGAGTGCACAGTGGAGTGCGCAGGAGAGTGCACAACAGCACCCTGCTCGTAGCGCGGCATCGGCTTGAACCGCATCTCCAGCACATACCGCTTGAGCGACGGCACGACCGAA
>NZ_JAFBAT010000176.1 GCF_019247615.1 Mycobacterium sp. | reverse complement strand
GATTCGGCAGAATCCGAGGGCGGAACCGAGCAGACACGCCCCGAGGTGACGGCCGAGGATGCGGCAGAAGCCCCACTCGCGGCGGCCGACGCCGCGACTGCGGATGCCCAACGTCGTCCATCCCGTATCGGCCGCGGCTGGAAAGCCGGCATTGCCGCGGTGCTCGTCCTGTGTGCCGGGGGCCTCGCGGCCGGTGGCTACTTTGCGCTGCGCTTCCACCACGAAAGCCAAGTCATAGCGCGCAATGACGCCGCCGCGCTCAAGGCTGCGGTGGAGTGCGTTTCTGCGACGCAGGCGCCGGATACCAACGCGATGATCGCGAGCGAACAAAAGATCATCGAATGCGGCACGGATGCCTTCCGCTCCCAGGCGGTGCTTTACACCAGCATGCTCGTTCAGGCGTACCAGGCCGCCAACGTGCACGTTCAGGTGTCGGACGTGCGGGCCGCGGTCGAGCGCAACAACAAGGACGGTTCGGTCGACGTGCTCGTCGCAATGCGAGTCAGGGTGTTGGCCGATAAGAATCAGAACGAAACCGGCTACCGACTGCGGGTGAAAATGGCGCTCGCCGAGGGCCAATACCGGATAGCCAAGCTCGACCAGGTGACGAAGTGACGGTGGTGGTCGAGGACACTCGGACCACGCCGGCCGTTCCAGCACCAACGCAGGTTGCCTTGGCGCCGTGGCGAATTCGCGTCGGCGCATTCGCTGTCGACGTCCTTCCGGCAACCGCGGTGGTAGCGGCGCTGGCACTGGTGTTGTTCACGGTGCCGGCGCGCGGCGTGTGGTGGTGGGTGTCGATTTCCGTCATCGGCGTCGTCATCCTGCTGATGTTTGTGAATCGATTGCTGCTGCCATCGATCGCCGGTTGGAGTCTGGGACGCGCCCTCTTCGGAATCGAGGTGGTGGGGTGCGACGGCGCGGCCCCCGGACCCTGGAGGCTGCTGCTGCGGGATCTGGCCCACCTGCTCGACATCGCATCCGTAGTGGGATGGCTTTGGCCACTGTGGGATTCACGACGCCGAACGTTTGCCGACATGCTAGTGGGCACTCACGTGCGATGCGTCGAACGGGATGAGCGGCCGCCGAGCTCACGGCGGTATACCGCAGTCGCCTTGCTGACGGCGGCTGCGGTGTGCCTCGCCGGTTCCGCCGTCAGCTACCTCCTGGTGTATTCGCGGGACCGCGCGACCGATCGCACAAGCTCCCAAGTATGGACGCAGGGGCCGAAAATCGTTGCGCAAATGCTGACCTATGACCCGAAGACACTCGGCGACGATTTTGCGCGCGCCCGGTCGCTGACCACCGACAGGTATCGAGGCCAGCTGGCCGCTCAGCAGGAGATAGTGCAGAAGGGCACCCCGGTCATCAACGAGTACTGGCCGACCGACTGGTCCATCCAGTCGGCGACGCCGGATCGCGCGACCATGCTGCTGTTCATGCAGGGCAGGCGGGGTGAGGGACCCTCACTCCGCCCGATCAGCGCGACCGTGCGAGCCAGTTTCGTCAAAGCCGGCAATGACCATTGGCTCGTCGATGACCTCACGGTGGTCACCAAGCCCAAACCTCCCGGGAACCAAAAGTGAGCCCCCGCCGCAAGTTTCAGCCGGACGAGCACCCACTGTTCGTGGCGCATCCCATCGGGGGACGGCGACCGTGGGGACTGCCACTGGTCACCTTGGTGGCATCGTTGCTGACGGTCGCGGCGATCACGGTGTGCACGCTGATGCTGGTCTCCCATGAATCTCGCGCGCGACACGCGTCGAGGGAGCGGGAGGTGCTCAACTACGTGACCGGGTTCATGTCGCAGTTCACGTCCATCGACCCCTATCACGCCAACGACTACGTGAACCGGATATTGGCCCAGGCGACAGGCGATTTCGCCAGGCAGTATCGCGACAAGGCTAACGACATCCTGCTCCAGGTCGCTCGGGCCGAACCCGCGACCGGCACCGTCCTCGGTGCCGGGCTGGAGCGCTGGAACGACGACGGCAGCGCCACGGTGATGGTGGCAATGGACGTGACCTCCAAGTCGCCGGATGAAAAGCAGGTCTTTGAAAACGCCAACCGTTGGACGGCAACCGTCACGCAGGAAGGGAATCAGTGGAAGATCAGCAACCTGGTGCAGGTGATCTGACCGCGGACACGGCCGACGACGCCGAGCCGACCAAAGCGCCTGAGACCGCCGAGGAAACGGGCGGGGCGGCGCAAGGATCAAAGGCCGACGCGGCTACCCAAGCAAAAGAAAAAGTAACAGTAGAAGCCGAAGAAGCCGGGGAAGCCGCAGAGACGGCAGAGGCCGAGGATGCCGCAGAAGCCGGGGAGGCGCCGCCGAGCGCCGAAGGCGGTCGCGCCCGCAAGAAGTGGCTGGGCGGCAAGGTGCTCGCGATCGTCGTGGCCGTGGCGGCCGTGCTTTTCGTCGGTTCGGCTGCATTCGCGGGCGCGGAGGTCCAGCCATACCTGTCCGATCGCGCCACCGCCGCCACCAAGCTGAAGGTGGCCCGGACCGCTGCCAATGCGATCACGGCGCTGTGGAGCTACACACCCGAGAACATGGATCACCTCGCCGACCGCGCGGCGGCCTACCTCAGCGGTGATTTCGAGGCCCAGTACCGGAAATTCGTCGACGCGATCGTGGCCCCCAACAAGCAGGCAAAGGTGACAAACACCACCGAAGTCACCGGGGCGGCGGTCGAATCGCTGGACGATCCGAACGCCGTCGTGATCGTCTACACCAACACCACGTCTACCAGTCCACTCACCAAGAAC
The DNA here is from genome assembly GCF_019247615.1 of Mycobacterium sp. Classification (GTDB taxonomy): domain Bacteria; phylum Actinomycetota; class Actinomycetes; order Mycobacteriales; family Mycobacteriaceae; genus Mycobacterium. Next base: position 20,732 of record NZ_JAFBAT010000176.1, on the reverse strand, counting down.
ATTCCGTCGCTGAAGTATTTGTCCTACCGGATGTTCATGAAACGTAGCAACGGTCATTGGCTGGTGACCCGAATGAACACCATCACCTCGCTGGATTTGACGCCGCACCTCTAGTGCTGCCCCTCAACCGTCGAAATACACTGCAGCCCATGGTCACTGCTTCGCCGGTAACCGAGCGCTTCACCGTCGCCGCCTTGCTGCTGCTGACCTTCGCCACCGGGTTGGCCGACTCGATCAGCATTCTGATTCTCGGCCACGTCTTCGTGGCCAACATGACCGGCAATGTGATCTTTCTGGGGTTCTGGCTGGCTCCCAGAACCAGCATTGACCTGACCGCAGTGGTGGTGGCTTTGCCCACTTTCATCTGCACCACGATCGTCAGCGGTCGTTTGTCGCGGCACTTCGGTGAGCGGACACGACCATGGATCACCACTGTGCTGGCAACAGAAATCGCATTGCTGGCGGTGTTGTCGATTCTGTGCGGCACGGGTGTGCTGCATTACCACGACAACTCGAAATTGATCGCCATCGGTGTCCTGTCGGTGACGTTCGGCCTGCAGCACTCGAGTGCTCGCCAGTTCGGGATCCAAGAGCTTTCGACGACGGTGTTGACGTCGACTATCGTCAGCCTCGGCCTCGACAGCCACCTGGCCGGCGGCACGGGTGCCCGCGAAAAGCTGCGATTCAGCGTGGTTTTCACGATGTGCGCCGGTGCCCTGGCCGGCGCCACGATGTCCCGTTTTTTCGTGGCGCCGGTCTTCGCGGTCACGGCGGTGGTGATAGCGCTGAGTCTGTTGATTTTTCGGTTCGGCCCGGCGGAAGCGAAATCACCGGCGGGAGCCGCTAATTGAAGGCCAACCAGCTCGGCAGCGCCCGCTCATGCGAGTCGCACAGGACCTCGCGGGTATCACAGGATCCCCGCGGCGACCCGGCGCCGGCCCACATGCCGCCGGTGTCACGGCGCAACACGATGGCCGACGACCCCCCACCGTCGAGCAGGACCGCCGTGTCGCTGCCCAGCCCGCGGAACAGGTCTTGCATGTTGTCCGGGGTGTAGCTGCCGCCCTCGAAGATGTACATCTCGTCCCGCTGCTTCGAGTACCCGAGCGCCGTGCGCGCCGCGCTAGGACCGGGGTCGCCAAGCTGTTTGGTGTTGCCGGGGGAGAGCAGTCCGATCCCCGATACCGCGACGAACCTCTCGTTCTTGTTCAGCAGGTCCTGCACCACCGGCGTGGCGACGTCGTAGTCTTGTGGGTTCTTGGGCCGCAACACATACGGCGCGCCGCCTGACGGCAGAATCATCGTCGACAACGCGCTCCAGCTCTCACCACCGCCCGAAAGGCCTTGCTTTCCCGGGTAGGCGACCGTGCCGGTGACCGCCTGGTTGGCCCGGCCCTGGCCGTGGGTGTTGTCGACGAAGGCGCCCAGCGGTGAACTGCAGCCCGTCTGGCGCCAGGACCCGCCTCTTTGCGGGCGGACGTCGAAGAAGTTGGCGTTGATCGCGATGGTCGGTTGCCCCATCCGCTGCCACGCCTGAAGCGGTGCGTAGACCTCGGATGCCTGCCAGAGCCCCTCGCCGGTGCGGGCCGCGGGATTGTTTTCGCAGCGCGCCTGATCGCCTTGGTGGCTGTCGACCAGCAGGTGGGGGGCAAGACGCCCCGCGGCATTCTTGATGATCATCAGATGACCGCCGTTGTTCATCTCATACCAGCTGCCGGCGGCATTGAGCATTGGCGCGGGGTGGCCGGGGCCGAAGTTGTAGACGAGGTAGGAACCGCGGGTGGTGTCGATGGCGTTAGCCAGCAGATCGCGCCCGTCGGCGGCGCGCGCCACCGCGGGTGCGATGGTGCCTGCCATCGTCACGCATGCGACCAGGGCAGCACAGCAGGCCGCCAGCCGGCGCACGCGGGCGGGTGGGGTCGGCACGACAGACCTTTCGGCGCTGATCTCTGGGCAACATGCACAGCATGGGTCACTTCAGTCACACTGTCAACTTTCATAACGCCGGGGTGACGCTTGGGCGGCGCTCGAATTACTTTTGCTCGCTTGGGGTTTCGCTCTCGGGCTCGCGGTTGCTCGCGCGCTTGCTCAGGCGCGCCTGGTGTTGCGCTTGGTGCGCCTCGGCAATCGCCAGGGCGACCGCGCCCGGCAGCCGGTGGAAGCCGCTGCGATCGTAGAGGTGCGTGACGATGCCGCCCAGCAACAGCCCGATCACCAGGCCGATCGCCGTCATCACCAACGCCTGTGACAGACCGGCATCCGCGCGGCCATCCAGGTAAAGCAGCGACCGCACCCCGAGGAACACCTGATGCATCGGCTCGAATTCGGAAAGCCACCGGAAGAACTTCGGCGTCGCCTCCAGCGGCACCGTGGCACCCGCCGACGGTAGTCCGAGGATCACGAAGATCAACATGCTGACCAGCAGGCCCATCGAACCCAGGACCGAGAGCAACGAGCTGGACGTCACGCCGACCGCCGCGATCGCGAAGACCCCGTAGAGCCAGAGCTGGGTGCCGAGTGGAATGGGCATGCCCAGTCCATGGCCAATCGCCATGTACACCGCCGATGTCAACAGCGCCAGCAGCACCATCATCACCCATTTGAGCAGCAACGTCTGCAGGCGCGAGATCCTGACTTGCTCGGCGAAGCGATACACCGGACCCCATTCGGCCGGCACATAACCGAGCAGAGCGTCGACCAGTGTGCTCACCACGACGCTGCCCGTGAACCCGGCCAGCAGCAGGAGGAGCGCATAGTAGAACGCCGAGAGGCCATTGCCGGTGCCGTTCGGCAGCGGTTTGTACACCGTGGATTTGATGTCGATCGGATTGGCGATCCCCAGCGCCGACGCTCCGGTCAGCGGCGCGCCGCCGGTCTCGGCCGCGACATCCGCCGTAAGTCGTTGGCCCACTTTACCGTTGGCGACGGCCATCGCCTGTGTCAAGGTTTGGCCGGCGATGCTGGATCCCAACGTGCCGGCTCGCTGGTTGGTGTAGATCGTCATCGACGGCCGGGCCGCATGGCCGGGGGCGACCGCGCTTGCCCCGAACTCCCGAAGGCTCGACGAAAACGTCGGCGGGATGATCAACTCGCCGTACACCTTGGCCGTGTCGAGCTGGCGCTGCCCCTCGTCATGGGACACGACCCGGACGTCGAACTTGTCCTTGTCCAAACCGGAAACCAGGCCGTCGGCGATCTGTGCCCCGAACGGGCCGGCATCCTCGTTCACCACGGCGATCGGGAAGTGTCGCAGGTTGGTCATCGGGTTCAGGATGCCCCCGAGGTACAACGCGCACAACGCCGACATCAGCGCCAGCGTGACGACGATCGGTAGCGTCCAGAACCGTACGGTCCGAACCGCCTTGACATTCCGGTTGGGGTTCGGCGCCGCGTGCCGCGGCTGCGATTGAGACATGCGGGCTCCTGTCTGTCGTGCCCACTCTATGTGGTCGCGAGACCGCCTCAATCGCCAAGCTTTGCGTGCATCTCCCAGATCAGCAGTTCCGACGGCTCGTTCGCCGTCACCCGTCGGCCGTCGGCGTCGGTGAAGCGAACGGCGTCGCCCGCCCCGAGGTGACCGATCCCGTCCACCGTAACGCGGCCCCGCGCAGTGAATACGTGCAGGTAGGGGGCCTGCGGAAGGCTCGCCCCTTCGCCGGTTCGCAATCGGGCCGCGTGCAGTGCGGCGTTGCGGTTGTGCAGCGTGATGGCCGCCTCACGACGGGGGACGCCTGAGGCGATGGTCACAAGTTGGCCATCCACATCGGATCCGACATCGTGCTGCTGGTAGCTCGGCGAGATCGCAGTCTCGTCGGGCACCACCCACATCTGGACGAAATGCACCGGCTCCGTGGCGGAGTCGTTCATTTCGGAATGCAGAATTCCGCTGCCCGCCGACATGCATTGCGCCAGACCGGGATAGATCACACCACGGTTGCCGGCGGAATCTCGATGCGTCAGCTCTCCGTCGAGAACCCACGTGATGATCTCCATGTCCCGGTGCGGGTGCATGTCGAATCCGCTTGCGGGCGCGACGATGTCGTCGTTGTTGACCAATAGCAGCCCGTAATGGGTGTTGGCCGGATCGTAGTGGTCGCCGAACGAGAACGAATGCCGGGACCGCAGCCAAGATGTCGTGGTGACGGCCCGCTCGGACGCGGGGCGGATATCGGCGGTTGCCGGCATTCCCCCAGCGTACTAACCCCAGGCGCGGCGGCCGGGCCTAGAAATCGCGACCAGCCGGTGCCACCGAACAAGTCGCCATGTCCGGACGGATGTCCGCGGGGGCTGACACCGACGTCGGATGCTCCTCGGCTGCGCGGCGCCGGCCGGCGGTCCTGCTGTTGAGCCAGCAGGCGAGTCCGCCGGCCAGGAGGCCGACTGCGACGCCGATATCGGGTCGCTGGCCGACCATCAGCCAGGACAGGACCCCGGCGAGCGCGGGAATGACCGCGAACAGCATCGTCACCGCGGCCGCCCCGTGAATGCTGATGGCTCGCACGTAAAGGCTCACCGCGAGGGTGGCGTTGAGCAGCACCACGGCGCTGATCGCGACGGCGGCTTTGACCGCGTCGTGCACGGCGTAGGGCGTGAGCATCGCGAGCACCGCCGCTGGAATGAGCGCCACGGCGTTGTGGATCGCGCTCATGGCGCGGAAGTCCACGCCAGCGCAATACCGCTGCTGGTAGACGCCGCCAACCGAAAGACCAAGCAGCGCAACGACAAGCAATCCGATGACAGGGTCGACGCCGTGGGTGCTCAACAATCTCTTCGCGCAGGCGGCGAGCACGGCGACCACCCCCAGGACAAGGGCGGCTATCCGTGTCGAGCCAAGCGGCTCCCTCAGGAAGGCCGCTGCCAGAATCGCCGTGATGACGGGATTCATCGCGATCACCACCGCACAGAGGACGGCGGGCGCGCCCAGCATGACCGCCTCGTAGAGGCAGCAGAACTGCACCGCCTGGATGAGGAGACCGGCGACGAGGACGTGACCGAACTGCGCCCCGCGCGGCCAGGCCGCTCGGGATAGGACGGCCCAGACCGTCAGAATGATGGCGGCCAAGCCGAATCGCAACACCAAGACGGCCATCGGGGTCATCGCCGTCACCGCGAGCGTTCCGATCGGGTAACCGATCGCGTAAAAGAAGGCCACCGCCGAGGCGGTCGACAACGGCATGCGAGGCAGGTCCATGCCCCCATGGTCACGAACATGACCCAATGCCGTCCAACGATTATTGGTGATCGCAATTGATCGCTAGCTCTTATCAATCTCCGGAGATCCTCTGCGAGCGGCGTGGTGAGCAGCGGGGATTGATCATTAATGCTGATCGAACTAGGGTGGGCGGGATGGCCCAGGTTCTGGATATCGCCCCGCTGCGCAGCCTCGTTGCGGTGGCCGACTGTGGGGGATTTCACCGGGCGGCCGCCGCGCTGCATCTGACCCAATCCGCAGTGAGCCAGCACCTGCGCAAGGTCGAGAGTGTGGTCGGAGCCCCGGTGGTCGAACGCTCGGGCCGCGGCGTGGTGTTCACCCAAGTCGGTCAAAAGGTGCTGCGGCACGCCCGCACGATCCTGGCGGCGCATGACACTGCCCTCGATGATCTCGGCGCCACCGAGCACAAGCTGCTCACCATCGGCGCCACCGAGCACGGCGCGGACGTCATGCTGCCCGCCCTGACCAACGTGCTTCGTGAGCGCCTTCCCGATCGGCGGCCACGTTTCCGCCTGGACCGCAACGTTTCGCTCGCCGACGCGTTGGATCGCGGCCTGGTGGACTTGGCGATCATGCTCGACGGCTCAGGACTGGATCGCGCCAACGCATCGGGAGTCGTTCTGCTGAAATGGGTTTCAGCGCGTACCTGCACGATTGACCGGAGCGAGCCGCTGCCGTTGGTGATCTTCGCCGAGCCCTGCACCCTGCGCGAGCCGGCCTTCGCGATCCTCGACAAACACGGGATCGCTTACGAGATCGCCGCGGAATGCGGCGATCTGTCGGGGCTCTACGCGGCGGTGCGTTCGGGGCTTGGGTTGGCGCTGCTACCGGTGATCGGCAAGCTCCCCGACGGTTTGTGTCCGGCCGAGGGGCTGCCTGCGGCCAACTGCGCCACAGTCTTGGTCCGCGGCCGGGCCGGTATCGATCCGGACCTGCTCGGCACCGTGGATGCCGCGGTACGTGACGTGCTGGCCGCCGAAAGCTGAACGGCCCCTTTATGGTTCGTCGCCGGGGAAGGTCGCGGCGGCCAGCTGAAGGATCTCGGCGCGATCGGCCTGCAGTATGAAACCGGAATCGATCGCCCGATCGAGCGCCGCTTCGAAGTTCTCGAGGTACTCGTCGACCCCACCGGGATAGAGCCGGCGCAACGTGGCGGCATCGAACGGTTCGCCGGAACCGAAGATCGCCGCCATGATGGCCTCGGGGACGCCGTCTGAGCCGCCAAGCCCCGAGGTGCGGGCGATCGGCACGTCGACCCACGGGGTCCGCACGCCGCCCTGGGCCAGCCCTGCGGGATCGAGAACCGGAGCGGGCTCATCGCCGTCGCGAACCTCGATAGGCGCGGCCGCGGGCGCCGGCTCGCCCGTCGCCACCCAGTTGTTCAGCGCGGCCAGCGCCGCCTGCACCACGTAATGGTGTTGCGGCGCGAAGTTGATGTAATGCCCCAGCCGCTGACCCATCAGGGTGTCGGTCGGCGCGTAAGCCGCCACGATGGCATCCAGGGGCGCCGAGCCGCTGTCGATGGGAGCGACCTGGATCGTGTAGTTGTCGGCATGGGCCGCACCGGGAATCTCCCACACCCGCAGCCGTTGGTTGTCGGGCTGCCGAGCGTGGTAGTAGCCCTGCCGCACGGGGCCAAACAGGTCGGTTTCGGTGATGATCGTGACGACCGGGACGCGCAGGTCGGGCCGGAATGCGACCGCGTCGGGCGAATTGGCCTGCGATTCGTCGAAGATCGAGACGTCGCTGAGCGGTGCCGCCGACGCGAACCGGGAGTGCACGAAGAAGCCGTCGTAGATTTCGGCGAGCGGGTCGACGGCGTTGATGTAGGTGGTCAGGAACATCGCGGACTGCGATTCCCCGACGGCGAGCACACGCCGCACGCGCAGGTCGCCCAGTACACCGCCGGGCGCGGCATTCCGGGCGAGCGCGCCGGCTTGGGAGAAGATGTCGTAGGCGAAGGCGTCGCCCGGGTGATGCAGGGCTGCGTATCGCGCGGGATCCTGGCGCTTCAAGGACATATCGATGCCGAGCAGGCTGGCACCGCCCTCGATCCCCACCCGCTGGGCAGAGACCGCAATGTAGGCATAACCGGCCCGAATGATCTCGCGGTGCGCCATCATCCACACCGCCGGAGCATCGATGCCGCTGCTGACGTTGAGCCACTCCACCAGCACCGTGCCGTTAAACCGCGCCGCGTCCGGAGTCAGCGCCACCATCCGGGTCGTGTAATCGGCTGTGCGGCCGGTTGTCACACGCCACCGGCCGTCCGGGCCCAACTCTTCCGCCGGCGTGTAGGAAGATGCCGTTCCGGAAAGGAAGAATTCTTCGGCCGCGTAGCCCACGCTGCCGATGTCGAAGGCGCCCAACAGCAGAACGGGTTTGCCGGGAGCGGGTACGACGTCCGGGGCGCCCGTCATGCTCCCAGCGAACGTGGCAGACCGAATTTCTCGAACGCGCCTTCGAAAAAGGCCACCACGTGTGACACCCCGTCGGCGCGGACGTCCAGCACGTGCAACTGAAACGGCAGGTGAACGTCGCCGGCCCGCATGTACATGGCGGCAGCGGGCTGGCCGTTGGCGACCAACGGGATGAGGCGCATGTCGCCGGGCGATTCGGCCGGGCACTGCTGGTGAATGAGGGTGACGATGGACCGCGCGCCCTGATACCAGCCGACGTACGGCGGCATCTCCCATATCGCCTCGGCGGTGAACAGCTCGACCAGCCGGTCGATGTCGTAGGCCTCGAACGCGGCGATGTAACGGTCCAGCAGGTCCTGCGCCTCCGGCGAGTCCGGCGCCATCAACCGGTCAGAGGAGCTGGGACCGGCCGCCGCCAACTGGGTGCGGGCCCGCTGCAAGAGGCTGTTGACGGCGACCGTGGTGGAACCCAACGCCGCCGCCACCTCGCTGGCCTTCCACTGCAGCACGTCGCGCAGCAGGAGAACCGCCCGCTGGCGCGGCGAAAGGTGTTGCAGCGCAGCCACGAATGCCAACCGAACCGATTCGCGCGACCCGACGATGACCGACGGATCGGCGGGATCGTCAGGGAGCTCCGGCAGCGGTTCCAGCCAGGGCACCTCACGGCGTTCCACCAACTCGGCGGTCGGGTCGGAGCTGGGCCCACCCAACCCCGTCGGCAGGGGCCGGCGCTGCCGCCCCTCCAGCGCGGTCAGGCAGGTGTTGGTCGCGATGCGATGCAGCCACGTCCGCATCGACGACTTGCCCTCGAATCGGTCGTAGGCCTTCCAGGCCCGCAGCAGCGTCTCCTGCACCAGGTCCTCGGCGTCGTGCAGCGACCCGGTCATGCGGTAACAGTGCGCGAGCAATTCCCGACGATAGGGCTCGGCGTGCGCGGAGAAATCCCGCTCGGCGTGTTCTGTGAGGACACTCACGCCCACGAGCGTACGCAGACCCACCGACAGGCCGCCGCGGGCATGTCCGAGGAGCCCATCGGGCTGCCCGTAAGCTGCCGGTGATGAGTACGACCCGCAGCGAACGGAATTTCGACGGCATTGGCGGCGTGCGCATCGTCTACGACGTCTGGACGCCGGAGGGCCCACCCCGAGCGGTGGTCGTGCTGTCGCACGGACTCGGCGAATACGCCCGCCGCTACGACCACGTCGCGCAGAGCTTCGGCGACGCGGGGCTGGTCACCTACGCGCTGGACCACCGCGGGCACGGCCGCTCCGGCGGAAAGCGGATGTGGGTACGCGACATCTCTGAGTACACAGGCGATTTCGACACCCTGGTCGGCATCGCGACGCGGGAGCACCACGGTCTCAAGTGCGTGGTGCTCGGACACAGCATGGGCGGCGGGATAGTGTTCGCCTACGGCGTCGAGCGCCCCGACAACTACGACATGATGGTGCTGTCCGGGCCGGCGGTCGCCGCCCAGGATCTGGTGTCGCCGGTGATGGTGCTCGCCGCCAGGGTGCTCGGCGTGGTGGTGCCCGGTCTGCCGGTGCAGGAACTCGATGTCGAGGCCATATCCCGCGACCCGGCAGTGGTGGCGGCCTACAACGACGACCCGCTGGTCTACCACGGGAAGGTTCCGGCCGGCGTGGGCCGCGCGCTGCTGCAGGTGGGTGAGACCATGCCGCGGCGGGCTCCGGCGTTGACCGCGCCGCTGCTGGTCGTGCACGGCGCCGACGACCGGCTGATTCCCGTCGACGGCAGCCGGCGCCTGGTCGAATGCGTGGGGTCCACCGACGTCCAGTTGAAGGTCTACCCCGGCCTGTATCACGAGGTGTTCAACGAGCCCGAGCGCGCTCAGGTGCTGGGCGACGTGGTTTCCTGGATTTCGCGGCGCCTATGACCGGCCTGTGACCGGGCCTGTGACCGGCCGGCGCCGGAATGTCGTATCGCTGTCGTAGTTTGGCATGATGACCGACGACAAAATGCTGTCCCGCATCGCCGCGTTGCTGCGTCAGGCCGAAGGCACCGACAACACGCACGAGGCGGACGCGTTCATGAGCGCCGCGCAACGGTTGGCGACGGCGGCCTCGATCGACCTGGCAGTGGCGCGGTCCCATGCGGCCAAGCGATCGCCCGCGCAGGCCCCGACTCAGCGGACTATTACCATCGGGACGCCGGGCAGCAAGGGGCTGCGGACGTATGTGCAGCTGTTCGTCCTGATCGCGGCGGCCAATGACGTGCGCTGCGACGTGGCGACGAATTCCACGTTTCTCTACGCATACGGGTTCGCCGAGGACATCGACGCCAGCCATGCCCTGTACGCCAGCCTGGTCGTCCAGATGGTGCGCGCGTCGGACGCCTACCTGGCTTCCGGTGCCCACCGGCCGACGCCGACCATCACGGCCCGGCTGAACTTTCAGCTTGCGTTCGGGGCCCGCGTCGGCCAGCGTCTCGCCGAGGCCCGCGACCAGGCCAGGAGCGAGGCAACCAGGGACAGCCGTCGCCCCCCGGGAACGGCAATCGCCCTGCGTGACAAGGAGATCGAGCTGAAGGATTACTATCGCAGCGCGTCGAAGGCGCGCGGCACCTGGCAAGCTCATCGGGCATCCGCCGGATACTCGTCGGCGGCGCGGCGCGCGGGCGACCGGGCCGGACGGCGGGCAGCACTGCACAACAGCACCGAGCTGCCGGGGGCGCGGAGCGCATTGGACCGGTGACACGATCGGCTGCGCGCGATCCGTCTCAAAGGGATTCCCAGCGCGCCAAGGTCTATGCGGCCGAAGAGTTCGTCCGCACGTTGTTCGACCGCGCCGCCGGGCATGGATCGCCGGTCGTGGACTTCTTCGGCACTGCGCTGACGTTGCCCCCCGAGGGGCGGTTCGGGTCGGTGGCGTCCGTGCAGCGCTACGTCGATGACGTGCTCGCGCTACCGGCCGTGCGGGAGCACTGGCCCGACGTGCCACCGCTGGCGGTGCGGGCGCGGCGGGCCGCGACCGCGGCGCACTACGAAAGCCGCGACGGCGCAGGCGTTATCGCGGTTCCGGATCGCCGCGCCGCCGACTGGGCGCTGCGCGAGCTGGTGGTGCTGCACGAAATCGCGCACCACCTGTGCCGTTCGGGGCCGCCGCACGGCCCGGAGTTCGTCGCGACGGTCTGTGAGTTGGCCGAGCTCGTGATGGGGCCCGAGCTCGGACACGTGCTGCGTGTCGTCTACGCCAAAGAGGGTGCGCGGTGGCGGAATTGACGGACGCCGACGTACGCGCGCGCGAGCTCGAGTCCCAGATGACCGACGACGAGCGGTTCTCGCTGATCGTCGGGGTGATGGGGGCCGGCGAATTTTGGCAGCGCAGGGATGAGCGCATCCCGCCGGGCGTTCCGATGAGCGCCGCCTATGTGCCCGGGATTCCGCGGCTGGGCGTTCCGGCGTTGCTGATGAGCGATGCCGGCCTGGGCGTCACCAACCCCGGCTACCGCCCGGGCGACACCGCCACCGCCTTGCCGGCCGGGCTCGCGCTGGCCGCAAGCTTCAACCCCTCGCTGGCCCGCGACGCGGGTGAAATGATCGGTCGGGAGGCGCGTTGCCGCGGATTCAACGTGCAGCTCGCGGGCGCGATGAACCTCGTGCGCGACCCGCGTAACGGCCGCAACTTCGAATACCTCTCCGAAGACCCGCTTTTGACCGCCACGATTGCCGCGGAGTCGGTCAACGGGATACAGCAACACGGCGTCATTTCGACGGTCAAGCACTACTCACTCAATTGCAACGAGACAAACCGCCACTGGCTCAATGCGGTGATCGATCCCGACGCGCACCGCGAGTCGGACTTGCTGGCCTTCGAGATCGCCATCGAGCGATCGCAGCCCGGTGCGGTGATGACGGCCTACAACAAGGTCAATGGCGACTTCGCCGCGGCAAGCGACTTCTTGATCAACGAGGTGCTGAAAAGCCTTTGGGGATATCGCGGTTGGGTGATGTCGGATTGGGGGGCGACACCGAGCTGGGAGTGCGCGCTGAGCGGCCTGGACCAGGAGTGCGGTGCGCAGCTCGACGCGCTGCGGTGGGAGTCGGAGGCGTTCGGTGAGCCGCTGCGAGCCGCCTACGCCGACGGCAGGCTCCCGAAAGAGCGCCTGTCGGACATGGTCCGGCGGATTCTTCGTTCGATGTTCGCGGTCGGCATCGACCGGTGGGAAGCAGTGCCGGCCCCGGATCCCGTCGCGCACAACGACATTGCACTTCGCATCGCTCGGCAGGGAATCGTGCTGCTGGCCAACGGCGGTGTGCTTCCGCTCGAGCCGAGGGCGCGCATCGCCGTCATCGGCGGCCGCGCAGACGTCGGCGTCGCGGCCGGTTACGGTTCGAGCGCCGTCGTCCCACCGGGCGGCTACGCCGACGTCATCCCGCTCGGCGGCGAAGGCCACGAGGCCGCCCTGCGCAACCTGTACCTGCTGCCGTCGAGTCCGTTGAGCGAGTTGAGAAACCAGCTTCCCGATGCGCAGATCGAGTTCGATCCCGGCAGCTCTCCCTCCGAGGCGGCGATGGCGGCGCGGAGAGCCGACGTCGCGATCGTGTTCGTGATCCGCGCGGAAGGCGAGGGCTTCGACAGCCCCGACCTGTCGTTGCCGTGGGGCCAGGACGAGCTGATCGCCGCCGTTTCGGCCGCCAACCCGAATACCGTTGTCGTGCTCGAGACCGGTAACCCGGTGGCCATGCCCTGGGCTTGCTCGGTGAACGCCATCCTGCAGGCGTGGTATCCGGGTCAGGCCGGCGGCCGCGCGATCGCGGAAATCCTTGTGGGGCTGGTGAATCCGTCGGGCCGATTACCCGTCACCTTCCCGGCCGATCTCGGTCAGACGCCGCGCCCGGAGCTGCCCGGCTTCGGGTTGCCGCCGGGGAGGCCGACCACAATCGACTATTTCGAAGGAGCTGACGTCGGCTACCGCTGGTTCGCCAAAAGTGGTCTCACCCCGAAATACGCGTTCGGGCACGGCCTGTCCTACACCAGGTTTGAGTACACCGACCTGGCGGTGAGCGGCGGTGAGACCGTGTCCGCGAGCTTCACCGTCGCCAACGTCGGCGACCGCGCCGGGGGCGACGTCCCGCAGTTGTACCTGACCGCGGCACCCGGTGGGCAACCCGTGCGGCTGTTGGGGTTCGAGCGCGTCGAACTCGAGCCCGGCGCGACGCGCCGGGTGACCATCGAGCCCGATGCGCGGCTCCTTGCCCATTTCGACGGCAGCGCAAGGAGCTGGCGCATCCAACCGGGTGGTTACCGAGTGGAGGTGGGGGCTTCCGCGATCGCGCTGAAGCTGGCGGCCGAGGTCGAACTGGCCGGGCGCACGTTCGGACGCTGAGCGGCCCTACCGCACCGGGGTCAACTCGTCGCCGCATGTGCAGCGGTACGCCTCCCCGGCGCCGGAGCAGTGGCAGGGAACCTCGATGCGAACGCGACATCCGCAGCCTTCGTGGCCACAGGTCAGCAGCGTTCCCGCGTCGTAATTTGCCATGTGGAATCACCCTTTTCCGTGTTGTGAACTTCCATGGTGTGTGACCAACCACGCCATCATCATATACCCCCCATGGGTATATAGAAAGTAGGCCTTTGATTGCCTCGTCCGGCTAGCCTGGCGGAATGACCGAAAAACCAAACCCACGCGACGTGGATGCGTTTCTGGACGACACCGTTGTCGGCGAGGATCCGGCGCTGACGGGGGCCCTGCAGGCGAGCACCGCGGCCGGATTGCCGGCGATCGCCGTCTCGATGCAGCAGGGCAAATTCCTGTGCCTGTTGGCGCGCGCGATCGGGGCGCGTCGCATCCTCGAGATCGGCACGCTGGGTGGGTTCAGCGCCATCTGGTTGGCGCGTGGCGCGGGCCCGCACGGCCGGGTGGTGACCCTGGAATACGAGCCCGAGCACGCCGAGGTGGCCGAGGCGAACCTGCGCCGGGCCGGCGTCGCCGACCGGGTGGATGTGCTGGTCGGCGCGGCGCTGGACACGTTGCCGACCCTGACCGGTGAGCCCTTCGACCTGATCTTCATCGACGCCGACAAGGAGAACAACGTCGCTTACGTCGAGTGGGCGATTCGGCTGGCTCGTTCCGGTTCAGTAATCCTGGTGGACAACGTCATTCGTGACGGCCAGATCCTGACGGCGGACTCCGAAGACGCCAGAATCAGGGCGACGCGCCAAACCCTGCAGATGATGGGCGAGCACCCGCGGCTGGAGACGGCGGTGCTGCAGACCGTCGGGGCCAAGCCCTGGGACGGGTTCGCGTTCGCGTTGGTGGTGTAGGGACCGACGTTTCGGCGCGGCGCAGGTCCTTGACCGCCCGTTCGGCCGACGTGAGCTTGCGCCACCGGGAAGTCGGTCCGCAGGCGGCCTGCAAGATCCACGGTTAGCCGCAGACCGCGCCGATCGCGGCCGAGCTGACCAGCTTGACGTACTTGGCCAGGATGCCGGTCGTATACCGCGGCGGCGGGGGGGCGAAATCCCTTCGCCGGGCTTCAAATTCGGCCGGATCCTCGAGCACGTCGAGGATGCGTCCGGCGACGTCGAGGCGAATCCGGTCGCCGTCGCGCACCAGTGCGATCGGCCCGCCGTCGACCGCCTCCGGCGCGATGTGGCCCACGCACAGGCCGGTCGTCCCGCCGGAGAACCGGCCGTCGGTGAGCAGCAGCACGTCCTTGCCGAGGCCGGCGCCCTTGATCGCGCCCGTGATAGCCAGCATTTCGCGCATCCCCGGGCCGCCCTTGGGGCCTTCGTAGCGGATCACCACGACGTCGCCCTTGGTGATGGTCCCGTCCTCCAGAGCATCCAGCGCGGCCCGCTCGCCGTCGAAAACCCTTGCCGTGCCCTCGAACACGTCGGAGTCGAACCCCGCGGTCTTGACCACGGCGCCGTCGGGGGCCAGCGAACCACGCAGAATGGTGATGCCCCCGGTCGGGTGGATCGGGTTGTCCAGCGCCCGCAGCACCTTGCCGTCCGGGTCGGGCGGGCCGATCGCGGCCAGATTCTCGGCCATGGTGCGGCCGGTCACCGTCAGGCATTCGCCGTGCAGCAGGCCTGCGTCCAGCAGCGTCTTCATCACCACCGGCACCCCGCCGATGTGGTCGACGTCGTACATCACGTGGCTGCCGAACGGCTTGACGTCGGCGAGGTGCGGCACCCGCGACCCGATCCGGGTGAAGTCCTCAAGTGACAGTTTGACGTCGGCCTCATGGGCGATGGCCAGCAGGTGCAGGACCGCGTTCGTCGAGCCGCCAAACGCCATCACCACCGCTATCGCGTTTTCGAAGGCCTCCTTGGTGAGGATGTCGCGGGCGGTGATGCCGCGGCGCAGCAGTTCGATGACGGCCTGCCCGCTGCGCCGGGCGAAGCCGTCGCGGCGACGGTCGGTCGCCGGTGGCGCCGCGCTGCCCGGCAACGACATCCCCAGTGCCTCAGCCGAACAGGCCATCGTGTTGGCGGTGTACATGCCGCCGCAGGCGCCCTCGCCGGGGCAGATCGCCCGCTCGATGGCGTCCACGTCCTCGCGCGGCATCAATCCGCGGGCGCATGCGCCGACCGCCTCGAACGCGTCGATGATCGTCACCTCACGCTCGCTGCCGTCGGACAGCTTGGCGCGCCCGGGGAGTATGGATCCGGCATAGAGGAACACCGATGCCAGGTCCAGCCGCGCGGCGGCCATCAGCATTCCGGGCAGCGATTTGTCGCATCCGGCCAACAGCACGGAGCCGTCGAGCCGCTCCGCCTGCATCACCGTTTCGACGCTGTCGGCAATCAGCTCCCGCGACGGCAGCGAGAAATGCATGCCCTCGTGGCCCATCGAGATGCCGTCGGAAACCGAGATCGTCCCGAATTCGAGCGGATAGCCGCCGGCCGAGAACACCCCTTCCTTGACGGCCTTGGCGAGCCGGTCCAGCGAGAGGTTGCACGGCGTGATCTCGTTCCACGACGACGCGACCCCGATCTGCGGCTTGGCGAAGTCTTCATCCTCCATGCCGACCGCCCGCAGCATGCCACGCGCGGCGGCCTTCTCGAGGCCGTCGGTGACGTCCCGACTGCGCGGTTTGATGTCGGCGGCCGACGCCGAGTCCGGGGTGGTGGCCTGCGGAAAGTTCATCGTCCAAGTATGCCGGGGCGCATCGCGGCTACCATGCGCGGGCTATACCCCGTCGGGGTAAGCGGTAGAATCGCTGGATGACGACCGCACACGGATATTCGCTGCGCAAGGACGATTACGCCAAGCGGCTGCGGCGCATCGAGGGCCAAGTACGCGGCATCGCCCGCATGATCGACGAGGACAAGTACTGCATCGACGTGCTCACCCAGATCAGCGCCGCCAACAGCGCCTTGCGTTCGGTGGCGCTGAATCTGCTCGATGAGCACCTGAGCCACTGCGTCAGCCGCGCCGTGGCCGAGGAGGGCCCGGAGGCCCCGGAAAAGGCCCGAGACAAGCTGGCCGAAGCCTCGGCCGCCATCGCCCGCCTGGTTCGTTCCTGACAACGCGGGCGTGTTAAACCCCCAACTTTGGTGATCCGGGTGCTGCTGTGCGTACCGTAGGGACAGCGTGATCGGGCAAGCAGCCTGCTCGGCCGGTTGCGCCCCCCGCGACCACTGCCCATGACTGCCCAAACCGCCACCACACCTGCCGCGCGAACGTGGACGCCACGGATCGCCGCGCAACTCACGGTGCTGACGGCGGCGGCCTTCATCTATGTCACTGCCGAGACTCTGCCGGTGGGCGCGTTACCGGCGATCGCGCGCGACCTGCAGATCAGCGTGGTCGCGGTGGGCACGCTGCTCACCTGGTATGCGCTGGTGGCCGCCCTGACGACCTTTCCGCTGGTGCGTTGGACCGCGCACTGGCCACGACGACGTGCGCTCGTGTTCAGTCTGGTCTGCCTGACCGTCTCACAGCTCATCTCGGCGGCGGCGCCCAACTTCACGGTGCTGGCCATGGGGCGGGTGCTGTGCGCGTTCACGCACGGCCTGCTGTGGTCGGTGATCGCCCCGATCGCCACGCGCCTGGTGCCGCCCAGCCACGCCGGCCGGGCCACGATGTCCATCTACACGGGCACCAGCCTGGCCCTCGTGATCGGCAGTCCGCTTACGGCCGCCATGAGCCTGATGTGGGGCTGGCGGGTGGCGGTGGTATGCGTGACCGTGGCGGCGGCCCTCGTCACGGTGGCCGCGCGGATGATCCTGCCGGAGCTGGTGCTCACCGCCGAGCAGCTCAAATGCGTGGGCCCACGGGCGCGTCACCATCGCAATCGGCGCCTGATCATCGTGAGCCTGATCACCATGGTCGGCGTGACCGGTCATTTCGTGTCGTACACCTACATCGTGGAGGTCATCCGCGAGGTCGTGGGAGTGCGCGGTCCGACGCTGGCCTGGGTGCTGGTCGCCTATGGCGCCGCCGGAGTGGCCGCGGTGGGCCTGGTGGCGCGGCCGCTGGACCGCCGCCCCCGGGGCGCCATCATCTTCTGTATGGCCGGACTCGCGGCCGCGTTCGTGGTGCTGACCGCCCTGGCCTTCGGCGGGCACGGCACCGCGACCACGCTGCTGGTCGGGATCGCCGCCATCGTGCTGTGGGGTGCCATGGCCACGGCCGTCTCGCCGATGCTGCAGTCCGCGGCGATGCGCAATGGCGCTGACGACCCCGACGGGGCTTCGGGCCTGTACGTGACGGCGTTCCAAGTGGGCATCATGGCCGGCTCGCTCGGCGGTGGGCTGTTGTACGAGCGCAGCGTGACGCTGATGCTGACCGCCTCGGCGGCCCTGATGGGCGCCGCACTGGCCGGCATGGCGGCCAACCGGCAGGTGCTGGATCCCCGTCAAGACCCTGAGCCGGCACGCTCACGCAATTCATAGCTCCGCAGGTCAACGGCATAAGTTTGGCCACCTGGGGACTCGTCGCCACCCGTCGAGTAGGTAGCTGGGCTACGTGCTGTGCCACACTATTCCCGACATAGTGACTGGAGGGATGCGTATGTCGGGCTGGACGATGGCCTGGACCGGGAGGGGTCGCCGCGCCGCTCTGCAGGCAGCAGGATTGGCGCCGATCGCGGGGGTCCTGGGGTTGGTGCTGGTGCTCGGCGCGGGTTCGGCGCTCGCGGACCCCGACCCCGGACCGGGCGATCCGGGGGTTGTCGCCGCGCCCGGGGACCCGGCAGCCCCCCCGGC
Organism: Mycobacterium sp.; assembly: GCF_019247615.1. GTDB lineage: Bacteria > Actinomycetota > Actinomycetes > Mycobacteriales > Mycobacteriaceae > Mycobacterium. The sequence goes on along the minus strand of NZ_JAFBAT010000176.1, from coordinate 2,919 downwards.
AGTGGCGGTGCCCCCGGCGGTGGCAGCCCCCCCAGCCCCTGGACTGCTGCCCGCGTCCGACCCGGCGGCGGTGCCGGCCAATACGGGACCCGTCGACGGGCAAAACCCGACTCCCTTCACCGGGACGGCGCCATTCGGGCCGCCCAACTTCGTCCCGAAGAATGGCTCGACGGTGGGAGTGGCCCAACCGATCATCATCAACTTCCCGGGGCGAGTCGAGGATGCCGGCGCGGCCGAGAACGCCGTCCACGTCTCCTCGGTCCCGGCGGTTCCGGGCAAGTTCTACTGGATGACCCCGACCCAGCTCCGTTGGCGCCCGCTGAGCTTCTGGCCCGCCCATACCGCGGTGACCGTCGACGCGGGCGGTACGGTGTCCAGCTTCCGAACGGGTGACGCGCTGGTGGCGACGGCGGACGATGCCACGCACCAACTGACCGTGACACGCAACGGCACCGTGGACAAGACGATCCCGATGTCCATGGGCATGTCGGCCGGTCATCACCAAACCCCCAACGGCACCTACTACGTGCAGGAGAAGATGCCTTCGGTGGTGATGGATTCCTCGACGTACGGGGTGCCGGTCAACTCGACGTACGGCTACAAGGTGACGGTCGACCTGGCCGTGCGCTTCGACAATGTGGGCGACTTCGTGCATAGCGCCCCGTGGTCCGTGGACGACCAGGGGAAGCGCGACGTCAGCCACGGCTGCATCAACATCAGCCCCTCCAATGCCAGGTGGTTCTTCGACAACTTCGGTCCGGGTGACCCGATCATCGTGAAGAACTCCAGCGGCGGCACCTACCCCAAGAACGACGGGTCCAGCGACTGGATCACCTAGGGGTCCGTTCGCCGAGCAGACGCAAAATCGCCCATTTCGACCCGAAATAGGGCGATTTTGCGTCTTTTCGCGAGCGGGAGGTGCCACCAGCTGGCGGGGCTTTCGCATGCCGAGCGATTATGTATAGCATCATACATAGCCCCGACCCAAGGAGCGGTGAAATGCGCAGCCCACGCGAGCGGATGGTCGTCTCGGCCGCGCTGCTGATCCGCGAGCGCGGCGCCCATGCCACCGCGATCTCCGACGTTCTCGAACACAGTGGTGCGCCGCGGGGGTCCGCTTACCACTACTTCCCGGGCGGCCGAATGCAACTGCTGTGCGAGGCGGTCGACTACGCGGGCGAGCATGTGGGCGCGATCATCGCCGAGGCCGAGGGCGGCCTGCAGCTGCTGGACACGCTGATCGACAAATACCGGGATCAGTTGCGGGACAGCGATTTTCGCGCTGGCTGCCCGATCGTCGCGGTCTCCGTCGAGGCCGGGGAGCAGGACCGCGAGCGGATGGCCCCGGTCATCGAGCGCGCCGCCGCGGTCTTCGACCGGTGGACCGAGCAGATCACGCAGCGCTTTGTCGCCGACGGCATCCCGCACGACCAGGCCGGCGAATTGGCGGTGCTCGCGACCTCGGCGATCGAGGGCGCCATTGTGCTGGCGCGGGTGCGCCGCGACCTCACGCCCCTGGACCTCGTCCACTGCCAGCTGCGCAATGCCTTATTGGCCGCCATTCGGCGAAAGGAACACCCGCGATGACCAGTGACTGGCAGCCCACCGCATGCATTCTCTGCGAATGCAACTGCGGCATCGTCGTGCAGGTCGAGGACCGCCGACTGGCTCGCATCCGCGGCGACAAGGCGCATCCGGGTTCTCAGGGATACACCTGCAACAAGGCGCTGCGGCTGGACCACTACCAGAACAACCGCGCCCGTCTGACCTCGCCCATGCGCCGGCGTGCCGACGGCACCTTCGAGGAAATCGATTGGGACACCGCGATTGTCGAGGTTGCCGACGGGTTCAAGCGCATCCGCGACACCTATGGCGGCGACAAGATCTTCTACTACGGTGGCGGCGGCCAGGGCAACCATCTGGGCGGGGCGTACAGCGGTGCGTTCCTGAAGGCGCTCGGATCGCGCTACCGGTCCAATGCGCTGGCGCAGGAGAAGACCGGTGAAGCCTGGGTCGATGCGCAGCTGTACGGCGGCCACACGCGCGGCGAGTTCGAGCATGCCGAGGTGTCGGTGTTCATCGGGAAGAACCCGTGGATGTCGCAGAGCTTTCCCCGTGCACGCGTGGTGCTCAACGACATCGCCAAGGACCCGACCCGTTCGATGATCGTGATCGATCCTGTGCTCACCGACACCGCCAAGATGGCCGACTTCCACCTGCGGGTGCGGCCCGGAACCGACGCGTGGTGTCTGGCCGCGCTGGCCGCCGTCCTCGTCCAGGAAAACCTTTGCGACGAGGCGTTTCTCGCCGAGCACGTGCACGGCGCCGAGGTCGTGCGCGACGCGTTGCGCGAAGTTGCCGTCGACAACTACGCGCAACGCTGTGGTGTGGACGAAGAGCTCCTGCGGGCCGCGGCGCGACGCGTCGGCACCGCGGCCAGCGTTGCCGTGTTCGAAGACCTCGGCATTCAGCAGGCACCCAACAGCACGCTGTGCTCCTATCTGAACAAGCTGCTGTGGATCCTCACCGGCAACTTCGCGAAAAAGGGTGGCCAGCACCTGCATTCGTCGCTGGCTTCGCTGTTCAGCACCGTCTCCGGTCGCACGCCCGTCACCGGCGCCCCGATCATCGCCGGGCTGATCCCGGCCAATGCGGTGCCCGAGGAGATCCTGACCGACCACCCGGACCGGTTCCGCGCGATGATCGTCGAGAGCGGCAATCCCGCGCATTCGCTGGCCGATTCGGCCAGGTGCGCGGCGGCGTTCCGGTCGTTGGAGCTGATGGTGGTCGTCGACGTCGCGATGACCGAGACCGCGCGGCTGGCCCATTACGTGCTGCCCGCGGCGTCCCAGTTCGAAAAGCCGGAGGCCACGTTCTTCAACTTCGAGTTCCCCGCCAACGCCTTCCACCTGCGCAGGC
>NZ_JAFBAT010000163.1 GCF_019247615.1 Mycobacterium sp. | reverse complement strand
TAGCCCACTGGTTCGGCAGATCTATGTCTACGGCAACAGCGCGCAGCCGTACCTGCTGGGGGTTGTGGTGCCGACCGATGACGCACTGGCCCGCTTCGACGACCCGGCGACGCTCAAGGCCCGCATCGCCGAATCGCTGCAGAACGTTGCCCGCGAGGCCAACCTGCAGTCCTACGAGGTCCCGCGCGACTTCCTCATCGAGACGACGCCGTTCAGCCTGGAAAACGGCCTGCTGACCGGCATCCGCAAGCTGGCGTGGCCGAAGCTGAAGCAGCACTACGGCGAGCGGCTCGAGCAGTTGTACTCCGAGCTGGCGCAGGGCCAGGCCAACGAGCTGGCCGAGCTGCGGCGGACCGGCGCCGACCGTCCGGTGCTCGAGAGCGTCACCCGCGCCGCGGCCGCCATGTTGGGCACCGCGGCCGGCGACCTCTCCCCCGACGCGCACTTCACCGACCTGGGCGGGGACTCGTTGTCCGCGTTGTCGTTCGGCAACCTGCTGCGGGAGATCTTCGACATCGACGTCCCGGTGGGCGTCATCGTCAGCCCGGCCAACGACCTGCGCGCGATCGCCGGCTACATCGAGGGCGAGCGCAAGGGCACCAAGCGGCCGACCTTCGCCTTAATACATGGCGGGCTACATGGCGGGGCAAACGGTCGGGACCTCATCGAGGTGCACGCCAGCGACCTCACGCTCGACAAATTCCTCGAGGCGTCGACGCTGAGCGCCGCGCCGCAGCTGCCGAAGCCCACCTCCGAGGTGCGCACCGTCCTGCTGACCGGTGCGACCGGATTCCTCGGCCGCTACCTGGCGCTCGAGTGGCTCCAACGCATGGACCTCGTCGACGGCAAGGTGATCGCGCTCGTGCGGGCGCGGTCGAACGAGGAGGCGCGCGCCCGGCTCGACAGGACCTTCGACAGTAAAGACCCGACGCTGCTGGAGCACTACCGGCGGCTGGCGGCCGATCATCTCGAGGTGATCGCCGGCGACAAGGGCGAAGCAAACCTCGGCCTGGACCGGGAGACGTGGCAGCGGCTGGCCGACACTGTCGACCTGATCGTCGACCCGGCAGCCCTGGTCAACCACGTCCTGCCGTACAGCGAGCTGTTCGGCCCGAACGCTCTCGGGACCGCCGAGCTGATCCGGATCGCGCTCACCAGCAAGCAGAAGCCGTATGTGTACGTGTCGACGATCGGCGTGGGCGACCAGATCGAGCCGGGCAAGTTCGTCGAGGACGCCGACATTCGCGAGATCAGCCCGACCAGGGCGATCAACGACAGCTACGCCAACGGCTACGGCAACAGCAAGTGGGCCGGCGAGGTGCTGCTGCGCGAGGCCCACGACCTGTGCGGTCTGCCCGTCTCGGTGTTCCGCTGCGACATGATCCTGGCCGACACCAGCTACGCGGGTCAGCTCAACCTGCCGGACATGTTCACCCGGCTGATGCTGAGCCTGGTGGCCACGGGTGTCGCGCCCGGCTCGTTCTACGAGCTGGACGCCGAGGGCAATCGTCAGCGCTCGCACTACGACGGCCTGCCCGTCGAGTTCATCGCCGCGGCGATCTCGACGCTGGGCGTGCCGACTTCCGAGGACTCGGAAGGCTTCGCGACCTATCACGTGATGAACCCCCACGACGACGGCATCGGGCTCGACGAGTACGTCGACTGGCTCATCGACGCCGGTTACCCGCTCCACCGCGTCGCGGACTACGGCGAGTGGCTCCGGCGATTCGAAGGGGCGGTGCGCGCCCTGCCCGAGCGGCAACGCCAATACTCGTTGCTGCCGCTGCTGCACAACTACCAGAAGCCGGAACGGCCGATGCGCGGGTCGCTCGCGCCGACCGACCGGTTCCGCGCCGCGGTCCAGGAGGCGAAAATCGGTCCCGACAAAGACATTCCGCATGTCTCGCCGCCGATCATCGTCAAGTACATCACCGACCTGCAATTGCTCGGACTGCTGTGAGGCGCAGGACGATCAGGATGACGAACTGAGGCCGATCGCCAACAGCACGATCGCGATCACCGGGAATGCGCCCTGGACGAGGGCGGCCCGCGCCTTGTCCGGCGAGGACAACAGGAGCACCGCCGCGGCGGCGGCCATCGATCCGACCCCGGCGAACACGAGCGCGGCCCCGGCGGCGCGATGCCCCATGACGACCAACGCGATGCCGACGCCGCTGACGATCGCCAGGAAGAGGTTGTAGAAGCCCTGGTTGAAGGCCAGCAGCTTGGTGGTCTCGGCCTCCTCGGCCGTCGTGCCGAACGTGGCGCGGGTGCGCGGCGACGTCCAGGTCAGCGACTCCATGGTGAAGATGTAGACATGCAGCAGCGCGGCGAGCGCTGCGAATACCAACCCGACGGCGGTCATAGGGGAAGTTCAGCCAATTCGGCGCCGCAGCGCAAGGGCACCAGGCTCTAGATGCCAGCTTCTAGACGCCAGCCTCTAGACGTCAGCGTGGTGGCGACGCCCGAACAGGCCGCCGCCGGTGCGCCGACGGAACAGGCCGCCGGTGCGCCCACGCGGTTCGGGCTCGGCGGCCAGTTGGTCGGTCTGCGCCGCCGGCACATCGCGGGACTCGTTGTAGATGGCCGGTTCGCGCGCCGGCGCGCCGGCGGCCATGGGTGCGGCGACGGGCGCCCTTTCGGCGACCACCATGTCGCGCGCGTGCCGGACCGCGACCCGCCCGAGGGCGGCGCCGGCGAGGAACACGATCAGCGCGCCCAGACCGGTGAAGTAGGTGATTTCCAGCAGGGCCCGCTTAAGCTCTGTGGCGGCCACGGGCTGACCGACGTCGCCGATACCGAGTGCTGGCGCGAACGCCCGGCCGACTACGAACCAGGCGCCCCCGAGAACCGCCAGCCACCCACCGAACATGGCGGTGGCGCGATTGCCGGCGACGAGCAGCAGCAGGCCGCCCAGCGCGGTGGCCGCGCCCGGGAGCACCTCGAGCCATCCCTTGGCGGCCGTCCACGTCCATGCCGGGTCGGCCGAATACGCCCAGTCGACGTTGGGTCCGAAGAACGGCACCAGCGCACCCCAGGCACCCAACAGGATCAGGAGCAGTCCGGTCAGCGCGCCGCGGGTGCGGGGCATGTAGAGCGCGCGTGGACGTTCATAGTCGGAGTGCGTTTGCCTCATCGGGATCTCCTCCAGCAGGTAGTTACTGCTGGCTGAGTACCCGACGGTTTCGCGATATAACCTCGTCAGGCTTAGTCGAACAACGCCGGTTGGGCCAGCCCGGTCGCGCCGGCGGGCGGTGTCATGCCGAGGTGGGTCCAGGCCAGGGCGGTGGCCACCCGGCCGCGCGGGGTGCGGGCGATCATGCCGGCGCGGACGAGGAACGGCTCGCAGACCTCCTCCACGGTCGCGGCCTCCTCACCGACCGCCACGGCCAGCGTCGAGACCCCGACCGGTCCGCCACCGAACCCGCGGGTCAGCGCGGACAGCACCGCGCGGTCCAGCCGGTCCAGCCCAAGTTCGTCCACGTCGTAAACCGCCAGCGCGGATTTGGCGACGTCGCGGGTGATCACGCCGTCGGCACGCACCTCGGCGAAGTCCCGGACCCGGCGCAGCAGCCGGTTGGCGATCCGTGGCGTTCCTCGCGAGCGGCGGGCGATTTCCTCGCCCGCCTCGGCGCCCAGCTCGATGCCCAGGATGCTGGCGGAACGCGCCAGCACCCGCTCCAGGTCGGCGGGCTCATAGAAGTCCATGTGGGCGGTGAACCCAAAACGGTCGCGCAGCGGGCCGGTCAGCGCGCCGGACCGGGTGGTGGCGCCGACCAGGGTGAAGGGTGCCACCTCGAGAGGAATCGACGTCGCCCCCGGGCCTTTGCCGACTACCACGTCGACGCGGAAGTCCTCCATGGCCAGATAGAGCATCTCCTCGGCCGACCGGGCGATGCGGTGAATTTCGTCGATGAACAACACGTCGTGCTCCACCAGGTTGGACAGCATCGCCGCCAGATCACCGGCGCGTTCCAGCGCCGGACCGGAGGTCACCCGCAACGAGCACCCCAGCTCGGCCGCGATGATCATCGCCAGCGACGTCTTGCCGAGCCCCGGCGGACCGGACAGCAGAATGTGATCCGGCGTGCTGCCGCGATTCTTGGCCCCCTCGATGACCAGCTGCAGCTGCTCGCGGACCCGGGCCTGACCGATGAACTCCCGCAGCGAACGCGGCCGCAGGCTGACGTCGAGATCGCCGTCGCCGACCGTCAGCGCGGGTGAGACCTCGCGATCGGAATAGCCGTCCGAATAGTCGGTAGTCATCCGGCCTTGCCCAGCAACGACAGGGCGGCCCGCAGGGCGCCGGACGTGGTCGCGGCCTCACCGTTTTCCCGGCCGTCGGCCAGCACCCGGTCGGTGGCCTCCTCCGCCTGCTTTGCCGCGAAGCCAAGGCCGATCAAGGCTTCCACCACCGGGCTGCGCACGGCATGCCCGTTGGCCGCGGGTGCGCCGGCGACCGCACATGCGGGGCCCATCTTGTCACGCAGTTCCAGCACCATCCGCTCGGCGCCCCGTTTTCCGATGCCGGGGACCCGGGTCAGCGCCGCGACATCGCCGTCGTGCAATGCCTGCCGCAGCGCCGCCGCGTCGTGCACCGCCAGGGTCGCCATCGCCAGCCGCGGCCCCACCCCGGACACCGACAACAGCGTGAGGAAAAGGTCACGCGTGTCGGTGTCGACAAACCCGTACAAGGTCATCGAATCCTCGCGCACGATCATCGCCGTGATCAGCCGCGCCTCGCTGCCCTGTCGCAGCGTCGCGAGTGTCGACGGCGTCGCGTTGACCCGGTAACCGACGCCGGCCGCCTCGAGCACGGCGTGGTCGAGGGCCACCTCGAGGACCTCGCCGCGCACCGAGGCGATCATCGGACCGCCTTGATCTTGGCTTGCAGCTTGGCCTTCTCGTTGGCCTTCTGTTGGGCCTGAGCGATTCGAGCGATCATCGGTGCCCGCCAGCAGTGGCAGATTGCCAACGCCAGCGCATCGGCGGCGTCGGCGGGCGTCGGTTTGGATTGCAGGGCAAGGATTTTGGTGACCATCGCGGTGACCTGCGCCTTGTCGGCGGCGCCATTGCCGGTGACCGCGGCCTTGACCTCCGTGGGGGTATGGAAGTGCACGTCGGTGCCGCGTTTCGCCGCGGCCAACGCGATGACCCCGCCGGCCTGTGCAGTGCCCATCACCGTGGTCACGTTCAGCCTGGAGAACACCCGCTCGATTGCCACGACGTCGGGACGATGGGTATCAAGCCAGTGCTCGACGGCGTCGCTGATGGCCAGCAATCGCTCGGGGACCGAGGCATCGGTCGGGGTACGGACGACATCGACATCGAGCGCGACGAGATCTCGCCCGCGCCCGCCTTCGACCACCGACAGCCCGCACCGCGTCAGTCCGGGATCGACGCCCATCACGCGCATCAGCCGCTCCCACTTTCTCCCTCGAATTCCATCCCTCGTTTTTCCATCCCGCGTATTTCCGTCCCCCGGATACCGAACAGCTGTTCGATAGCCTAGCCGTTGGGTCCGACAGGATGCGGGCGCGACACGCGGCCCTGTTCCGGGCAAAAGCTGTTAACTTATAGCGCACGTTCGCTGTGGCGCTGTGGCAACGGAAGGTGTGGCGTGGGAACACTCCTGCTCGTCCTCGCGGCGGTGCTGTTCATCGGGTCGATCGTGGTGCTGGTCATCGCCTTGCGGCGGCCCAAAAAACCGGCCCACCCCCGCGGGCGTCAGGACCCGCTCAGCTTCAACGCGATGCCGCAGTTCGGGCCCCGCCAACTCGGCCCAGGCGCCATCGTCAGCTACGGCGGTGTCGACTATGTCGTCCGCGGCTCCGTGACGTTCCGCGAGGGCCCGTTCGTGTGGTGGGAGCACCTGCTCGAAGGCGGCGACCAGCCGCTGTGGTTGACCGTGGAAGAGGACGACGGTCGCCTGAAGCTGGCGTTGTGGGTCACCCGCAAGGACGTCAGGCTGCAGCCCGGCGACCAATACGTCGTCGACGGGGTCCAGTTTCACGAGACGGAGCGCGGCCGCTCCTCCTACACCACGGAGGGCACCACCGGCCTGCCGGCGGGCGGGGAGATGGAGTTCCTCGACTGCGCCAACGCCGACGAGTCCGCGCTGCTCTCCTTCGAGCGCTGGGCCCCGGACATGCCCTGGGAGATCTCGACGGGCAAGTCGGTGCTGCCCGGCGAGCTCACCATCTATCCGGCGCCCCCAGCCGCCTCCCCGTAGGACCGCCGAGGTGCCGCTTCATCAGCTCGCCGTGACCCCGGCGGACGTATCCGACGAGAGGCTGGGACTAGCGCTCAACGCCCCCGCGCCGTCGCCGCTGGCCACCTGTTCGCTCTCGCACCCCGACGGCGGCGCGCTGCTGCTCGGGGTTTTGGGTGCCTCGCACGTCGTCGCGGTCGAGCACGCGGAAGGGTCCTTCTCCGAGCAGGTTTCTTGCACCGCCCGCGACCTCGGGGGCGACCTGCCGCGGCGCACCGATGGCCCCGGCTACCGCCTGCGCTCGAGCACCGAGACGCTCGACGAGTCGGGCTTCCGCCGTCTCGCGCGCGAGCTCCGCGAACGCTGTGCGCGCGAACCGGACTGGCTCGGTGGCACGTTTCCCGGCGACGACGCCGCGCTCACGGCGCTGGCGGCCGAGCCGGAGGGCGCCGGCTGGCGGTGGCAAACCTGGCACCTGTACCCGCGGACTCCATTGGGCTCGGGCGGGACCGTGGTCCACACGGCGAGCCGATGGCGCCCATGAGCCGCAATCGGCTGTTCCTGATCTCCGGTGCGCTGGCACTCGCCGCCGTCGTGTCGCTGATTTTCGGAATCAAGCTGCAGCAGAAGAACATCGGGTCCTACATCGCGGGCCATTACCACGAGTATGCCCACGACGTAAACGGGACGCGCTACCAGTGCAGCGGCCCGGCCGATCAGGTCGCCGACGCGCTCGCCGACTACGCGACGCCGGAGGCACGGGTCGCCAACGGCGACAGCGAATACCTGCGCTACAGCAACAACATCGTGATCGTCGGTCCCGACGGCACCTACCCGTGCAGCATCCGCGTCGAGCCCCTGAGCGCCGGATACAGCCATGGCGCGTTCGTGTTCCTCGGGCCGGGGTTCTATCCCGGCTCCCCGTCGGGAGGCGCCGGCGGCAGCCCCGGCGGACCCGGCGGAACCAAGTGACGGCTTAGCGAGTCCAATGCAAAGGAGACAACCATGTACCTCGCCGTCGAGATAGGCAACGTCGACGTGAATCCCATCCTGCGCGGCGCGGTCGCGACGCTGTTGTACTTCTTGGTCGGAATGGGGGTATTGATCGTCGGCTTCTACATGGTCGACGTGTTGACCCCCGGAAAGCTGCGACAGCTGGTGTTCATCGATCGCAGGCCCAATGCCGTGGTCGTCGCAGGGGCGATGTACATCGCGCTCACCACCGTCATCGTCACCGCCATCGTCAACAGCTACAGCCAACTCGGTCAGGGGCTGCTCGGCGTGGCGGTGTATGGCTTGATGGGCGTGATTCTGTTGGGGATAGCGCTGCTGACGATGCACTTGTTGATCCCCGGGGACTTCCACCAGCACGTCGACGAGCCCGCGCTGCACCCCGGCTCCTTCGCGGTCGCCCTCATACTGCTGGCCGTGGGAGGCGTGACCGCCGCCGCAGTCTCATGACCGCAGTCGATGTGGCGGCGCCCGGCGCGGTCCGGTCGTCTTCGGGGCGGTGGCGCGCCGTCCTGCTGGCCGCCGTGGCCGCCTGCGCGGCGTGCGGAATCATCTACGAACTCGCGCTGCTGACGCTGTCGGCGAGCCTCAACGGTGGCGGGATCGTCGCCACGTCACTGATTGTCGCGGGCTACATCGCCGCGCTCGGAGCGGGCGCGCTGCTGGTCAAGCCGCTGCTCGCGCACGCGGCGATCACCTTCATCGCGGTCGAGGCGTTGTTGGGCGTCGTCGGTGGCCTGTCGGCGGCGGCGCTCTACGCGGTGTTCGCGTTCCTGGACGGCTCGGTCGGGTCGACCTGGGTGCTGGGGGTGAGCACCGCCCTGATCGGCGGGCTGGTCGGGGCCGAGGTTCCGTTGTTGATGACGCTGCTGCAGCGCGGGCGCACCTCAGGCGCGGCCGAGGCCGGCCGCGCGCTGGCCAACCTCAACGCCGCCGATTACCTCGGCGCGCTGCTGGGCGGGCTGGTCTGGCCGTTCGCGCTGCTGCCGCAGCTCGGGATGATCCGGGGTGCGGCGGCGACCGGGATCGTCAACCTGGCCGCGGCGGCGATCGTGGCGATTTGTCTGCTGCGCAGCGTCGTTTCCCCCCGCCAGCTGGCGACGGCGCTGTGCGCGCTCGCGGCTGCACTCGGCCTGCTCGCCACGTTGCTGGTGCGGTCGGCCGACATCGAGACGACGAGCCGGCAGCGGCTCTACGCCGATCCGATCATCGCCTACCGGCACACCCCCTACCAGGAGATCGTGGTGACCCGCCGCGGCAACGACATGCGTCTTTATCTCGACGGGGGCCTGCAGTTCTCCACCCGGGACGAATACCGCTACACCGAAACCCTTGTCTACCCGGCGCTGGGCGCCGGCGCCCGCTCGGTGCTGGTGCTCGGTGGCGGCGACGGCCTGGCCGCCCGCGAGCTGTTGCGCCAGCGCGGGATCGAACGGATCGTGCAGGTCGAGCTCGACCCCGCAGTGATCGACCTGGCGCGTACCACCATGCGCGACGCCAACGGCGGATCGCTGGACGATCCGCGCGTCAACGTCGTGATCGGCGACGCGATGACCTGGCTGCGGGGCACCAATGTGGCGGCCTCGGGGCCGTTCGACGCCATCATCGTCGACCTTCCCGATGCCGACACCCCCGTTCTCGGCCGGCTGTATTCGACCGAGTTCTATGCGCTGGCCGCGCGGGCGCTGGCCCCCAACGGCCTCATGGTGGTGCAGGCGGGCAGCCCGTTTTCCACTCCGACCGCCTTCTGGCGAACCGTCTCCACCATTCGGTCGGCCGGCTATGCGGTCACGCCCTATCACGTGCACGTGCCCACGTTCGGCGACTGGGGCTTCGCGCTGGCGCAGCCCGGAGAGGCGGCGCCCACTCCGCGGGTGCCGGCCGACGCGCCTCCCCTGCGGTTCCTCAACCAGCGCGTACTCGACGCCGCCACGGTCTTCGCCGGGGATATCGGGCCCCGCGCATTGGAGCCGTCGACGCTGGACAATCCGCGCATCGTCGACGACATGCGCCACGGTTACGAGTAGCTCACTGCTCGATCTGAGCCAGGATCTCGTCTGGGATGTCGGCGTTGGTCCAGACGTCCTGGACGTCGTCGCTGTCCTCGAGCGCATCGACCAACCTCATGACCTTCGCCGCGCCGTCGGCATCCAGCGATACGGTCACCGACGGCTGGAACCCCGCCTCGGCCGAGTCATAGTCGATGCCGGCCTCTTGCAGCGCGGTGCGCACCGCGACCAGATCGCCGGGCTCGGAGATGACTTCGAAGCTGTCGCCCAGGTCGTTGACGTCCTCCGCCCCGGCATCCAGCACGGCGGCCAGCACGTCGTCTTCGCTGAGACCGTTCTTCTCGAGGGTCACGACGCCCTTGCGGGTGAACAGGTAGGCCACCGACCCCGGATCGGCCATCGTGCCGCCGTTGCGCGTCATCACGGTCCGAACCTCGCTGGCCGCGCGGTTGCGGTTGTCGGTCAGGCACTCGATCAGCACCGCGACGCCGTTGGGCGCGTAGCCCTCGTAGGTGATGGTCTGCCAGTCGGCGCCGCCGGCCTCCTCGCCGGCGCCGCGCTTGCGGGCCTTCTCGATGGTGTCGTTGGGCACCGACGTCTTCTTGGCCTTCTGGATGGCGTCGTACAGCGTGGGGTTGCCCGCGGGATCACCGCCACCCGTGCGGGCCGCGACCTCAATGTTCTTGATCAGCCGGGCGAATTCCTTACCACGGCGCGCGTCCTTGACGGCCTTTTGATGCTTGGTGGTGGCCCACTTGGAATGGCCGCTCATTGGTGTGCTGTACCTCTTCGTCCGTTGATAAGTCGCCCAACGAGTCTACGTGGACGCCCAGCGTGGGCCCCAGGTACGTGAGGGCCGCCCCTCAGGCGACCCCCCGGACGATGTCGACGAACAGGTGGTGGATGCGACGGTCGCCGGTCATCTCGGGGTGAAAGGCCGTCGCCAGCTTGGGGCCCTGTCGGACCGCGACGATGTGGCCCGCTGCCCGGGCCAGCACCCGTACGCCCTCACCAACCCGCTCGACCCAGGGCGCGCGGATGAACACCGCACGCACCGGATCGTCGAGATCCGCGAACGCGATATCGCCTTCGAAGGAGTCGACCTGTCGTCCAAAAGCGTTGCGTCGCACGGTCATATCGATGGCACGCAGCGGCAGCGCCTGCCGGCCCCGAGCACCGGCGTCCAGGATCTCGCTGGCCAGCAGGATCATGCCGGCGCACGCGCCGTAGGCCGGCAGCCCCTCGGCCAACCGCCCCCGCAGCGGCTCGAGAAGCTCGAAGTCGAGCAACAGGTGGCTCATCGTGGTCGATTCCCCGCCGGGAATGACCAGCCCGTCCACCGCGTCCAGCTCGGCGCGGCGGCGTACCGGCGTCGCCTCTGCCCCGGCTTCGCGCAGCGCCGCCAGGTGCTCCCTGGTGTCGCCCTGCAGCGCCAGGACCCCGATGTTCGGAGTGCTCACGGCTGGAACCCGCGATTGAAGCGGGTCAACCCCTCCTGCATCACCGCTGCGACCATCTCGCCGGTCTGGGTGAAGATCTTGCCCTGGCACAGCGCGCGACCGCCGCTGGCCGATGGCGAGGACTGGTCGTACAGCAGCCACTCGTCGGCCCGGAACGCCCGCATGAACCACATCGCGTGGTCCAGCGACGCAACCTGCAGGTGCTCGCGCACGTCGAGGTGGTTGACCTGGGCGGAGCCCAACAGCGTCAGGTCGCTCATGTAGGCCAGCGCGCAGATGTGCAGCACCGGGTCATCGGGCAGCGGGTCGCGGTGGCGGAACCACACCTGCTGCTGGGAAGCCTTGCCGGGCGAAAGTTCCAGGCGTCCGCGCGGCACGATGCAGACGTCCCACTCCTCGAACTGCTTGAATCCGGCCTCATCGAACACCTTGATCGAGCTCAGGCCGGGCAGGCCGTCGGGCGGCGGCGCGGCCGGCATGGCGTCCTGGTGGTGGATGCCTTCCTGGTCGGTCTGGAAGGACGCGCCCATGCTGAAGATGATTTCCCCGTGCTGGATGGCGTTGACGCGCCTGGTGGCAAACGACCCGCCGTCGCGGGTGCGCTCGACGATGTAGACCGTCGGCTTGGTCGCCTCCCCGGGCCGCAGGAAGTAACCGTGCAGGGAATGGACCTGGTAGTGCGGGTCGACGGTGCGCACCGCCGAGACGAGTGACTGCCCCGCGACGTGGCCGCCGAAGGTGCGCTGAAAATATCCCGACCCCGGGCTGAACACGCTCCCGCGGTAGATGTTGACCTCGAGCTGCTCGAGATCGAGGATCTGCTCGATCGACACGGGAGGTTCTTACCAGCCGCGCTGGGCCAGGCGATGCGGCTGCGCAATCTGCTCCACGTTGATGCCCACCATCGGCTCGCCCAGCCCGCGCGACACCTTGGCCAGCACATCGGGATCGTCGTAGAACGTGGTGGCCTTCACGATCGCGGCCGCACGGTGCTCGGGGGCGCCAGACTTGAAGATGCCCGAGCCCACGAAGACGCCCTCGGCGCCGAGCTGCATCATCATCGCCGCGTCCGCGGGGGTGGCGATGCCGCCGGCGGTGAACAGCGTGACCGGCAGCTTGCCCGCCCGGGCGACCTCGAGGACCAGATCGTAGGGTGCCTGCAATTCCTTTGCCGCCACGTACAACTCGTCCTCGGACAACGAGGCCAACCGGCGGATCTCGCCGCTGATGGCCCGCATATGGGTGGTGGCGTTGGAGACGTCACCGGTTCCGGCCTCGCCCTTGGAGCGGATCATGGCCGCGCCCTCGCCGATGCGGCGGAGCGCCTCGCCGAGATTGGTCGCCCCGCACACGAACGGCACGGTGAACTTCCACTTGTCGATGTGATGGGTGTAGTCAGCGGGGGTCAGCACCTCCGACTCGTCGATGTAGTCGACGCCGAGGCTCTGCAGGATCTGAGCCTCGACGAAGTGGCCGATGCGCGCCTTGGCCATCACCGGGATGGTCACCGCGGCGATGATGCCCTCGATCATGTCGGGATCACTCATCCGCGACACCCCGCCCTGGGCGCGGATGTCGGCCGGCACTCGTTCCAGCGCCATCACGGCGACCGCCCCGGCCCCCTCGGCGATGCGCGCCTGCTCGGGGGTAACGACGTCCATGATGACGCCGCCCTTGAGCATTTCGGCCATGCCGCGCTTGACCCGCGCCGTTCCGGTCTGGTTGCCCCGGCTCGAATCCACTGGCTTTTTGTCTTCCTCAACCATCGCAGCTCCACTCTAGTGGTGCGCGACAAGCGAGTTTCGCGCTGATCAGCGGATCGACTCGAGCACGCCGGGGTTGCCAGCCTCGTCGGCCAGCCGGATGGCCGCGGGTAAGAGCTCGCCGAGCTGCAGCGGGTACACCTGCTCCCCGGCCGCGGTCAGCACCGAGATGTCGTTCGCGTCACACCACCGCGCGGCATGGATGTAGCGGTGCTCCAGCTCGGTGCGGCCGGTGAGCGTCGGCTCGAACCGGGTGGTGCGGTGCACCAGGTAGAACTCCTCGCTGTCGATCAGCGAGCCGTTGAACTCGAAGACCTCGTCGCGCCGCCAGACCGGGCCGATCATGTCGGCGGGCGCGACCCGCAGACCGGTCTCTTCGGCGAGCTCCCGCGCCGCGGCTTCGGCCAGCCGCTCGCCGTCGCCCACTTCGCCGCCCACGGTGAACCACCACCGGGGCGCGGAGCCGTCGCGAAAAGCCGGATTCGCCGGGTCCGACCCGCACAACAACAGCACCGCGCCGGTCTCGTCGAGCAACACCACCCGCGCGGACGTGCGGCGGCCGGCCACGCCCGACCTGTGCAGATCACCGTGCGCCAGCGCATGCGGTCGCTCAAGGATCTCGAAATAGCTTGGCAGCGCGGCAGTTCCGCCGAGCCGCAAGGCCCGGACCAAGGGCCGTTCGGCCAGTGCGAGGGTGTCCCGGACGGCATCGTTGTGGAAGCGGCGGGCCAACACCACCCGGGCTTCGGCGTCGGCCAGCTCGGCGATCAGACCGGCCGGCAACGACGCCGGATCCACCATCGCCAAGGCGGCCGAGAGCTCGTTTTCCGCATTTTCGCGCGCCTGCCGGGGCGCGCCCTCGGCGGCGTCGGCCAGCGCGGCCAGCCGCCTGCCTTCGACAGCGCCGCCGCCATAAGCATCGATCGCGACGGCACGCGCCACGACCGCGCGCCGCGCCAGTGCGCCGTCCAGCGCCTGCCACGACAGGTCGTAGCGGACATTGAGCCGGTCGAGCCGATTGGCGGTCTGATACGCCCAGGCGCCGAACACGATGAGCACGAGCCCCAGCACCGCCATGGCGACGATAAGCCAGTTCATCAGCTGGCCACCTGCACCTTGGCGCCCGAGCCGGCGACCGTCTCGTAGACGCGCATGATCTGGCCGGCCACCACCGACCAGTCGTAGCGGCGCACCTCCGCGGCACCCGCCGCCACGTAACGGTCGCGCAGCACGTCGTTCTCCAGCACCTCGATGAGCGCATCGGCCAGCACATCGGGCGGGCCTGGGGGCACGAGCCGACCGCATTCACCGCCGCACAGCACCCGCCGGAAGGCGTCGAGGTCGGTGGCGACAACCGGGGTGCCGGCGGCCATCGCCTCGACCAACACGATGCCGAAACTCTCGCCTCCGGTATTCGGTGCGCAGTAGACGTCGGCGCTGCGCATCGCGGACGCCTTTCCGGCGTCGTCCACCTGGCCGAGAAACCGGATGTGCGACGCCAATCGGCCTGCGCGGCCGCGCAATTCGTCCTCATCGCCGCGGCCGACGACAAGCAGCTGCAGATCCGCGAAGCGCTCGACCAACCGCGGCAGCGCGTCGATGAGCACCGACATCCCCTTGCGGGGCTCGTCGTAGCGGCCCAGGAACAACACGGTCTTGCCGGGCCGCGGATATCCCTCGAGCGGAAGCGCCGAGACGAACGAATCGACGTCGACGCCGTTCGGGATCTCGACCGCGTCGGTGCCCAGCGCCTCCATCTGCCAGCGCCGGGCCAGGTCGGATACCGCGATGCGGCCCACGATCTTCTCGTGCATCGGCCGCAGAATGCCCTGGAAGACCGTCAGCGTCAGCGATTTGGTGGTCGACGTGTGAAAAGTCGCCACGATCGGCCCGCCGGCGATGTTGAGCGCCAGCATCGACAGGCTGGGCGCATTCGGCTCGTGTAGGTGCAGTACGTCGAAATCGCCTTCCACGAGCCACTTCTTGACCTTGCGGTGGGTGGCCGGTCCGAACCGCAGCCGGGCCACCGACCCGTTGTAGGGGATGGGGACGGCCTTGCCGGCGGAGACGACGTAGCCGGGCAGCGAAGTGTGCGGCGAAACCGGTGCCAGGACGCTCACCTCGTGCCCGCGGGCGCGCATCACCTCGGCGAGTTGCAGCACATGCGACTGCACCCCGCCCGGCACGTCGAACGAGTACGGACAGACCATCCCGATCCGCATCAGGTTTCCTCGACCCGGGCCAGTTTGACGCGCCGCTCCTCGGACAAGTCGGCCAGCCACTGCGGCTGCAGCATATGCCAGTCCTCGGGGTGGGCGGCGATGTTCGTGGCGAACTGGTCGGCCAGCGCCTGCGTGATGGCGGCGACGTCGCCGCTGCTGCAATCCAGGGGCGGCTGTATCCAAACCCGCGACCCGTCGTCCTCGAACCAACAATGCGAAGGCAGCAGCGCCGCCCCGGTCTCGAGCGCCAGCTTCACCGGGCCCGCGGGCATCCGGGTGGGCTCACCGAAGAAGTCGACCTGGACCCCGGTGCGGGTGAGATCGCGCTCGGCCATCAAGCAGACAACCCGGTTATCGCGAAGCCGCTCGCACAGCACCTCGAAGGGTGGTCGTTCGCCGCCCGAGGACGGCAGCACCTCGAAGCCGAGGCCTTCGCGGTAGTCGATGAACCGCTTGTACAGCGACTCCGGCTGGAGGCGCTCGGCGACGGTGGTGAAGGTGCCGCGGGTCTGCGCCAGCCAAACGCCAGCCATGTCCCAGTTGCCGCTGTGCGGCAGCGCGCACACCGCCCCGCGGCCCTCCGCGAGAGCCCGGTCCAGATTGTCGGCGCCCTGAAACGTCGCGTCGAGTTGGCGGGCCACCGCGCGGAGGTCCATCGTCGGCAGCCGGAACGCCTCGCGCCAGTAGCGGGCATAGGAGGACAGCGAGGCGCGCATCAGCGCGTCGGGCACCTCGCCCGGCGGCACACCGATGACGCGGGCCAGGTTCTTGCGCAGCTGATCCGGGCCGCCCTGGCGCGCCGCGTAACGTGCGCCGGTTTCGAACGCGCTGCGGGCGGCGAATTCCGGCATCGCCCGGACCGCCATCCAGCCGGCCGCGTATGCCCAGTCGGTCGCGTTGCGCCTGAGCATTCGCCGAGGAGCGCTGATCATGTTCCTGCCCGGCACCGTGGGGATCACGGCTCGCCCGTTCCGGCAATGGGGTCCATGGGATCGCCGGCCCCCGGCGAGGCGCGCACCGTGTGCAACCGCTGCACGCAGGTCACCAGGCTGGCCACCGCCAGCAGCCACATCGCCACCGGTAGGGCCGGCGGCCATGCCACGAACGGAAAATCCGACACCCCCGCCCCGACGAGGACGATGATCAGCCGCTCCGGGCGCTCGATGATTCCCCCGTCACCGCGCAGCCCGCTGGCTTCCGCCCGGGCCTTAATGTAGGAGATCACCTGCGAGGTGACCAGGCAGATCAGCGTCGCGGCGGCCAGCAGCTTGTCGTGCATGTGGAACGCTATCCACCACAGCAGGCCGCAGAACACCGCGCCGTCACTGATGCGGTCGCACGTGGCGTCCAGCACCGCGCCGAACCGGGTGCCGCCGCCCCTTTCCCGGGCCATCGCGCCGTCGAGCATGTCGAAGAGCACGAAGAACCACACCACGCAGGCACCGGCGAACAGCTTGCCCGTCGGGAACAGCGCGAGCGCACCGGTCACCGACGCAACGGTGCCCAGGATGGTGACCGCATCCGGCGTCAACCCCACTCGCAAGCACGCCCTGGCGGTGGGAGTCGTGAGCCGCACGAACGCCGCCCGGGACAGGAACGGCACCCTGCTCATGTGCGCCGCTTCCCCCCGCACGCGGGTGGGGGTACTCCCCGGCGACTCATGGCTGTTGTGCCCACTCCGTCGCCAGCAGCTGGCGGGTCTCCCGCAGCAACTGCGGAATCACCTTGGAGCCACCGATGATCGTGATGAAGTTGGCGTCGCCGCCCCAGCGCGGCACGACGTGCACATGCAAATGTTCGGCCAGCGACCCTCCCGCCGAGGTTCCCAGGTTCAGCCCGACGTTGAAGCCGTGGGGCCGCGACACGTTCTTGATGACGCGAATTGCCTTCTGGATGAAGGCCATCAACTCTGCGCTCTCGGAATCGGTGAGGTCCTCGAGCTCGGACACCCGACGGTAGGGCACCACCATGAGGTGCCCGGGGTTGTAGGGGTACAGGTTGAGGACGGCGTAGACGAGTTCGCCGCGGGCCACCACCAGCCCCTGCTCGTCGGACAGCTGCGGGATTTCGGTGAACGGCTGCTCGGGTTTGCCGTTATCCCGCTTCATCGGCGCCTCGGCCAGATACGTCATCCGGTACGGGGTCCACAATCGCTGCAGGTGGTCTTGCTCGCCGACGCCCGTATCCAGGATGGTGTTTTCGGTGCGGGCAACGTGCTCGCGTTCACTCACCGTCACTCACCGCCGACCACCTTCATCAGTTCGGCTGTGGGAGCAGCATTTTCGCGATCGGCGATCCAGTTCACGATGGCGTCGACGGCGCTGCCGCGCGCGACGCCGTTGATCTGCGTGCGGTCAGCGAAGCGGAAGCTCACCGCCCCAGCCTGCACGTCGCGGTCCCCCGCCAGCAACATGAACGGCACCTTCTGGGCGGTGTGGTGGACGATCTTCTTGGCCATCCGATCGTCGCTGGCGTCCACTTCCACCCGCACGCCGTGCGAATTGAGCTGCGCCGCAACCTCTTGCAGGTAGGCCACGTGTTCGTCGGCGACGGGAATGCCGACCACCTGAACCGGCGCCAACCAGGCGGGAAACGCCCCCGCATAGTGCTCGGTCAGGATGCCGAAGAACCGCTCGATGGACCCGAAGAGCGCCCGGTGGATCATCACCGGGCGCCGGCGGGTTCCGTCGGGCGCGGTGTACTCCAGCTCGAAACGCTCCGGAAAGTTGAAGTCCACCTGAATGGTCGACATCTGCCAGCTGCGACCCAGCGCGTCGCGGGCCTGAACCGAGATCTTCGGCCCGTAGAACGCCGCCCCGCCGGGATCGGGGACCAGCTCGAGGCCCGACTCCCGGGCGACCTCGGCCAGCGCGGCCGTCGCCTCTTCCCACACCTCTTCGGAGCCGACGAACTTGGCCGGGTCCTTGGTGGACAGCTCCAGGTAGAAGTCGTCGAGCCCGTAGTCGCCGAGCAGCTCGAGCACGAACCGCAGCAGCGAGGCCAGCTCGCCGTGCAGCTGCTCGCGGGTGCAGTAGATGTGCGAGTCGTCCATGGTGAACCCGCGGGCGCGGGTCAGGCCGTGCACCACACCCGACTTCTCGTAGCGGTAGACGGTGCCGAATTCGAAGAGCCGCAACGGCAGCTCGCGGTACGACCGCCCGCGCGAGGCGAAGATCAACGTGTGCATCGGGCAGTTCATCGGCTTGAGGTAGTAGTCCTGACCCGGCTTGCGCACGGTCCCGTCGTCGTTGTACTCGGCGTCGAGATGCATCGGTGGGAACATGCCGTCGGCGTACCAGTCGAGATGCCCCGAGGTGTGGAACAGCTGCGCCTTGGTGATGTGCGGGGTGTTGACGAACTCGTAGGAGGCCTCGATGTGCTTGCGCCGCGAGTACTCCTCCAGCTCCCTGCGGACGATGCCCCCCTTGGGGTGGAAAACGGCTAGCCCCGAACCGATTTCGTCGGGAAAGCTGAACAGGTCGAGCTCGACGCCCAGCTTGCGGTGGTCGCGGCGCTGGGCCTCGGCGATCAGTTCCAGGTGGCGGTCCAGCGCCTCCTGCGACTCCCACGCGGTGCCGTAGATGCGCTGCAGGCTGGCGTTGTTCTGATCGCCTCGCCAGTAGGCGGCGGAGCTTCTGGTCAGCTTGAACGCGGGGATGTGCTTCGTCGTCGGGATGTGCGGCCCTCGGCACAGGTCGCCCCAAACCCGTTCGCGGGTACGGGGATTCAGGTTGTCATAGGCCGTGAGCTCGTCGCCGCCGACTTCCATTATTTCGTCCATGGAGTCCGTCCCCACGGACTTGTCGTCGACGAGCTCGAGCTTGTAAGGCTCGTTGGCCAGCTCGGCGCGGGCCTGATCTTTGGACTCGTAGACGCGCCGGTCGAACAGCTGTCCCTCCTTGACGATCTGGCGCATCCGCTTTTCCAGCGCCGCCAGGTCCTCCGGCGTGAACGGCTCGGCCACGTCGAAGTCGTAGTAGAAGCCATCGGTGATGGGTGGCCCGATGCCCAGTTTCGCGTGCGGAAACAGGTCCTGCACGGCCTGGGCCAACACGTGCGCGGTCGAATGCCGGATGACGCTGCGACCTTCCTCGGTGTCGGCAGCCACCGGGATGACTTCGGAGTCGACATCCGGCACCCAACTCAGGTCACGCAGCTTGCCCTCGGAGTCGCGCACCACCACGATCGCGTCGGGCGTGCCCCGCCGCGGCAACCCGGCTTCGCCCACGGCGGCCGCCGCGGTGGTCCCGGCAGGAACCCGGATCGGGGCTGCCGGGGCGGGGTGTGGGGCGGCGCTCATCGCGGTGGTTCTCCAAGTTTCGGGGTGAGGTCAGTAACGTTGCAATGCTATCGGGGCGCGACGGCGTCAGGGCTGGCCAGGCTTGAGCCGCACGAACAACGCTTCGGCTTCGGTCAGCAGGGTATCGCCGTCGCTCAGCCGGCCCGACACGAAGATCTTGCGGCCTTCGACATGGTCGACGCCCGCCTCGAACCCCAGTTCCTTCTCGATGGGCACGATGTGCCGGTAATCGATTTTGAGGTAGGCGGTGCGCTGGTGGGGGCCACCGGTGAGCACCGACGACGTCAACCCGAGCACGGTGTCGAACAGCAAGCCCAGGGCGCCGCCGTGCACGGCGCCGTTGCGCCCCAGGTGAAATCGAGCGAACCGGGCCCAGCCATGAATCCTCCCGTCCGTGCCCTTGCGCGCGGACATGGGGATCGTCAGGACGTTGCCGCGCATGGGCAGATCCATCCGCCGCCCCGAGGGCGACTCCCACTCGTCGGCGTCGAACGGACTCAGCAGCAGCGACACCTTCTCCAGCTGGTCCGCGGCCTCGGTGATCACCTCGTCGGGCGCGTCGACGGCGCGGGCGTGATCCTGCAGCGTGCGCACGGCGTCGATGAACCTGCCGTAATCGGGACCGCCCTTGGTCGTTGGTTCGGGCGGGTTGAAACCACCACCGGGGTGCTGCTGAGGTGCGCCGGCCACCAGGACACCGTATCGGTGGCCCGATCGACCGTTTACGGGCGCGGCATCACTCTGATTCGGCAGGCGCGACCGTCTGGATTTGCGACACGTTGGCGGCCTCGGTGCGGGCATACGATCCCGCGGTGGCGTTCATGATCTGCACGAACTGCGCATGAAACGCTGCCGCCTGCTGGCTGAGGGCCTGATAGGTCTGGGCGTGCGCGCCGAAGAGCGCGGCCACCACCGCCGACACCTCGTCGGCTCCCGCCGCCCGCACCGACGCCGTCTCTCCCGCCGCCGCCGCGTTCGCGTCGCCCAGTGCCGAACCAATGTTCTGCAAATCCGTCGCCGCCGCCGCCAAGAATTCCGGCGACGCGTTCAGAAACGACATTGCTGTCCTCCATCGATTCCATACTCGGCGGCCCCCAGCGGGCCGGAAAGCGAGATTTCAGTATATTACTTATGCGATCGTGCGCGGCCCGTTTCCGCGACGGATAGGGCCGAAAGTCATCCTGACCAGCAGCAACATGCCCTCCGGGTCAGACCGTCCGCTGGCCCCCGGCGCTGGCGAGGGCCTCGAACTCGTCGTCGCTGAGCGTGATCTCGGCGGCGGCGACGTTCTCCTCCAGGTGCGCGACGCTGGACGTGCCGGGGATCGGCAGCATCACCGGGGAGCGTTTCAGCAACCACGCCAACGCGAGCTGCGAGGGCGTCGCGTCATGGTCGGCGGCGATGCGCTGCAGCGGGCCGTCCGGGGCGGCCAGCGGCCCGGCGGCCAGCGGGAACCATGGGATGAAGCCGATGCCCTGGCTGGTCGCGGCCTCCAGCAGCGGTTCGGCTCCCCGGGACGCCAGGTTGTACATGTTCTGCACCGTCGCGATCTCGGTGATCTGCTGGGCCGCGGCGAGCTGGTCGGTGTGGATCTCGGACAGCCCGATGTGGCGGATCTTGCCCTCGTTCTTCAACGTGAGCAGCTCGCCCACCTGATCGGCCAGCGGGAAGTTCTTGTCGATGCGGTGCAACTGGAACAGGTCGATGGTCTCGACGCCAAGCCGGCGCAAGCTCATCTCGCATTCCTGACGCAGGTAGCTCGGGTAACCGAGCGGGATCCAGACGTCCGGGCCGGTCCGCAGCAGCCCGGCCTTGGTCGCGATGACCAGCCCGTCATAGGGGTGCAGCGCCTGGCAGATGAGCTCCTCGGAGATGTAGGGGCCGTAGGAGTCGGCGGTGTCGATGAAGTTCACCCCGAGTTCGACGGCGCGCCGCAACACCCGGACGCATTCGTCGCGGTCGGCGGGTGGGCCCCAGACCCCCTGACCGGTCAGGCGCATGGCGCCGAAGCCGAGTCGATTGACGGTCAGATCGCCGCCGATGGTCAAGGTTCCGGAGGCCTGGGCTACTGCATCTTGCGCGGTCACTCGTCCGACCGTACGCCGCAAACATGACCTCGCATCCGGGCGTGGCAAGCTGGGCGGGTGGACCTAGAAGTGCTCGAGGAACTTCCGCTCACTTACCGGGAGGTCGGCGCCACCGCGTCCGGCGAGCTGCCCGCGGGATACCATCATCAACACGTCGAGCGCCAAATCGGCACGGGGGCAACACGTTTCGAGCAAGCCGCGGAGGCCGTCATGCGCTGGGGCATGCAACGCGGGTCCGGCCTGCGCGTGCGCGCCAGCTCGGAGGTCGCGGTCGTCGACGCGGTGCTGGTAGTGCGGATGGGATTGCTGTCGGCGCCGTGCCGGGTGGTGTACGTCGTCGACGAGCCCGACATCCGCGGCTTCGGCTATGGCACCTTGCCCGGCCATCCGGAGTCGGGTGAGGAACGCTTCGTCGTGCGCCGGGACCCGACCACCTCCGCGGTGTACGCGGAGGTGTCGGCGTTCTCCCGGCCCGCGACCTGGTGGAGCAGGGCCGGCGGCCCGCTGGTGCGCACGGCGCAGCGGGTCATCGCGAAGCGGTATCTGCGCGCGGTGTAACGGGCTCGCTACGAGCCCCAGCCGGCCAACAACCTCTCGGCGCCCGTGCACATGTGCGCGATGACCTCGCCGACCGACGCGTCGTCGCTGACCATCCCGACGCCCTGGCCCGCGTCGACGGGCGCGATCCGGCGATCGTCGGCCGCGACCGCCGCCGCCAGTTCGTCGCAGGCCCGCGGATCAAGGGAATCCTCCCTACCGGTCCAGCGTACGACGAAGTCGTTGGCCAACACCCGCGACGGGAATCGCGCCGGCCACGGCCGGCCCTTGGCGACGTCGAACACTCGCGTGACGACCGTATCGGTGGGCCCGGCAGCGATCAGCGCCCGGCGGCTGCCGCGCGCGGTCAACGCCTCGGGACACGCCGCCAGCCGGGTGCCGATCCACGCGCCGCTCGCTCCGGCGGCCAGCACGGCGGCCAGGCTGCGCGGCGAGGCGATGCCGCCGCCGGCAAGCACCGGCACCGCGGCGCCGCTCAACGCGTCCAACACGGTGTCCAGCAGCGGCAAGATGCCGAGCTTGACCTCGCCGTGCCCGCCGCCCTCGGCGCCCCGCGCGACCAGGACATCGACGCCCGCCTCGACGGCCCGGCGGGCACCCACGTCGTCGTAAACCTGTGTGGCGGTGACTATTCCGGCATCGTGCGCCTCAGCGACCCACGACCAGTCGGTACCGAAGCTGACCGACAGCAGGGCGGGCCGTGCGGCCAGCGCGTCCTCGAACAACCCCGCCTCGCTGCGCATCACCCAGTCGACGAGGCCGATCCCGAACCGGCCATGCACGTGGGCCAACTGGGTTTTCAGTGAGTCGCGGCTGCCGTCGCTGCCCATGCCCACCATGCCCAGGCCGCCGGCCGCGGTGACGGCGGCGGCCAGCCGGCCGCCGGCGACGCCGCCCATCGGCGCATTGACGATGGGTACCCGCAGGCCGAAACTCCGTGACCAGGGCGTGGCGAGCATCGCGGCTACCGGGGCGCCGGGAGGCTCTTCAGCACGGTGAGCATGACCACCGAATCCTCGACGGCGCGCAGCGCATGGCGTTCCGCCGGAATGGCGACGTAATCGCCGGCCTTGCCGTCCCAGGTGTCGCCACCGGTCGTCAGGCGGACGTGTCCCTGCAGGACCTGCAGCGTTGCCTCGCCGGGGCTGTCGTGTTCGCCGAGCTCGTGGCCGGCCAGCAAAGCGAGCACGGTCTGCCGCAGCTCGTGGGTGTGGCCGCCGTGAATGGTGTGGGCGGCGCGTCCGCTGTGCGACCGCGCCGCCTCGGCCAGCTTTTCGGACGCGAGGCTGGTCAGCGAGATGGATTCCATGATCGACCCCTTCGGTCTTGTTAGGCCCTTGGAAGGCCCACAATCAGCCGGTCAAGAGCATTATCCCCGCGACCAGCAGGGCCACGGTTTTGACCGCCTCGAAGCCGACATAGGCGTAGTGCGCGTGGGAGCGAGGGGCGTCCAATCCGGCCAGCACCTGATCCGAGCGACGGGTCAGCCGCGGCCGCACGACGATCAATTGGATGGCGAGCGCGGCTATGGCGACCGCGAACGCCACGATGATCCGCGGAGGGGTGGGCCGCGACGCCACGATCGCGACGATGACGAGGCCGAAGGCCACCTCGACGGTGTTGAGGGCACGAAAAACCAAGCGCCCGATGCCGAGACCGATCTGCAGCGTCACGTTGGGCGCGCGAAACTTCAGCGGGGCTTCGACGAACGAGATGGCCAGCACCATGCCGAGCCAGACGAAGGTGACCGCGACGGCGATTGCCGGTCCGGCGCTCATCCGGCGGCCTCTACCGCGCTGATGTGGGCCAGGCACAAATCGGGTTCGACGAAGGCGTCGAGCCTGTCGACCGACACCGGCGCCCCCCAGGTCTCGAGGGCCCCCTGCATCAGCCCCAGATGGATCGGGCACACGACGGAAGGCCGCGTTTCGGCGAGTTCCAAAAACGGGCAGTGGCGCAGGCCCACCTGTTGACGCCCATCAGCAGTCCGGCGCTCGGGGGCGAAGCCCAGTTCGTCCAGCGCGGCAACCAGTTTGTCGATGGCCCGGTCGGCACCGGTGGCGGGGTTCGGGCGCAGCGATTGCAGGGTTGACTCCAGGTCCCGTCCCCACGCCCGCCCCGCGGCAATCGCCTTGGCGCGCGGATTCCGTTCGGTGGCCAGTGCGGTGACCAGGATCTCGGCGAGAAGTCGGTAATGGCGGGCGCCGCCGCGGTCCATCTGCCGGACCGCCCGGAACATCAGCGGCGGGCGTCCCGGCCCTTTGCGGGCCTGGTCGACCTGCTCGACCTGGCCGTCGGCAAGCAGGCTCTCGAGGTGGAAGCGCACGGTGTTCGGATGCACGCCGAGCTCCTCGGCGATCGCGAGAATGCTCATGGCCGCGGGGGACGACCGCAACAACCGCAGCACTTCGCGGCGGCGGCCACCGGTCGATGCCCCGACCCGCTTCGCGCTGGCGTATTTCACCCGGCCGAGATTACACAATTCTGATTGTGGAAACCAATGGGCTGCGGGACCGCGCCGGAGGCGGCCACCGAAAACCCGTGTGCCACAAGCGGGACTTCGGGTCGTCCGGTTGGTGACAAAGGCCCCTGACTACACCTCGCCCACCCCGATACGGTCGTGCATGAGCCGAGCCCCTCCACGAATCGAGGACAACCATGTCATCGCACAAAACCCGTTTGGGGACCCGTTTGGGGACCCGTTTGGGAATCGTCGTCGGGATCGACGACTCCCCGGCCGCGAGATCGGCGGTGCGGTGGGCGGCCCGCGACGCCGAACTGCGCGGAATCCCCCTGACGCTCGTGCACGCGGTTTCTCCGGGGGTTTCGACGTGGCTGCGGGACCCCTTGCCCGCCGGCGTGATGCGTTGGCAGCAGGATCATGGGCGCCGCCTGGTCGACGAGGCGCTCGAGGTCATCGAAGAGGCCGCGCAAGGAGACGGGCCCGCCGGTGTGCAGACCGAAATCTTGGCGTCGGCCGCCGTCCCCACACTGATCGACTTGTCCAAGGAAGCGGAGATGATGGTCGCCGGCTCACAGGGCAGCGGACGGTGGCAGGGCCGGCGCCTCGGTTCGGTGAGTTCGCGACTGGTACATCACGCGCATTGCCCCGTCGCGATCGTCCACGGCGAGCAACCGACGATTCCGCATCCTGATCGGGCGCCGGTGCTGGTCGGCATCGACGGCTCGCCGGCATCGGAACTGGCGACCGCGACGGCCTTCGACGAGGCGTCGCGCCGGCACGTGGGCCTGGTCGCCATGCACGCCTGGAGTGATCTCGACGTGTCGGAGTTGCCCGAAATCGATTGGCCCGCAAGACGAGCGATGGCCGAAGAAGTATTGGCCGAGCGGTTGGCGGGATGGCGAGAACAGTATCCCGACGTGCGGGTGAGCCGCACCGTCGTGCAGGCTCAGCCGGCGCGCCAGCTGGTCCAAGGGTCCGACGATGCCCAGCTGGTGGTGGTCGGGAGCCGGGGCCGAGGCGGATTCGCCGGGATGCTGGTCGGCTCGGTCGGCGAAACGGTGGCCCAAATGGCGCGGGTGCCCGTCATCGTGGCCCGTGAACCCCTAGCCTGACGGCAGTTGCGCGGGCGGCACTATCGGGGCCATGGGCGCCACAAATCTCGTGGCCCTCCATCGGTGTTGATGACTTTGGGCCCTATCCGAAATGCGTGTGTGACTGAATACTGGCCTTGTCTGACGTAACTTGGCTGCGGGCGGTTACGGCTGAACAAAGGAGCAATGCGGTTATGGGTGGAAACCCACCGTTGTTATTGACCGATTCTGACGTCGACGCCCTCGCGCGGGAATTCCTGGGCTCCCGCTACCTCGGCTCCACTTACGCCGGCTGGTCACCCGATCGGCGCCTCGACACCTTCCTGCGGCGGCGTGGCCTTTCCCGCGTGGCCGACGACGGTGATCTGGCCAATACCGTGCTGGATCGGATCATGGCCCAGGTAGGCGCCGTCCTCCGCGGCTGACAACCCACCACTGGTGGGGCCGCGGCTTGACGAAAAGCCTTGGCGCACAGGGGGTTCGGCGGGATTTTCGATTGTGCGCCAGCGGCGGCGCGAAGCGCGGCAATAGTTCTCATGCCTTGGTGGGCGGCGGTCCCGGACGGGGGGTTATCCGGGACCGCCGCGCTATTCGAGTGGTCCTACCGCCGCTCCCCCGGTCCCGCGCGCCGTCGACGAAGAAATCTTCGGCCCATCATCGGTGCAGACCGGTGACCGGTTCGTGGGTGCTGGCCTGGATATCGGTGGAAGTCAAAGCGAAGAGCTGATTCGACAGGTCCGCCAACGCCCGAGCGACCGCAAGTTCGTCGCCGATCTGGGCGACGGGTTGGTCGGCCGGATCGAGTCGCGCCAGGCCAACGCCGACCAACTTCCTGCCGGCCCAGGACAGCCGTGCCTTCGCCCGGGTGCGCTCCTCGTGTTCTTCGATCGAGACGTCTACTTTGCCAAGCCTTGATGCCGTCCTTCTTATCCGTCATCGCCGGTCTCCTCGTTCTTGCCGGGTCTCTTCGCCCCGAATAGATGCGACCATCACCGGACGGTTGCGAAGTAGGGGCGAAAGTCACCAGTCGCGTCTCGTCAGGCGAAAACCTCTCTGAGGGTGGCAGTCTGGAGGTTACGGCTCTGAATGAGATCCAGCAGTTGCCCGTAACACCGCGTGATGGTCGGCAGGTTGGCGTGCATGAGCACGATCTGGCCCGGCTGGAAAGACTTCGTCGCACGTGCCACGAGGCTCGATTCGCTTTCGGGCGCCGAATCACCAACGTCCCCGCTCCACAGGGTGACCGACGCGAAGCCCTGATCGGCGGCCACCCGATCGATGTCGGCGTTACGCGCCCCGAAAGGCGGCCGGAAGAAGGGGGCGCCGTCCGCGCCGTAGGTGTCTCTCAGGAAGTCGGCGTTGCGACGGATCTGATCGGCCGCCGCACTGAGGCCCATGCGGGTGAGGTTCGGGTGCGACCAGGTGTGGTTCGCCATCTGAACCTGGCCGGAGTCCACCAACGGCCGAAGTGCCGGCGCATTGTCCGACCATGACGGGTTGGCGCCGTTGACGAAGAAGGTGAGCCGGGTTCCGGTGTCCCGGGCGAATTGCGCGAACGCACCGACGACGGGACTGCTGACCCCGTCGTCGACGGTGAGGACTATCCGATTGCCCTCCCCGGGCAGGCGGCTGAGGACGCCCGCCGGCGCCGGCATTGGACCCAGGGGAATGTGCCAGCGCTGGGGCGCGGCCCCGGCAACCGGAACGCGGGCCACCGCCGCCAGTACACCCCCGGCAATGGCGCACAGCATCGTGCGTCTATCGATGTATGGCATACGACCATTGTCTCCCCGTCACCCCCGCCGCAGAATTGTTTTCTCCGATCAGTCCCCCGCGCCTGCCCAGACTGCTTGTAAGGGAACAAATTCCGACGGACGGTTGACTTCGCAGCAAATTGAGCGATGAACAAACCAGCAATCGTAATCGACAATACCGTTGGTTTTAATCAACAATTTCGTTGACATATATCGGCTTGCCCATAAAGTAGGCCACGTGTCCGACCGCTCGCGTCAGGCCGAGTACATGTACGCCTCCCGGGGCCGCCGGTCATCGCAGCACTCGGGTGACAGCCGCAAGCAAGCGATCCTGGCAACGGCCGAGCGGCTCTTGGAGGAGCGTCCGCTGGCCGACTTCTCCGTCGACGATCTGGCAAAAGGCGCGGGCATCTCGCGACCCACCTTTTACTTCTATTTTCAGTCCAAGAACGCGGTCCTGATGGCGCTGCTCGACCAGATGAACGTCAAGGCGCTGGCGGCGCTCACGGCGCTGGACGCCAGGCTCTCCGGTGACCCGGCGACGCTGTGGCGGGCGCGCATCGAGGCGTTCTTTGAGGTGTCGGGATCTCACCGGGCCGTCGCCGTGGCCGGCGCCGCCGCCAAAGCCACCAATCCCGAAGTCCGCCAGCTGTGGTCGGCGCTCATGCAGAGATGGATCACCCACACCACGACGGCGATCAAAGCGGAACGCCAGCGAGGAGCCGCTCCGGACTCCCTGCCGGTCGAGGACCTCTCCGTGGCGTTGAACATGCTGAGCGAGCGGGTGATGGCCGCGACGTTCACCGCCGAGGAGCCCGCGATCCCCGAAGAACGGGTGATCGACACGCTGGTGCACATCTGGCTGGCCACCATCTATCGAGGCGATGGTAAGGCCGTCTTTGCGACCAATGGCTCTTGAGCGCCGCCCAGCGCGGTCGACCACCGGTTTGCTCACCCGCGAATTCCCTTAGCTGATAGGGCAACTGGAAGGTCACAGCTTCATATCCTCTGCGCGCCACTCGACGGGAGATGCCCAACGTGCGCGCGTCGCCGGCTTAACGTGTGCGGGTCAGCCCCCACAGGAGTAGCCAAGTGAACGAACTGGACCGGCGGCGGTTCCTGGTCGCGGTGGCCGCAACGGTGGCGGTCACCGGCATCTCGGCATATTCGTCCGGCGGAGCGAAGGGGACGGTGGCGCGCGCGGATATTGCTCCCGGCTCAGCGCCCAGCCCGGCCACCCCAGCCCTGCCGCCGTTGTTGCCGCCCCCCGACCGGGGATCCCGTGTGGTGCTGCCCGGCGGGGCAGTGCTCAAGAAGCTTCCCGGCGACGGGGATCTGTTGGCCTGGACGGTCGATGACGGCGCCAGCAGCGAGGTGGTTCAGCTCTACACGCAATTCGCCAAAGACACCGGAGTACGGCTCACGTATTTCGTCACCGGCTCCTATCGCTCATGGACCGACAATGCCGCGCTGTTGCAGCCGCTGGTCGAATCGGGGCAGATTCAGCTGGCCAATCACACGTGGAGCCATCCCAGCTTGACAAGACTGACCGCGAGCCAAGTCGCCGATGAACTCAGCCGCACCGACGCCTTCCTGCGCAACACGTATGGCGTGGACGCCGCGCCGTACTTCCGGCCCCCGTACGGCCATCACAATGCAGTGGTGGATGCGGTGGCCGCGGATCTGGGTTATCACGTCCCGACCCTGTGGAGCGGCGACTTGCGGGATTCGGCAGTGCTTTCTGAGGATCAGCTCGTCACGATGGCCTACCAGTCCTTCACCCCGCAGAACATCGTGATCGGCCACCTCAACCATCCGGCGATCACTCGTGTTTACGGGCAACTGGTGGACATCATCCGCGCACGCAGGCTGCGCACCGTGACGCTCAACGACGTATTCCTGCGACCGGAGATCCCGCACCGTCAGGGGAGCTGATCTCTGTGACGACCTTCCGGGTGGCCACCAAGCGCGCTAAGTCCACGGGGAAGGAAATTGCGGTTAGTCTCGGCTGCGTGCGCGGGGCCAGTCCAGCCGGATACCGGCGATACGTCGCCATCGGCGACAGCCAGACCGAGGGCTTATGGGACGGCGACGACGTCGCCGGCGTGCTGGGATTTGCCGACCGGCTCGCGGTGCTGCTCGATTCGCTCTATCCCGGTTTGGAGTACGCCAACCTGGCGATCCGCGGCAAGCTGGTGGCCGATGTGCTCCGGGAGCAGGTTCCGCAGGCGCTGGCGATGCAGCCGGACCTGGTCACGGTATGCGTCGGGATGAACGACGTGATCCAGCCGGGCCGATCGTTCGGCCGTGCGCTCACCGACCTCGAACACGTCCACGCCGCGCTCGCCGAATCGGGGGCGACGGTGGTCACCACGACCTTCCCGAACGTCGCTCAGTTCCTGCCGCTCGGCCGGCTCGTGTCCGGGAGACTCGGCCGCATCAACGATGCGATCAGAGCAGCCGCCGAGCAATACGGCTTCCGGCTGGTGGACCTGTACCACGCGGCCTCGATGCGCGACCTGGACACGTGGGACGTCGACCGCGTACACGCCTCTACCAAAGGGCATATTCTGTTCGCCGCCGCGGCCGCCGAAGCTCTCGGCTTGCCCGGCAGCAACCACGATTGGGCCGCACCGAGCGGTAGTCCGACGCGGCTGTCGTTCCAGTCCCGCACTTATGGACAGCTGCGCTGGATGCAGGGGAAGTTCATGCCGTGGATCTGGCGACGTCTGCGCGGCATGTCGTCGGCCGACGGGCGCGTGCCCAAACGTCCGCGGCCCGAACCCCTCACCATTGCGAGCGAGCCGGTTGCGGCGCGGTTGGGCGGCCGGTCAGGCATCCTTGACGCATGAATGTCGAGGCGCTGCTGCGATCGATCCCGCCGCTCGCTGTCTACCTTGTGGTCGGCGGTGTGGTCGGCATCGAGAGCCTGGGCATCCCCCTTCCCGGCGAGATCGTTCTGGTCAGCGCGGCGCTGATGTCGTCGCATCACGACCTGGCCGTCAATCCGGTCGGTGTGGGCGCGGCGGCCGTGATCGGCGCTGTGGTCGGCGACTCGATCGGCTACACCATCGGGCGCCGGTTCGGCATGCCGCTCTTCGACCGGCTGGGCCGGCGGTTCCCGAAACACTTCGGTCCCGGGCACGTCGCGCTGGCTGAAAAGTTGTTCAACCGCTGGGGAGTCAGGGCGGTCTTCCTCGGCCGCTTCATCGCGCTGCTGCGGATACTCGCCGGGCCGCTTGCGGGTGCCTTGAAGATGCACTATCCGCGTTTCCTGGCGGCCAACGTCTCGGGCGCCATCTGCTGGGCAGGCGGCACCACCGCGCTGGTTTATTTCGCGGGCATGGCCGCCGAACGCTGGCTGCAGAGCTTCTCCTGGATCGGCCTGGTCGTCGCCGTGGTGTGCGGACTGGCCGCCGCGATACTGCTTCGTGACCGGGCATCGAAGGCGATCGCCGAGCTCGAGGCCGAGCACCACCGCAAGACCGGCACCCGCGCCGCCGACGCCGCCTGAAGTCCGGGACTGGCGGGTTACCCCACGGCCTCGCCGGCGTCCTCCGAGGTCAGCGGCCGATGCTCACCGATCAGGGCGCTGCCCATCCTGCGGGCACGCACGGCGGCGTCGCGGTCGCCCACGGCCGCCAGGATGATCGCGCCCTTCATCAGGAGGTGCCAGGACGCGGCGAAATCCTCGACCTCGGTCAGCCCCGCCGCAAGGGCGCGGTGACGCACGATGTCGCGGACGTGGTCGATATGTGCGATGCACGCCCGTCCCACCGGGTGGCCCGCGCCCATCTCGAGCAACACGTTGATGAACGAGCAGCCTTCATACCCGTCGTGCAACTGAAACCAGTCATGCATGACGTCGAAAATCGCCAGTAACTGTTCCTCGGGAGTGCTGCCCCGCGCCCGTGACTGCTCCTCGATGAGACCGTGCGTCCAGAGTTCCTCGCGCCGCTGCAAAACCGCCAGCACCAGGTCGTCCTTGGTGGAGAAGTGCCGGTAGAGGGTCGCCCGGGCTACACCAGCCCGCTCGATGACCTCGTCGGTGCCGACCGCGCGAATCCCCCGCCGGCTGAACAGCTCGTAGGCCGCGGTCAGGATGCGGTCGCGAGCGGGCGGGGGTGGCTTTGGGACATCGTCGCTGACATCGGGGATTGTCATGGCCCGCCTTACCATACTCTTAACGGCCGCCTATAGACAGACCGCCCTGTCTCGTTATACAAATGAAATTCGCGGTCTCCGCGAAGTCTGTCTTCAGACCGCAGGACGGGCATCCGTCCCGGCGTCGATCTGCGCCGGTCGATTAGGGAGTCCATCATGAGTCCGGTAATTGCGGAATCTGCGTCCAGCCCCGGCCCTCCCTTGACACTGAGCACGCGTCTGATTCACGAGCTGTGCGATCCGAGCAGCACGCTGCGCGCGACCACCGATCGCCGGGGCGCGGCCGTGATCATCAATGCCGGGGGCGAGGTCGACGCCTGCAACGAGCGGACCTGGTGCCGCCTGGTCAGCGAGGCCGCCGGCGTCGTCATTCCCCCGGGGCCGCTCGTCGTCGACGTCACCGGGCTGGACTTCATGGCCTGCTGCGGGTTCGCGGTGCTGGCCGACGAGGCGAGACGTTGCAAGGAGCGTGGCGTCGAATTGCGTCTGGTGAGCTGCGACCCGGTTGTCGCCCGGGTTGTCGACGCCTGCGGGCTGAACAGTCTGCTGCCTGTTTACCCGACCGCAGATGCCGCACTCGCGACGTCCGCTCGCTGGTGAGCTGAGCGACTCCCCTGGTCCGGCGCCCAGTTTCGCCCACCTTTGGCGTGGAGGAGGAGTTCCTCCTCGTCGACCCCGGGACCGGCGAACCGGCCCCCCGCAACGCCGCGGTGGCCGAGGAGGCGAAGGGCCGTGGCATCTCGCTGCAGCTGGAGCTGAGCAGCTGCCAGGTGGAGACCACCTCCACCGTCTTGACTGAAAGCGCGAAACTCACCGAGGAATTGACCCGGCTGCGGCGCACCGCCGCGGAGGCCGCCAAGGCCAGCCGGGTTCAGCTGCTGGCCGCGGCGCTCCCACCGACCACCCCGCATGAGTTCCCGGTCACCGACACCCCGCGCTACCGGCGGATCGGTGCGCAGTTCGGGATGATCGCGCACGAGCAGGGCATCTGCGGCTGTCATGTGCATGTCGAGGTGCCCGACCGTGCGGCCGCCATCCACGTCAGCAATTGGCTGCGCCCGTGGTTGCCGGCGCTGCTGGCGTTGTCGGCCAACTCGGCGGTGTATCGCAATGCCGACAGCGGCTACGCGAGCTGGCGCAGTGTCCTGTGGCGGCGCTGGCCGGCCGCCGGTCCCCCGCCCTTCTTCCCCTCACCTGACGACTACGACCGAGCCGTGCGCATGCTGGTCGACACCGGGGTGATCCTCGATCACAAGATGATCTATTGGGACGTGCGCCCATCGACGGAGTTCCCGACGGTCGAGGTTCGCGTGGCCGACGTGCCGGCGACGGTCGCCGAAACCGTGCTGCTCGCGACCCTGATCAGGGCCGCGGTGATGACGGCGCTCGACTCGCGTGACGATGGTGACCAGCTCGGGCGCCTGCCGCCCGGTGCCCTGCGGGCCGCCTACTGGAAGGCCGCACACGATGGGCTGTCGGGGCACTCGCTGGACCTGATTCACGGCCGCGGAGCGGTGCCCGCCCGTGAGCAGCTGGGTGCGCTCGTTCGGCGGGTGCGTCCGGCGCTGGATGCGCTTGGCGAATACGAAAGCGTCACAGACGAATTGGACCGCATTGCGGCGCAGGGCAACGGGGCGATGCGGCAGCTGCGGGCCTGGCGAAAGCGCAAGGACGTGCGCGACGTCATCGCCGAGGTCGCCGCCGCGACACTGAGTTGAATTGCGCTGGTTGGCTTACGCCGCTTTGCCTTTGGTCACGTGACCGCGAGCAGACGGTACAGCCCGATCAGGCCAACCGCCACGATGATGCCGCGCAACACATTCCCCGACAACCGGCGACCGTAATGCGCTCCCAGCCATCCGCCGACCAGCGAGCCCGCCGCGATGATCCCGGCGACCGACCAGCTGATCCGATGAAACGCCACCAGCGAATAGCTCACCGCCGCAACGACATTCACCACCAACGTCAAAAGGTTCTTGGCTGCGTTCGCCCGGTGCACCGACTCCGGCAGCAATGCGCCCATCATGCCGACCAGCAGGATGCCCTGCGCGGCGGTGAAGTAGCCGCCGTAGACGCCGACGGCGAAGGTGCCGAGCACGAGCACCAACATCCGTGCCGGTGTGATGTGTTCGGGCGAACGACCCTGCTCCTCGGCGCGCCGGCGCGCCCATGACTGGATCCGCGGTCCGACGACCACCAGCACCAGGGCAAGCACCAACAACGCCGGCACGATTTTGGCGAACACCGTTTCCGGTAGATGCAGGAGCAGGAAGGCGCCGAGCACGCCGCCGGCCAACGAGGCCGGCAGCTGCCACCGCAACCTGCTCCACTGACCGGCCAACTCGGCGCGATATCCCCAGGTGCCGGAGACGCTGCCCGCGACCAGACCGACCGCGTTCGACATGGTGGCGGTGACCGGCGGGTAGCCGAGGGCGACGAGCGTCGGGAAGGTGATCAGGGTGCCCGATCCGACGAGCGCGTTGATGGCGCCGGCGGCGAATCCGGCCAGGCCTATCACAATCAGGTGGGCGAGCACGTCATTGCAGCCTAGCCCGCGGCGGTGCGCCAACAATCCGGCAGGCCAGCGACTTTCGTCACACCGGCGGCGCCTCGGCCCCACGGTCCACGCCGGTGCGCAGCTTGACCGAAGCCGAATAGGCGAGCGTACGAAAGCGCAGCACCGGGTCATCGGAGGGTTCGATGCCGGCCGTCACGCGCATCGGGTCGAACACCACGATGTCGCCGCCACGTTCGCGCTCGGTGTCGAGGCCGACGATTTCGAGGGTGCCCACCGTGATGAACTGCGTGCTCTGCCACGGCGCCGACGGGTCGACCGTCGAGTCGTTCGGCCCGCCAACCTGAACCCGGAAGTCGAACCGCACGGGACCGCTTTCGAGGCGGGCGTTGAGCTCGCCGGTCAGGAAGTCGGCGCCCTCCCCGTGGGCGGCGGGTTCGGGTGCCCGGTCACCCGCGGTGGGCACCAGGTGGTAGCGCACGAACCGGGCGCTGTCGTCGGCGGCTATCCAGCGGAAGGCGTGCAGGCCGTGGTATTCGATGGCGGCGTAGCTTGCAGGGACCTTGCCGGCGTCCCGCAGGACGGGCAAGGCGCGGAGCAGTCGGGGATGGGTCAGCAGGAAGGCGGCCATGCGCAGCGGCATGGTCGGGCCCGGCCGCATCGCTTTGAGCAGGTCGACGAAGCCGTCCGGCGTGCTGGAGACGAACAGCCGCGCGGTCTGCGTCGATACGTCGGTCGTGGAGCCGTCGGGCAGGGTGAACTTCACCGCCATGCCCCGCACCCCCGGCAGGCCGTCGCGCTGGGCCGGGTTTCCCGATCCGTTGGAGAAGCGGATCAGCGCCGGAACCGCGGAGCCGTCGAGGTGCTTGGCGCGCGAAAGCGCGGCGGCTTCAGGCGTCGCGGTGAACGTCCCGCGGTACAGCGTGCCCTTCGCGTGCAACGCCCGACAGCCCGGCTGCGCGCCGCCGGTGCCTCGAATCGCCTCGATCGCGTCATCCGGACTGACCATGCCCGAATCTTAAGGCGCTACTCGGGTAAGCCGAACAGTTTGACGACGCCGTGATCGCGGCCGGCGGTGTAACCACCGTCGACGGCAATGGCCTGACCGCTGACAAACGACGCGTCGGGAGACAGCAGAAACGCTGCCACGGCCGCGACCTCCTCGGGCCGCCCGAAGCGCTGCAGCGCATGCTCCTTGGTGATGGAGGCCTGCGGACCCTCCATCCCCGGCAGCCCGAAAACGCTTTGCGTCATTGGTGTTTCGATGAAGCCCGGACAGACGGCGTTTGCGCGGATGCCGCTCGGGCCGTAGTCGAGCGCAATGTTTTTGGTCAGCAGGACCACGCCGCCCTTGGCCGCGTTGTAAGAGCTGCCGCCCGCGGTGCCTTCCAGGCCCTCGATGCTGGCGACCGTCACGATCGAGCCCCGCTCACCGTCGACCCGTGGTTGGTCGATCATCCTGGCCAGCGCCGCCCTGGCCACCTGGAAAGTGCCGGTGAGGTTGATCCCGATAACCCGCTCCCATTCGGCCCGGTCGAGCAGGTGCACCGGGCCGCCGCCCGCAATGCCGGCCGCGTGGAAGACGCCGTCGAGGCGCTCGGGAACGGCGGCCAGCACCGCGTCGACGGCGGCCTCATCGGTGACGTCGGCGGTGACGAAGCGGAATTCGTCGGACTCCAGGTCGGGTGGCTGACTCAGGTCGGCGCCGATGACCGTGCCGCCTTCGGCCAGCAGCCGCCGCGCGGTGGCCAGGCCGATCCCCGACGCCGCGCCCGTCACGACGAATGTGCGGGACCGGGCGCGATTCGCGCTCACCATGGCAGTCATCGTGGCACATCTGACGGGGCGCTCGCCCATCGCGCGGCGGCGCAAATGTGCGATCAGTGTGCTCGGGGGTCCTACGACGGTCGTCGACATCGCCGGCCGCAGGATCGTGATGGACCCGACCTTCGACCCGCCGGGAGCGCATGGCTACCTGACCAAGCTCACGGGTCCGGCGGTGAGCGCCGAGGCGCTCGGGCCGGTCGATGCCGTATTGGTCAGCCACGACCAGCATCCCGACAATCTCGACGACGATGGCCGCCGGATGGCGCTGGCCTCGCCGCTGATTTTGACGCATCCCGGTGCGGCGGGCCGGTTGGGGCACGGTGCTATTCGCGGGGGCGGCCAGTGTGCCGACCAAAGAACGCGGGCGACCGCTGACGCTGACCGCGGTCAAGGCCGCGGCGGCTGAAGTTCTGGGCGCCGCCTTGGGTGAGTGGATCGACGTGCCCTAGAGATACTGCAAAGAAGCGGTCCCAGTCACCTTCGAGACGTCGGCGACCAGGGTGGCCAGCCTGCCCTGCAGCGTGGCGGTGGATTCTCCCACCGATTTGTCACAGAAGCGACAGTGCGCTTTGAACTGTGGCTGCTCGTCTTCGTCCGGCCAGAATCGGCGCGGCCCGACCGCGGCCCCCGGGTCGTAAAGGACGGACTGATGCGGGGCCTCCTTGAGGATCCTCCCCACGGGGTGGGATTGCGGGCATTCGAGTTTCAGCACGCCGATTCCCTCTTGGTTGCCTACCATGGCCCACCGTCCTCACGAGTCTGATCTGCACACCGATTGTCGCCCAACCGCGCTTGCCCGCCAGTGGAATGGGCCGCCGGCCGGGACAGATCGCTCTAAGCTGGCCGGGTGCCGGCAGGACAGGGCGTGCTAGCGCGGCCGCAGGCGATGGCGCGGGCGGCTGGGGATGTGGCGGCCATTGCCAGGACGATCGACGGCGCCGCGAAGGGTGCGGCGGCCAGCACAACAGGGGTGGTGGCGGCGGCCGCCGATGAGGTGTCGGCGGCGATCGCCAGCGTGTTCAACGCATACGGGCGGGACTGGCAGGCGGTCATGGGGCGGGCGGCGTTGCTACACAGCGGGTTCGCCGACAGGCTGTTCGCCGGCGCCAACGCCTACGCCCAGACCGAAGCCGTCGGGAGTGCCGCGCTCGTCCCCAATGCGGCGTCGGCCGATCCGCCCGTCACTTTCGTCCTGGACGGCAGCGGGACGCCGACGCCGCCGCCAACCTTCGTGGCCAACGTGGTCAGCAAGTACGTCGCGCCCAACTTTCCCGTCGGCCTCGTCCGAGCCCTCTCCATGCCGGCCGGGGAGTACCCGGACAGCGGTGTCACGGACTTGCAGCAGAACGTTTCGATAGCCCGCGGCGTCACGAGCCTCAACACCGCGGTGCAGCAGCAACTCGCCGCCGGGAACACCGTCAACGTTGTGGGCTATTCGCAGGGCGCCAACATCGCCACCCTGGAAATGAAGGCGTTGGACCCGGGCGGCACCCCGAGCTCGCTACCGATAAACTTTGTGCTGCTTGGAAATTCGATGAATCCCAACGGGGGCTGGGATGCGCGCTTCCCGGGTCTGAGCCTTCCAACACTGGGTTTTTCGACGCTGGGTGCGGCGCCGAGCAATGACTTCCCGACCAAGGTTTACACCCTCGAATACGACGGGTGGGCCGACTTTCCGCAATACCCGATCGATGTCTTCTCCGACCTCAACGCATTGGCGGGGATGGCGACCGT
Organism: Mycobacterium sp.; assembly: GCF_019247615.1. GTDB lineage: Bacteria > Actinomycetota > Actinomycetes > Mycobacteriales > Mycobacteriaceae > Mycobacterium. The sequence goes on along the minus strand of NZ_JAFBAT010000163.1, from coordinate 549 downwards.
GCACACCGGTTACGCAGGCCTCACGCCGACGCAGATCGATTCGGCCGTCGTGCTGCCGACACAGGGGCCGACCACCACCACCTACTACATGATTCCGACGCACCAACTGCCGCTGCTGGATCCGGTGCGTCTGATCCCGTTCGTCGGGAACCCGATGGCGGATCTGGCCCAGCCCGTCTTGACGCCGCTTGTCGACTGGGGTTACGGCAACCCGCATTTCGGTTGGTCCACAGGCCCCGCCAATGTGGCCACCCCGTTCGGATTTCTGCCGCCGCTCAGCGACACCGCCGCCCTGGGGCCCGCCCTCGTCAGCGGTGTCCACCAGGGGATCGGCGCCGCGATCGGCGACTTGCACTCAGCCGGGCCGCCGCGGATACCATCGCCGCAGGGCGTATCGCAGGCGCTCGTGTCACTGTCGTCGGGTTCCGGCACACCGACGCTTCCCTCCGGGGCGCCCACGATAACCGGCATCATCTCGGGGCTGCAGGCGGCGAACACCCAGATCGTCGGCGCCTCGACGAGTGCGGTGTCGACCGCATACGCCACGCT
>NZ_JAFBAT010000314.1 GCF_019247615.1 Mycobacterium sp. | reverse complement strand
GCGACTGCTCGGCACCCAACCCGGCCCGAGCAGACACACGATCGCAGCCATTGGCGCTACCCGCAGCCGCCGGATCCGGATATGACTAGCACGCCAGCTCCTCGCGCGACCGGGCCCCACCCGTTGGCACGCGGTAAACGCGGCCCTCCACGGTGCGGTGACGAACGCTCCGCCGCGGTCGGGGACCGAGCACTAGTTCCGGTGATACGCAAACGGCAGCGGCATGCCCAGCTCGGCCAGCACGCCGCGCAGCAGCGTCGGATAGTCGGTGATGATGCCGTCGACGCCGTCGGCGATCTGCTCGCGCATGGCGGCCGCATCGTCGACGGTCCATGGAATCACCCTGAGCCCCAACGAATGAGCGTGGTCGACGTAAGGTTTGCCGGTGACCAATTGGTACCTGGGCGAGACGATCGTGGCGCCGACCATCAGCGCCCCGATCATCGGATCGTTGATCGCGGCGGCATTTTCGCCGGCCAGCCACGGTGAATCCGGCGCCCACGTCTCCTCGTTGTACAACGCCACCAACGGAATCGACGGCTCGGCTTGGTGCACCATGGGCAGCGTTCGCCAGTCGAAGCTCTGAATCTCTACCCGATCAATCTTGGCCGCCGCCCTGACGGCGGCCAGTATCACGTCGACGAATTCCTGCGGTTCTGCCGAAGCGCCCGGGTGATCGGCCTCCACTTTCGTTTCGACGTTGTAGCGGACGTCGGCGTGATAGGAGTCGGCGAGCGCAAACACTTCGGGCAGCGTCGCTATCTTGTTGCCCCGCACCACTTCCGCGCCGGGAAACTCGGCGAGCCGCTTTCCGCAATCCAACGTGCCGACCTGCGCCAGGGTGAGCTCGTGCACCAGCTTGCCCACGTACGGATATGCCGGGTCACCGGCGAACGCCGGGCCGGTGTCGGCGCACTTGTCGGCCTGGATCGTCGGGTCGTGCCACACCACGGGATGCGCGTCCTTAGTCAGCACGATGTCGAGTTCCAGTGTGGTGACGCCCAATTCAAGCGACTTGGCGAACGCCCGCAGCGATTCCTCGGTCGTCTCGCCGCGACCGCCGCGATGCGCCTGCAGGTCGAAACCCGACGGTTGCGCGCCAGCCGGCGGGGCGAGGAACACCGCCGGCGTGAGCAGCGCGGCCACGAGCCGGGCGATCATCTAGTGCCTGCGCTGGCGGGCGATTTCGGCCAACACCACCCCGGCGGCCACCGATGCGTTCAGCGACTCCGTTCGACCCGCCATCGGAATAGCCACCACCTCGTCACAAGTCTCGCGCACCAACCGCGACAGCCCGTTGCCCTCCGAGCCGACGACCACCACCAAGGGATCCGTTCCGTCCACGTCGTCGAGTGCGGTGTCGCCGCCCGCGTCCAACCCGACCACGCGCAGCCCGCGGTCGGCCCAACTCTTCAGCGCCCGAGTCAGGTTGGTGGCCCGCGCCACCGGCAGGCGGGCGGCGGCGCCCGCACTGGTGCGCCAGGCCACGGCCGTCACCGAGGCCGAACGCCGCTGCGGGATCAGCACGCCGTGGCCACCGAACGCAGCGACCGAACGCACGATGGCGCCGAGGTTGCGGGGATCGGAGATGTTGTCCAACGCGACCAGCAGCGCGGGAGGTGTATCAAGAGCGGCGGCGAGCAGGTCATCGGGGTGGGCGTAATTGTACGGCGGCACCTGCAACGCGATGCCCTGGTGCAGGTGGTTGGCGGTCATGCGATCAAGGTCGGCGCGCGGCACCTCCAGGATCGCGATGCCCGAATCGGCCGCGCGGGCAACGGATTCGGTGAGCCGCTCGTCGGCCTCGGCGCCCAGCGCTACATACAGTGCGGTGGCCGGGACACCCGCACGCAGACACTCCAGCACGGGATTGCGGCCGAGCACCGTTTCGGCCTCATCGGTGCGCTTGGCCGGTCGGCGCGATTGCGACTGGGCACGCTTGGCGGCGGGGTGGTTGGGGCGCATGTGCGCCGGCGGTGTGGGACCCCGCCCCTCGAGCCCGCGACGTCGCTGGCCGCCGGACCCGACACCGGCGACTTTCTTGGTGCCGGGTTTGCGTACCGCCCCGCGGCGCCGAGAGTTACCGGCCATCTACTTGCCGTCACCGCCCAGCGTCCACTGCGGTCCGTCGGCGGTGTCGGTGACCTCGATCCCGGCATGCTTGAGCCGATCCCGGATCTCGTCGGCCAGCGCCCAATTGCGTTCCCGGCGCGCCTTTTCCCGGTTTTCCAGCTCCGCCTGCACCAGCACGTCGACGGCGGCCAACGCGGCCGATGTCTCGTCGCGGGTTTCCCAGCGCTCGTCGAGCGGGTCGCAGCCCAGGATCCCCATCATCGCGCGGATTGCGCCCGCGTGCTGCAATGCGCCTTCGTGGTCACCGGCGTCGAGCGCCCGGTTGCCCTCGGCGCGCGCGTGGTGCACCTCGGCCAGCGCGATCGGGACGGCCAGGTCGTCGTCGAGCGCCTCGGCGAACTTCTGCGTACACTGCCCGGGCTCGACGGCACCGACCCGGCTGCGCACCCGGTGCAGGAACTCCTCAACTCCCACATAGGCTTTCACGGCGTCCTGCAGCGCGGACTCCGAGAACTCCAGCATCGAGCGGTAATGCGCGCTGCCGAGGTAGTAGCGCAGTTCGGCCGGGCGCACCCGCTCCAACATCGCCGGTATGGCCAGCACGTTGCCCAGCGACTTGCTCATCTTCTCGCCGCCCATGGTCACCCAGCCGTTGTGCAGCCAGTAACGAGCGAATCCGTCCCCGGCGGCGCGGCTCTGCGCGATCTCGTTCTCGTGGTGCGGAAACACCAAATCCATTCCGCCGCAATGGATGTCGAACTCTGGACCAAGGTAGGTGCGGGCCATCGCCGAGCATTCCAGGTGCCAACCCGGCCGACCGCGGCCCCACGGCGAGGGCCACGACGGCTCGCCGGGCTTTTCGCCCTTCCAAAGGGTGAAGTCGCGCTGGTCCCGCTTGCCGGTGGCCACACCCTCGCCCTGATGGACATCGTCGATCCGGTGCCCCGACAGCCGGCCGTACTCCGGGTAGCTCAGCACGTCGAAGTAGACGTCGCCCGCGGCCGCGTAGGCGTGGCCGGTTTCGATCAGGCGTTCCATTAATTCGACCATCTGGGTGATGTGCCCCGTGGCGCGCGGCTCCGCAGACGGCGGCAGCACGTCCAGGGCGTCGTAGGCGGCGCTGAAGGCCCGCTCGTAGGTGGCCGCCCACTCCCACCACGGTCGGCCGGCCGCCGCGGCCTTGGCCAGGATCTTGTCCTCGATGTCGGTGACGTTGCGGATGAACGCGACGTCGTAGCCACGCGCGATCAACCAGCGGCGCAGGATGTCGAATGCGACCCCGCTGCGGACGTGTCCGATGTGGGGCAGGCCCTGGACGGTGGCCCCGCACAGGTAAATGGAGACGTGCCCGTCGCGCAGCGGGACGAAATCACGCACGGCGCCGGCGGCCGTGTCGTGTAGCCGCAGACGGGCGCGATCGATCACGACGTGCCAGCTTACCTGCTGATTCCCACCCGCCCGGCCACCCGGCGGGCTCACCCGACGGCGAACAACAGCGCGGTGGCGATGGCGGCGAGGCCCTCGCCTCGACCCGTGAGGCCGAGGCCGTCGGTGGTCGTCGCCGATACGGATACCGGCGCACCGAGCAAACCGGACAACACCAGCTGCGCCTCCGCGCGGCGGGGGCCGACCTTAGGTCGATTGCCGATCACCTGCACGGCGGCGTTTCCGATCCGGTAGCCCTGCCGGGATACCAGTTCGGCGACGTGGCGCAGCATGTCGGCACCGCTGACGCCCGCCCAACGAGGATCGTCGACCCCGAACACCGTCCCAATGTCGCCCAGCCCCGCGGCCGACAACAGCGCGTCACACAGCGCATGCGCCGCCACATCGCCGTCGGAATGACCGGCGCAGCCGTCGGCGTCGGAAAACAGCAGCCCGGCAAGCCAGCACGGCCGCCCGGGTGCGATCGGGTGCACATCGGTGCCCAGCCCGACCCGTGGCAGCGTCACCGGCGCACAATCGCTTGGGCCAGCTGCAGGTCCAGCGGGGTGGTGATCTTGAACGCGAGCGGGTCGCCGTCGACCACCTGCACCTGGCCGCCCAGCTGCTCGACGAGCGACGCGTCGTCGGTGAAGCCCGCCGCGGCGGCCCGCCGGTAGGCGCGCACCAGCAGGTCGGTGGCAAAGCCTTGCGGGGTCTGCACCGCTCGCAGCGCGGCCCGTTCCGGCGTGCCCAGGACCACCCCGTTGGCATCCACGGCCTTGATGGTGTCAGACAGCGGCAGCGCGGGCACCACGGCGGCGTGGCCGGCCCGCAACGCGTCGACCACGCGCACGATCAGCCCCGGCGGCGTCAGCGCTCGCGCGGCATCGTGCACCAGCACGAAGTCGGGGTTTTCGGGAAGGGCCGCCAGGGCCCGGCTGACCGATTCGGGCCGGTCGGCACCGCCGGCGACGACCGTCGCACGGTCGCTCAGGACCCGCTTGGCCTCGTCGACGCGGTCGGCGGGGACCGCCACCACGACGTGATCGATAATGCCCGATTCCAGCAGCCCGCAGACGGCCCACTCCAGCAGGGTGCGCCCATCCAGTTCACAGAAAGCCTTCGGAATTCCGGCGGCCAGCCGCGTGCCCGATCCCGCGGCGGGGACAACCGCGGCTACCGTGCCAGAGCTTCCCCGACCACCCTCGACCAACGAAGCCTCAGGGCTGTTCAGGAAGCGGCGGCCAAAACCTCGTCGAGGATGGTCTCCGCCTTGGCGTCGTCGGTGCTTTCGGCCAGCGCCAGCTCACCGACGAGAATCTGCCGCGCCTTGGCCAGCATGCGCTTCTCGCCGGCGGACAACCCGCGTTCCTGGTCGCGGCGCCACAGATCGCGCACCACCTCGGCCACCTTGTTGACATCGCCGGAGGCGAGCTTTTCCAGGTTGGCCTTGTAACGGCGGGACCAGTTCGTCGGCTCCTCGGTGTGCGGGGCGCGCAACACCTGGAAAACCTTGTCGAGGCCTTCCTGGCCGACGACGTCGCGAACACCGACGTATTCGGCGTTATCCGCGGGTACTCGAACCGTCAGGTCGCCCTGCGCCACTTTCAAGACGAGATACTCTTTTTGTTCCCCTTTGATGGTCCGGGTTTCGATCGCCTCGACTAACGCAGCACCGTGGTGTGGGTATACAACGGTGTCGCCGACCTTGAAGATCATCTGATTCGAGCCCCTTTCGTTGCTTCAGTCTAGCACGGGGGCCCCAGGTGTGCGGAACAACTTCGCAGGTCAGGGGCACAACACGGGCAGATTAGGGGTTGACAGGCGGAGCAAGACATGCAAGCGCATACCTTACCAACGTCGTGATCGGCGCCCACGGGCACCCCACTCGAGCCCTCCCATGCTGGTCTGGCGCCCTGCGCTACCGCTGGATGGACCTTCCTACTACTCTGCATAGTTGGGTGTGCATAGTTGCGTGTGCACAGTCGCAAAGTCGAATCACCGGGCCGGTGGTCATCACGGCGCGAGCCGAGCAGGAGGCATCGAGTGAACCGCTTCAAGATCGGCCTCCCCGTCCGAGGTTCCGCCCCGACCGTACGGGTCGCGCTCGCCGGCCTGGTCGCGTTGGTCGCGGCGCTGCTGAGCGGTTGCGGCGCAGGTCAGCTCTCCCAGATGGCCACCCAGGAACCCGCCGTCAACGGCAATCTCGTCACGATCAACAACGTCGCGGTGCGCGACATCCGGATGCAAGCCGTGCAGACCGGCGACTTCATCCAGCCGGGCCGGTCGGTGGACCTGGTAGCGGTCGCCATCAACCAGTCGCCCGACACCCCCGACAGGCTCGTGGGCATCACCAGTGACATCGGCACGGTGACGGTGGAAGGCGATGGTCGACTGCCCGTCGCCGGGATGCTGTTCATCGGGACGCCCGAGGGCCCGAAGGTGGCGCCGGGGCCGGTCGGCTCCGGCAATGCCGTCAGGGCGACCGTCGCGTTGAGCAAGCCCATCACGAACGGCCTCACCTACAACTGCACGTTCAATTTCGAGAAGGCCGGGCAGGCCACCGTGGCCGTCCCCGTCTCGGCGGGACTGGGGCCCCAGCCGGCCTGACAAGCCGGCCTGACGAGGTCGGTGTCACGTCACGGGTTTGTCGGTGCTGCTCGATACCTTCACGGAGTGGCAAACGCACGCACGCAATACCGCTGCTCGGAGTGCCGACATGTCAGCGCCAAATGGGTTGGCCGCTGCCTGGAATGCGGCTCTTGGGGCACCGTCGACGAGGCGCCGGCCCTCAGCGCAGTCGGTGGCGCCCGCCGTAGTTCGGGTCAGGTTCCCGGTCCGGCCCGGCGAGCCGTTCCGCTCGCGTGCATCGAGCCTGGGCACAGCCGGCACCACTCCACGGGCGTAGGGGAGCTCGACCGGGTGCTCGGGGGCGGCGTGGTGCCGGGCTCCGTGACGCTGCTGGCGGGCGATCCGGGCGTGGGTAAGTCGACGTTGTTACTCAAGGTCGCCCATCGCTGGGCGCGATCCGGCCGGCGGGCACTGTACGTCTCCGGCGAGGAGTCCGCGGGTCAGATCCGGCTGCGCGCCGACCGGACTGGCTGCGGCGGAGACGACGTTTATCTGGCCGTCGAATCGGACCTGCACACCGTGCTGGACCACATGGCGGCGCTGCGGCCGGCGCTGGTCATCGTGGACTCGGTGCAGACGCTGTCGACCACCGAGGCCGACGGTGTCGCCGGCGGTGTCACGCAGGTGCGCGCCGTCACCGCCGCACTGACCGCGGCCGCGAAGGCGCAGGATGTCGCCCTGATCCTCGTCGGCCACGTCACCAAGGACGGGGCCATCGCCGGACCGCGCTCGCTGGAGCACCTGGTCGACGTGGTGCTTCATTTCGAGGGAGACCGCAACGGTTCGGTGCGGATGGTCCGCGGTCTGAAGAACCGCTTCGGCGCGGCCGACGAAGTGGGGTGTTTCATGCTGCACGACAACGGGATCGAGGACGTCACCGACCCGTCGCACCTCTTCCTCGACCAACGGCCCGCGCCGGTTGCCGGTACCGCGATCACCGTGACGCTGGACGGGAAGCGGCCCCTGATCGGCGAGGTCCAGGCGCTGCTGGCGACCCCGTCCGGCGGTTCACCGCGCCGGGCCGTCAGCGGCATCGACCAGGCCCGGGCCGCGATGATCACCGCCGTGCTGGAAAAGCACGCCAGGCTGGCCGTCGCTGTCAACGATGTTTACCTGTCGACGGTTGGCGGCATGCGGTTGACCGATCCGTCCTCGGATCTCGCCGTCGCGATAGCGCTGGCGTCGGCATACGCCAACCTGCCACTGCCCACCACCGCGGTCATGATCGGCGAAGTCGGGCTGGCCGGCGACCTGCGCCGGGTCAGCGGCATGGAGCGGCGGTTGGCCGAAGCCGCGCGGCAGGGGTTCAACCTCGCACTGATCCCAGCCGGCAGCGACCGCCGGCCGGAGATGGTGCCGGCGGGCATGCGCGTGCTCAGCGCGCCCACCATCGTCGCCGCCCTGGAGCACATGATCGACATCGCCGACCACTGCGGGGACGGTGCTGCCGAGCCCCCGCGGCTGGACGGGTAGCACAACTGGGCTCAGAATGACACGCTGTGACACGTCCGACCCTGCGGGAGACCGTCGCCCGGCTGGCGCCGGGCACTGGGCTGCGGGATGGCCTGGAGCGCATCCTGCGCGGCCGCACCGGCGCCTTGATCGTGCTCGGCAACGACGAGAACGTCGAGGCCATCTGCGACGGCGGCTTCGCCCTCGACGTCCGGTACGCACCCACCCGGCTGCGTGAGCTCTCGAAGATGGACGGCGCCGTCATCCTGTCCACCGACGGCAGCCGCATCGTCCGGGCCAACGTGCAGTTGGTGCCCGATCCGTCGATACCCACCGACGAATCGGGCACCCGACACCGCTCCGCCGAGCGGGCCGCGATCCAGACCGGCTACCCGGTGATCTCGGTCAGCCACTCCATGAACATCGTCACCGTCTACGTCGCCGGCGAGCGCCATGTGGTGGCCGATTCGGCGACCATCCTGTCGCGGGCCAATCAGGCCATCGCCACCTTGGAGCGGTACAAAACCCGGCTCGACGAGGTCAGCAGGCAACTGTCCCGTGCGGAGATCGAGGACTTCGTCACCCTGCGCGACGTGATGACCGTGGTGCAGCGGCTCGAGTTGGTCCGTCGGATCGGGCTGGTCATCGACTATGACTGCGTCGAACTGGGCACGGACGGGCGGCAGTTACGGCTGCAGCTCGAGGAGCTGCTGGGCGGCAATGACACCGCCCGAGAGCTGATCGTGCGCGACTACCACGCCAGCCCGGAGCCGTCGTCCGAAGCGCAACTGACCGCCACCCTGGACGAGCTGGACAGCCTGTCCGATACCGAGCTGCTCGACTTCACTTCGCTGGCAAAGGTTTTCGGATACCCGACGACGTCGGAGGCGCAGGATTCGGCGCTGAGCCCGCGCGGCTATCGCGCGCTGGCCGGTATCCCCCGGCTGCAGTTCGCCCACGCCGATCTGCTGGTCCGGGCGTTCGGAACGCTGCAGGGCCTGTTGGCGGCCAGCGCCAGCGATCTGCAATCGGTGGACGGCATCGGCGCGATGTGGGCGCGCCACGTGCGCGAGGGGCTCTCGCAACTGGCGGAGTCGACCATCGCGGACCCGCTGAGCTAGGTGGCGGCTAACCCGTCGGGGTGGTGGGCGAGGCGACCGGCGGGGCCTCCGGTGGCGGCGCGAGCGCCTGCTGGCCCGGCACCGGTCCCGGAGCTGGTGGCGGCTGGTTCAGAACGAACGGGAGCGGCTGGGACCGCAGGTTGCCCAGCTGTACGACGAGGTTGTAGGTGCCCGGCCCGATCGCCGGCCGCGGCAGCGGGCAGTGCGGCGCCGACCCCATCCCCGTCCAGGTCACGGCCGTGGTCACCTGCTCACCCGGCGTGAAGGTCTTGATCAGGGTCTCGTTGGACGGCGCGCAGTCCAGGTTGGACCACAGCCGCTTGCCGTCCAGCGAGTACACGTAGGCGGCGAGCACCGCCGCCCCGACGTCGCGCTTGCAGGAAACCAGCCCGATGTTGGTGACGACCATGGTGAACTTCGGCTGGTCGCCGATGAAGTACTGGGGCGCATTGGTCAGGCCCTTGACGGCCAGCGTCGAATCCGGGCAGTCGTCGCCTTCCTTCAGCACCGGCGGCGGCTGCACCGCGGCGGTGGGTGTGGGCGTCTCGGGGTTCTGCCCCTGCGGTGGCGCCACCGGGGTGACACCTTCCGGACCCGCCGGTGGCGGCGGCTGCGGCGCCGGCGCGACCGGCTTGCTCTGAGCGGAGTTGGGTTTGTCGGCGTTGACGGGTTTGGCAGCCGCGGTGTGGCCCATGATGGCGATGACCGTGGCGACCGCTACACCGATCACCACGACCGCAACACCGACGGCCAAGCCTCTCCGCCGCCAATAGATCTCTGTAGGTAGCGGGCCTCGCGGTTCCAGATCCAGCACGTTCACACCGTAGGCCCAGGTCACGCGGATTTGGTCGACCCGGCTCGGCGTGTCGCCCTGTTTGCTGGCCGGCCGCCGTGTTAGGGGCGGCTCCGCGTGTGCGGCCACGGCGAGGACACGCCGGGCCGCGCGGCCGCCCCAACACACTCAACGCCGCGGCGGCACGGTCAACGACCGCTTATTCGCCGATGTCGCCGGCGTGGTCGACCAACTCGGCGCGCCCGTCGGCGAGGTGATAGGTGACGCCCGCGATCGCCAGGGTGCCCGCCGACACCCGCTCGGCGATCACCGCGGAACGCGACGTGAGCTGCGCGACCGTCTCGCGCACGTGCCGCTCCTCGAACTGATCGGCGCGGCTGAGGCCCTCGCGCCGGCCCATCAGGATCGACGGCGCAACCCGCTCCACGACGTCGCGGATGAAACCGGCCGGCACCGAGCCGTCGTCGACCGCGCCCACCGCGGCCTTGACGGCGCCGCAGCTGTCGTGGCCGACGACGACGACCAGCGGCACGCCGAGTACCGCGACCGCGTACTCGAGGGAGCCCAGCACCGCCGAGTCGATGGCCTGCCCGGCGGTGCGCACCACGAAGATGTCGCCGAGGCCTTGGTCGAAGAGGAGCTCGGCGGCCACCCGGCTGTCCGCGCAGCCGAATATCGCTGCGATCGGCTTCTGCCCCGCGGCCAGGCTGGCGCGGTGGTCGACGCTCTGGTTGGGGTGCTCGGGCGTGCCGGCGACGAATCGCTCGTTACCCTCTTTGAGTGCTTTCCATGCGGTTACGGGAGTGGTGTTGGGCATGGCACACATCATGCCGCACGCGCAGATGAACGTCCCGCCAGACCAACTCATCGCCTGGTACGACCGGGCGCGCCGCGACTTGCCCTGGCGAGAGCCGAACGTCAGCCCGTGGCAGATCCTGGTCAGCGAGTTCATGTTGCAGCAGACGCCGGTGGTCCGGGTGCTCGCGATCTGGCCGGACTGGGTGCGGCGCTGGCCGACGCCGTCGGCGACCGCGGCGGCCAGCGCCGCGGATGTGCTGCGCGCCTGGGGCAAACTGGGTTATCCCAGGCGGGCCAAGCGCTTGCACGAGTGCGCCACCGTCATCGCGCGCCATCATGACGACGTGGTTCCGGCGGACGTGGACACCCTGCTGACGTTGCCGGGTGTCGGCAGCTACACGGCGCGCGCCGTGGCCTGCTTCGCCTACCGCCAGCGGACACCGGTGGTGGACACCAACGTGCGGCGGGTGGTGGCCCGCGCCGTGCACGGCTTGGCCGACGCCGGCACAGCCTCGGCGGCGCGCGACCACTCCGACGTCTCGGCGTTGCTACCGGACGACGATCGGGCCCCGACGTTCTCGGCGGCGCTCATGGAACTGGGCGCCACGGTGTGCACCGCGCGGGCGCCGCGGTGCGGATTGTGCCCGCTGCGCGAGTGCGCATGGCGGCGGGCGGGCCGGCCCCCTGGGCAGGGGCCGGGGCGCCGGGCGCAAACCTACGCCGGCACCGACCGTCAGGTCCGCGGCCGCCTGCTGGACGTGTTGCGGACCAATGATTCTCCGGTCACCCGGGCACAGCTCGACGTGGCGTGGCTGACGGATTGCGTCCAGCGCGACCGGGCGCTGGATTCGCTGCTGGCCGACGGCCTGGTGGTCCGCATGGCCGACGGCCGGTTCGCGTTGCCCGGCGAGCACTAGCCGCGCACCGCCGCGCGCCCGTCTCGGCGCAGTCCCGACACGCCGCCACGCCGGCACTTTCCCAAGAAGGCGCCAACCTGCGTCTTACCCTGCCGATGTGCCCAGCCAGGAGGCCGCCCCCACCCCGCGCCTTGCGCCGGCGGTGTCCAGGCGCGTCGTCCTCGGCGGGCTGAGCCTGCTGCCACTGGCCGCCACCTTGCCCCGCGGCATCCCCGCCGCTTCCGCCGCACCGGGATACCGATTCCTGACGCCGCACCAGGCCGCGGTACTCGACGCCGCGACCCGCCGCCTGATCCCCGGCCCGGAAGACTGCCCGGCCGAGCTGGGCAGTCCCGGAGCGCACGAGGCGAACGTGGTGAACTATCTGGACCGGATGCTGTCGGTGTTCGACGTCACGCCCCCCGACGTGCACGCGGGCGGCCCCTGGAGCAACCGCGCCGGCGGCTCTGCCGACTACATGGCCACCTTCGTCCCGCTCAACCGTGCCCAGACCTACGCGTGGCGACAGCGCATCATGCAGCTTCGCAGCCAATACAACGACGGCATCGCCATGCTCGACCGGCAGGCCGGCGGCGACTTCACCGCCGTCAAGCCGGAGAGGCAGGACGTCATCCTCGTTCACGGCCAGGTGCTGACATTCACCAAGCTGCTGTTCGGTCACACCATCGAGGCGATGTACAGCAACCCCGAGTACGGCGGCAACGCGAACCTGGTCGGTTGGAAGGACATCAAGTTTCCGGGGGACTCACAGCCGCGGGGATACAGCCCCGCCGAGGTCGAAGCCGCCCACTTGGACGTGGTCGTGGTCACCGACATCATCGACCGGGTGCGCCACGGGTGGGAACAGCTCATCGCGAAACTCGGCGGAAAGGGCGGCGTAGGTGCCGGCCGCTAAGGCGATCATCGTCGGCTCCGGCGCCGGCGGGTCGACCGTGGCCATGGAGCTCGCCGAGAACGGCTGGGACGTGGTGATATTCGAGAAGGGGTCGAACTACTACACCAACCTCGACGGCACCGGCCCACTCGGGACTACGTTTTCCAATGACGAACTCAAGGCGCTGTATCGCTATTTCGAGCAGCCGGACCCGATCGCCTACCCGCGCACCTTTCGGCCCAAGGCCAGCCAGCCCGCGAGCTACGTCGGCCCGGTGAACGAACTCCCGGTGACGGTCGGCGGCGGAACGACCCACTGGGACGCGAAGGTCCCGCGATTCTGGGACATCGACTTCAAGGGACTGTCGTTGCTGGGGCCGCAGCCCGGCGCGGACGTGCAGGATTGGCCGTTCGAATACGGCGAGATCGCCCCGTACTACGACGCGATCGAGGCGCTGCTCGGAACGCAGGGCGACGTCGGGACGATCCCCACCCTCACCCTGAAGCACGCGCCACGCTCCAGGCCCTTCCCCATGCCGCCTGGGCCGCAGCAGCGCTCGTCCATGCTCATCGCCAAGGGGGCCAAGCGCGTTGGGCTGCATCCCTATCCGTTTCCGACCGCGATCAATTCGGTCGAGTACGACGGCCGCCCGGCGTGCAACAATTGCGGCTTCTGCAGCAATTACGGCTGCCCGATTTCGGCCAGGGTGGGCGCGCTTGCGCCGCTGCGGCGGGCGCTGAGGACGGGGCGGGTGCTGTTGCACCCCGAAACCACCGTCACCAGGGTCAACTTCACCGGCCGTCGGGCCACCGGCGTCTCCTATCTCGATCCGCAGGGCAATGCCGGCGGCGAAAGCGCAGACCTGGTGGTGCTGGCCGCCTCGGCGATCGAGACCTCACGTCTTGCTCTGCTCTCCGGGCTGCCCGACGCCAGCGGTCGGATCGGTGCCCGGCTGATGTTTCACAACTTTGTCGACGGATTCGGGATCTATCTCGATCAGCGAGTCCACGCCTACCGCGGCCGCTCGATCACGCAGTGCATGGAGGATTTCTGCAACCCCAACTTTCCCGGCGCTCGAGCCGTGGCAAAGCTGGCCGGGCTTCCCTATATCCGTGGCGGGCTGTGCGAGCTGGGCGGAAGCCAGGACCCGATCACTGAAGGCAAGTTCTACCAGGAGATCCTGGGATTCCTGCCGGGGGTGCAGCTCTTCGGTAGCCCGTTCAAGGACCTGATGCGCGCATCGCTCCTGCGCGACCGCCTCGCGGGGGTCAACTTCATCGGCACCGACCTGCCATATCTGACCAACAACGTCACCCTCGACCCGACGGTCACCGACCTCAATGGCCAACCGGTTGCCCGTGTGACCTGGGCGCCGGGAAAGCACGAGAAGGTCGCGCAGGCGTTCTACCTCGTCCCCATCACCGCGATGATGGCAGCGGCCGGTGCGACGCTGTTCGCCGCCGTCCCCGACGGTTTGGCGAGGTCAGTCGGGGGCGGCACGCCGCCGAACACGAAGCACGTCATGGGCGGGATGCAGATGGGGGTGTCCCCGACGACGAGCGTCACCGATCCGAACGGACGGATGCATCAGATGGACAACGTGTATGTCGCCGACGGCAGCGTGTTCGTCACCTCTGGCTGCCAGAACCCCACCAATACGCTGATGGCGGTGGCGTTGCGCACGGCGCGCGGGCTCACCGGGCGGCGGTAGCCGACAAGAAGGACTCGACGGCGTGCCGGTATGCCTGCGGCGCTTCGTCGTGAACCAGGTGACCGGCCCGCTCGACACGCAAATACGTTGCGGTGTAGCCCCTTTCGGACATGGCACGCATCTGGCCCGGTGGCGTCACCGATGTGGCCGCCTCGATGAGCAGCGCCGGCGCGCGCACAGCCGTCCAGTGATCCCAGTAGTCCCGGGTGCCCCACTCGGCGGCGATCTCGATCCAGCGCGAGGTGTGGCCGTGCAACCGCCACCCGGTGGCCGTTCGGTCGAACGCTTCCAGAAAATACTGGCCGGCGACTGGCCCGAACTCGTCGAAAACCTGTTCAGGAGAATGGAATTCGACCGGCAGGGCGTGCAGCCACGGCTCCCACGGGCCGGTCGTGCGACCGCGGAAGTCCGGCGCCATGTCCTCGACAACGAGCGCCGACACCAGATCCGGGCGCTCCGCCGCCAAACACCACGAATGCAGGGCGCCCATCGAATGCCCGACGAGCCGGACCGGCTTCTCCAATTCGCGCACCGCGTCGGCGAGATCGGCGACGAACCGTTCGGTGCTGATGGGATGTGGGTCCTCGACCTCGCGGCCGCGGTGCCACGGCGCGTCGTAGGTGTACACGGTGCCCAACCGGCTCAGCCACGGTAGCTGACGCGACCACGTGGTGCCCCGGCCCATCAGGCCGTGCACCAGCACCACCGGGTCGCCGTTTCCGCCGTGGCAGGTCAACAGATCGCCGGGCATATCACCATCTTTGCGTGCCCGGGCCAGGAGCCGACCAGGTCAGGGGTGGCGGTAGCCTAACGGAATGCCGCCAGTGGTGAAGATCAACGCAATCGAGGTACCCGCCGACGCCGGTCCGGAGCTGGAGAAACGGTTCGCCCACCGCGCGCACGCGGTGGAGAACCAGCCCGGTTTCCTCGGCTTCCAGCTGCTTCGCCCGGTCAAGGGCGAGAACCGGTACTTCGTGGTGACGCACTGGGAGTCCGACGAAGCGTTCCAGGCGTGGGCGACCGGGCCGGCCATCGAGGCGCACGCCGGACACCGGGCCAACCCCGTGGCGACCGGGGCGACGCTGCTGGAATTCGAGGTCGTGATGGACGTTGCCGGCAACGACCAGACTGCGTAGCAGGCGGCGTCCGCGGCCCCTGCCGACGAGCCTGGCGGCGGTGAGCGCGACAGCGACCCTGGTGGCGATCCTGGCGCCGGGCTGCGCCCCGCCGCCTTCGCCGCACGCAAACGCGGCGAGCCCCGGACGGGGAATCGACACCAGAACTCCGCCCGGTCTGCGGGCCCAGCAGACGATGGACATGCTGAACTCGGACTGGCCGATCGGGCCGGTCGGCGTCGGCACCCTCGCCGCGCCGGACAAAGTCAGCTCGGTCGAGACCACGATGGAAGGGCTGTGGTGGGATCGTCCCTTCACCCTCGCCGGCGTCGACATCGGCGCCAGCGTCGCCATCCTGCGGCTGGTCTCCTCTTACGGAGCGCGGCAAGACATCCGGTTGCACACCGACGACGACGGCCGGGTCGATCGGTTCGACGTGGACACCCAGGCGCCGAGGATCGACTCATGGCACGACGTCGACGCGGTGCTGAGCAAAACCGGCGCGCGCTACTCGTATCAGGTCGCCAAGGTCGAGAAGTTTGACGGTGGCCGCTGCGATCCGGTGGCCGGCACCAACACCGCCGAATCACTGCCGCTGGCATCGATTTTCAAGCTGTACGTGCTGCACGCCCTGGCGCGTGCGATCACCACCGGAACGGTTTCCTGGGACGATCAGCTGACCGTCACCGACAAGAGCAGGGCGGTCGGCTCCTCCGGCCTGGAATTGCCTGCGGGAGCACATGTTTCGGTGCGCAAGGCCGCCGAGAAAATGATCGCAACCAGCGACAACATGGCGACCGACTTGCTGATCGAAAAGCTGGGCACGCACGCCATCGAGGAGGCGCTCGTCTCCGCCGGCCATCACGATCCGGCGAGCATGACCCCGTTCCCCACGATGTACGAGCTGTTCTCGGTCGGCTGGGGGCAACCGGATCTGCGCAGCCAGTGGAAGCAGGGATCAGCCGATGTCCGCGCCCGGCTCCTGGCTCAGGCCAATTCCACTCCCTATCAACCGGATCCGACCCGCGCCCACACCCCGGCCTCGACCTACGGCGCGGAATGGTACGGCACCGCCGAGGACATCTGCCGAGTGCATGCGGCGCTGCAAGCCGACGCGGTCGGCCCGGCCGCACCGGTGAGACAGATCCTTTCCGCGGTCTCCGGCATCCAGCTTGACCGCGACGTCTGGCCGTATATCGGCGCCAAGGCCGGCGGCCTACCGGGGGACCTCACGTTCAGCTGGTATGCCGTCGACAAAACCGGGCAGCCGTGGGTGGTCAGCTTCCAGCTGAACTGGCCTCGTGACCACGGGCCCAAGGTGACGGGCTGGATGTTGCAGGTCGCCAAGCAGGTGTTTGAGCTGATCGCGCCTCGCTAGCGGGCCGCGTAGGAAGGGACAGACAGCCGGGTCCGGTTACAACCGCAACGTCCAGAGGCCTTTGCGGAAATGCAGGACGGTGCGACTGGCTGGCGCAATGTCGATGCGCCAGAAGGACTTCGGGGGCATGCCGAGAGCCCCCAGTATCGCCGCCCGAATCACCGCCGGATGTGTCACCGCCACGGTGGGCGAGGTGTCGTGGGTCAGCGACTCCAGCCATCCGCCTACCCGATCGATCAGGTCGACGAGCGACTCGCCGCCGTGCGGCGCCCTAGTAGGGTCGGTCAGCCACGTTTCGAGCTCCGCGGGCCCGAGGGCGCGCAGGGTCTGCCCACACCACGCTCCGCAACCAAGGTCGGCCAACCGCGGCTCCGTGGCCGCGTGCAGGCCCAGCAGCTGCGCGGTTTCACGGGCGCGTTCCTCGGGTCCGGTGAATTGGCGAACGCCGGTGCTGACGTCGAGGCGCGCGGCCGCTTTGAGTTGTCGACGGCCGATGCGGTTCAACGGCTCGTCGGTGGGAAAACGCCCCGCCGCCATCGCATCGGTCATCGCGTGCGACACCAGGGTCAGCCGGATGATTTCGGTCACGGCGAGACGCTCATCGCCTTTCGCCTCTCGGCCGGCTCACGGAACAACCGGCCGGTCAGCGCCCCGAAGACCAGGCCAATCGTCGCCCAGAGCAGCAGCTGCGTGCCCAGTGAAAGCAACCTGAATTCGTAGAGAACGTCGGCGGGAAAGCCGGGATAGATGATGGTGCCCGCGGTGTCGCGCAACGGTTGGGGCGTCTCATCGACGGTCGGCAGCAGCTCCATCACCACGACGATCGCCACCAGGCAGGCCGCCGTCGCGAGCAGCCGTCCGTTCCACGTGCCGAACCGGGTCACGAGCCGCCCGGACAACCACACCGCCGCGCCGGTGAGCACGACCGACGTCAGCACCATCACCAGGTACCACCCCGTGCGCCCGCCGATCGTGTCGGATTGGCCGACGGCCGGTGGATTTGGGGGATATTTCAGGAACGGGACCAAGTACACCGCGACAAACGCGGCGAACGCCAGCAGCAGGGAAAGTGGCCGCGGCCCAACATCTCTCACGCGGCCGTAGACGACGCAGAACAGCACGGCAAACAGTGCGCCCATCGCAACGCCGAAAATCAGCACACCGAATCCCAAGCCGATGTTGGCCTGCACACCGCGGGTGAACAACTCGACGCCATGCTCATGGACGCCGTGCGCATTCTCGGCGTCGGTTCGACCGTCCTCGAAAGCGATGGCACGGCTTATCACCGCCTCGGCACACAGGCGGGCGAACAGGAACGCAAGCACCGCGGCGATCGCGCCCGCCAGCAGGCCGCGTGCGATCAGACGCTTCTCCACGCCGGCGGCTCAGTGGCAGGGGAAGCCGAGAAGATGCCGTGCGTCGTGCACAAACTCGTGTATATGCATGTCACTACCGAACAGCGACACCGCGCCCTGATCGACCCCAACGAAGTACAGTGCCAAGAGCGCGAGGAAGGCGGTGGCGGCCAACCAGAGCGCGGCGCTTGCCGCCGATAGATCAATCGACCGGGTACGGACGCTGGGTAGCCGAAGGTTCGACACGGTGACTCCTTCCGGGGATTGCGCGTCCCCGCTGCGGATGACGGGCCACGGGTCTGACTTTCGACAGTGGCGCGACCGTTCTGGAGTTTCACCAGATTCCGTGTCCCGTCAGGACAGCTGTCAGTGTAGACCGCGTATCACTGCTGCTGCGGCGCTCCGCCGTAACCAAGCTGATTCGCCGTGTACTTGGCGCCGTCGGTGACCGGGACCGCCTGCACCGCCGTGCCGTACGCGCAGATCTCGGTCCACACGTCGCCGATTTCGGTCGTGTCGAAGCGCATCGCCACGATCGCGTTGCCGCCGCGATTGCGCGCCTCGGCGATCAGCCGCCCCATCGCCTCGTTGCGGCTCTCGGCGAGGTTCTTGGTCATCCCCTGCAGTTCGCCGCCGAACATGGCCTTAAACCCCGCGCCCATCTGAGAGAACGCGTTCCGCGAGCGAACGGTCAGCCCGAACACTTCGCCGCACACGCGCTGGATCTCCCAGCCGGGGAGGTCATTGGTAGTCACGATCAGCACAGGCGGGCCCCTTACATGCGAAACGGGCGGTTAATCCCGTCAGAGATTAACCGCCCGTTTGCTGCAATCGCTACTGCGTTTCTGGAGCCGCGTGCGCTCCGGCTTTCGCCAGGTCCGGCTCCGCCGGCGGCTTGCGGGTTCCGGTGAACGTGAACGCCGCGTCCTCGCCGGCTCCTTCGCCGTCCCAGTTGTCGACATCGACGGTGACGACCTGTCCCGGTCCGACCTCATCGAAGAGGATCTTCTCCGAAAGCTGGTCCTCGATCTCGCGCTGGATG
Source organism: Mycobacterium sp. (assembly GCF_019247615.1). GTDB lineage: Bacteria > Actinomycetota > Actinomycetes > Mycobacteriales > Mycobacteriaceae > Mycobacterium. Next base: position 35,313 of record NZ_JAFBAT010000314.1, on the reverse strand, counting down.
GTGCGCCGCAGCGGACGGGCACCCAACACGGGGTCGAAGCCGCGCTTGGCCAGCAGCGACTTGGCCTTGTCCGTCAGCTCCAGCGCCATGTCCTTGCCCTTGAGCTGGCCGGCGACCCGGCTGATCATCAGGTCGACCATCCGGATGATCTCGTCGCGAGTCAACTGGTGGAAGACGATGACCTCGTCGATGCGGTTGAGGAACTCGGGGCGGAAGTGCTTCTTGAGCTCGTCGTTGACCTTCTGCTTCATCCGCTCGTAGTCGTTTTCCCCGCCGCCCTGGGTGAAGCCCAGGCCGACCGGCTTGGAAATGTCCGACGTGCCCAAGTTCGACGTGAAGATCAGGACGGTGTTCTTGAAGTCCACCGTGCGACCCTGACCATCGGTGAGCCGGCCGTCCTCGAGGACCTGCAGCAGGCTGTTGTAGATCTCCTGGTGCGCCTTCTCGATCTCGTCGAACAGCACAACGCTGAACGGCTTGCGCCGGACCTTCTCGGTGAGCTGGCCGCCCTCCTCGTAGCCGACGTATCCCGGCGGGGCACCGAACAGCCGTGACGCGGTGAACCGGTCGTGGAACTCGCCCATGTCGATCTGGATGAGCGCGTCGTCGTCGCCGAAGAGGAAGTTGGCCAGCGCCTTGGACAGCTCGGTCTTACCGACCCCGGACGGGCCGGCGAAGATGAACGAACCCGACGGACGCTTGGGGTCTTTCAGCCCGGCGCGGGTACGGCGGATCGCCTTGGAGACCGCCTTGACGGCGTCCTCCTGGCCGATGATCCGCTTGTGCAGTTCGTCTTCCATGCGCAGCAACCGGGTGGTCTCCGCCTCGGTGAGCTTGAACACCGGAATCCCGGTCCAGTTACCCAGCACCTCCGCGATCTGCTCGTCGTCGACCTCCGCCACGACATCGAGATCGCCTGAACGCCATTGCTTTTCGCGTTCTGCACGCTGAGCGACCAGGGTCTTCTCCCGGTCGCGCAGGCTGGCCGCCTTCTCGAAGTCCTGGGCGTCGATCGCCGATTCCTTCTCGCGGCGAGCCTCGGCGATCTTCTCGTCGAACTCGCGCAGGTCCGGCGGCGCGGTCATGCGGCGGATCCGCATCCGGGCGCCCGCCTCGTCGATCAGGTCGATCGCCTTGTCGGGCAGGAACCGGTCGTTGATGTAGCGGTCGGCCAGGGTCGCCGCGGCCACGATCGCGGTGTCGCTGATCGACACCCGGTGGTGCGCCTCGTAGCGGTCCCGCAGGCCCTTGAGGATCTCGATGGTGTGCTCCACCGTCGGCTCGCCGACCTGCACCGGCTGAAAGCGGCGCTCCAGCGCGGCGTCCTTCTCGATGTACTTGCGGTACTCGTCGAGCGTGGTGGCACCGATCGTCTGCAGCTCGCCGCGGGCCAGCTTGGGCTTGAGGATCGACGCCGCATCGATGGCGCCCTCGGCGGCGCCGGCACCGACCAGCGTGTGCAGCTCGTCGATGAACAGGATGATGTCGCCGCGGGTGTTGATCTCCTTGAGCACCTTCTTGAGGCGTTCCTCGAAATCGCCGCGGTACCTCGAGCCGGCCACCAGCGAACCCAGGTCCAGCGTGTAGAGCTGCTTGTCCTTCAGCGTCTCGGGGACCTGGCCGTGCACGATGGCCTGCGCCAGGCCCTCGACGACGGCGGTCTTGCCGACGCCGGGCTCGCCGATCAGCACCGGGTTATTCTTGGTGCGCCGGCTGAGCACCTGCATCACCCGCTCGATTTCCTTCTCGCGGCCGATGACGGGGTCCAGCTTGCCCTCCATCGCGGCGGCCGTCAGGTTGCGCCCGAACTGGTCGAGCACGAGCGAGGTGGACGGGCTGCCCGACTCGCCGCCGCGACCACCGGTGCCCGCCTCCGCGGCCTCCTTGCCCTGGTAGCCCGAAAGCAGCTGGATCACCTGCTGGCGCACGCGGGTCAGCTCGGCGCCCAGCTTCACCAGCACCTGGGCAGCGACACCCTCACCCTCCCGGATCAGGCCCAGCAGAATGTGCTCGGTGCCGATGTAGTTGTGGCCCAGCTGCAGCGCCTCGCGCAAGCTCAATTCGAGGACCTTCTTGGCGCGCGGGGTGAACGGGATGTGTCCCGACGGTGCCTGCTGGCCCTGGCCGATGATCTCCTCGACCTGGCTGCGAACGCCCTCGAGCGAGATTCCCAGTGATTCCAGCGACTTGGCCGCGACGCCTTCACCTTCGTGGATCAGGCCCAACAAGATGTGCTCGGTGCCGATGTAGTTGTGGTTGAGCATCCGGGCCTCTTCCTGCGCCAGGACGACGACCCTGCGGGCACGGTCGGTAAATCTTTCGAACATCGGTGGTTACCTGCTCTTCCTCACCATCGGTACTTTGGTCGGCCTCGGGTCGGCTCCCGCGTACCCGCCTTCCACTGTAATGGTCGGCCAGCCGGGGCTCCTAACTGTTGCAGCGCTGGTACCAGGGGCCGCTACAGATAAACGAGGAAGACCACCAATGCGTTTCCGGCGCCGGCCGCCGATCATTCCGCCGCCAGCGAAACTGAGAACAACCGGCGCCCGGACGGCGCCCAGTTGGGGGCGCCGGCAACGGTTCGTCAGGTGGCCGCGTGGAATGCGTCGATCACGTCGGCGGGGATGCGCCCACGCGTCGACACGTTGTGGCCGTTACGGCGGGCCCATTCCCGGATCGCGGCGCTCTGCTCCCGGTCGATCGTGCCGCGCCCGCGCCCGGAGCCCGACCGCCCGCGCCGCCGGCCGCCCACACGACGCCCGGCCGCCACCCATTGCTTCAAATCGTTGCGCAGTTTCGCGGCATTCTTGGACGAAAGGTCAATCTCATAGGTCACCCCGTCAAGCCCGAATTCCACCGTTTCGTCGGCCGCGCCCGCACCGTCGAAATCATCGACCAAGGTGACGGTCACTTTTTTCGCCATTGGCTTACCCTCGCGTTTCGTCCTGAGCAGTTGCTGAGCAGTTTGGATTCACTCCCCGGATACCAACCTGCCATAACTGGGCAGCATACTCAATCCGGAAGCAGCGGGAAACTCAGCCGGAGTGCGGCCGAACAATCGGGAACAAAACTGTCTCTCGAATTGACAGTCCGGTCAAAGTCATCAACAAGCGATCGATACCCATTCCGGTTCCGGTGCACGGCGGCATCCCATACTCGAGCGCTGCAAGAAAATCCTCGTCGAGCACCATCGCCTCGTCGTCTCCGGCGGCGGCGGCACGTGCCTGGTCGGCAAATCGCTCCCGCTGCACGATCGGATCGTTTAATTCGGAGTATCCGGTGGCCAGTTCCACGCCGCGCAGGTAAAGATCCCACTTCTCGGTCACTCCGGCGATACTGCGGTGCTGGCGCGTCAAAGGTGTTGTCTCAACAGGGAAGTCCTTGACGAAGGTGGGGGCGGTCAGGGCGTTGCCCACGGTGTGCTCCCACAGCTCCTCGACGAGTTTGCCGTGCCCGTACCCCCGGTCCCGGGGAATTTCCGGAAATTCCGGGCCGAGTCGATCCGCGATGGCTCGCAGCGCCTCGACCGACGTCTGCGGTGTGATCTCTTCACCGAGCGCCGCCGACAGCGACGGATACATTTGTATGGTCGCCCATTCTCCGTCTATGTCGTAGACGCTGCCGTCGGGCAGCGGCAGTTGTCTGGTTCCGATCGCGTCGTCGGCCACCTCTTGAATAAGCTCACGGGTGACGACCGCCGAATCGTCATAGGTTCCGTAGGTCTGGTAGGTCTCCAGCATGGAAAATTCCGGAGAATGAGTCGAATCGGCTCCTTCGTTTCGGAACACGCGATTTAGTTCGAAGACCTTGTCGAATCCACCGACGACGCAGCGCTTGAGGAACAGTTCCGGTGCGATGCGCAGGTAGAGATCGATGTCCAGCGCATTGGAATGGGTGATGAACGGTCGCGCCGCTGCGCCACCGGCCAGCGTCTGCAACATAGGGGTTTCGACTTCGAGAAAGCCGCGCCGTTCCAGTGAGTTGCGGATCGCGCGGATCACGGCGATTCGCTGGCGGGCCACCGCGCGCGCCTCGGGCCGAACGATGAGGTCGACATAGCGCTGCCGCACCCGCGACTCCTCGTTCATCTCCTTGTGGGCGACGGGCAGCGGGCGCAGCGACTTGGCCGCCAGCCGCCAGGAGTCGGCGAGGACGGACAACTCGCCCCGACGTGAGCTGATCACATTGCCGTGCACGAAGACGATGTCGCCAAGATCGACGTCGGCCTTCCAGCCGTCGAGGGCCTCGCGGCCGACCTTGTCGAGGCTCAGCATCACCTGCAGCGTGGTGCCGTCGCCGTCCTGGAGTGTGGCAAAGCACAGCTTTCCGGAGTTGCGCGAAAAGATCACGCGCCCGGCGACACCGACGATGTCATCGGTCGCGGTGTCGACCGGCAGGTCGGGATGGGCGGCACGCACCTCGGCCAGGGTGTGGGTGCGCTCGATGGCGACCGGATAGGGGTCACATCCCGCCGCCAGCAGGCGAGCCCGCTTGTCCCGCCGGATCCTGAACTGCTCGGGAAGGTCAAGGTCGGCGTCACTCACGACGTGCCAGCTTAAATGACGCGGCGTCGAGCCTGCGCCGACGGCATCGAGCCTGCGCTGAGAGCGCGGAAATCGCCCTTGGAGCCGCGTTGTGCGCAGACTCAACGCGAAAAGCCCGTCGCTAGCGGGCCGTTTTCAGCCGGCCCCGCTGGGAGTCCTGGTTGCGTTCGAACACCAGCCGCAGCCCGTGCAGGGTCAGATGCCGGTCGTAATGGTCAACGGCATGCAGCTCGGGCAGCAGCAGCGGCGCGGTATGGCCTGTTGCCACCACCGCGACGTCATCTCCCGCGAATCCGTCCACATCCTCGCGGATGCGGTGCACCAAGCCGTCGACCAGCCCGGCGAAGCCGAACACCGCGCCCGCCTGCATGCATTCGACGGTGTTCTTGCCGATCACTGAACGGGGCCGGGCCAACTCGACGCGGCGCAGCGCCGCGGAGCGCGCCGCCGCGGCGTCCGAGGAGACCTGTACGCCGGGGGCGATGGCGCCGCCGAGAAACTCCCCTTTGGCCGAGACCACGTCGACACAGATCGAGGATCCGAAGTCGACGACGATGGCCGCCTTCCCGAACTTGTGAAACGCCGCCAGGCAGTTGACGATCCGGTCGGCTCCGACTTCCTTCGGGTTGTCGACCAGCAGCGGAATACCGGTGCGCACACCGGGCTCGATCAGCACGTGCGGCACCGACGGCCAGTACTGGTCGAGCATGATCCGCACCTCGTGCAGGACCGAGGGGACGGTGGACAGCGCGGCCGCGCCGGTGAGCCGCTCGGAGTCGTCACCGATCAGGCCGTCGATGGTCAGCGCCAGTTCGTCCGCCGTGGCCTCGGACTCGGTACGAATCCGCCACTGCTGCACGACCTTTGCCTGGTCCTTCGACCCGGAGAGCAGCCCGACGACGGTGTGGGTGTTGCGGACGTCGATCGCCAGCAGCACGGTTACCGTGCACCAATCCGCGGGTCGAAAAGCTCAGCCGCGCCGGGGATTTCGAAGTCGGGCACGAACGCCGGGTCGTGGCCGAGGTCGACCGGCTTGTTGTCGGCGTCGACGAACACGATCCGCGGCCGGTAGGCACGCGCTTCCGCGTCCTCCATGGTGCCGTATGCGATCAGGATCACCAGATCACCGGGGTGGACCAAATGCGCTGCGGCGCCGTTGATTCCGATAACCCCGCTGCCCCGCTCCCCGGTGATCGCATAGGTGACGAGGCGGGCGCCGTTGTCGATGTCGACGATGGTCACCTGCTCCCCCTCCAGCAGGTCCGCGGCATCCATCAAGTCGGCGTCGATGGTCACCGAACCGACGTAATGCAGGTCGGCCTGCGTGACGGTGGCGCGGTGGATCTTCGACTTCAACATCGTCCGTAACATCAATTCCTCCAAGGTGATGCGTGTTCGTCCGGCCCAACGGTGCCGGCGACGTTTCCGATCTGAATCTCGATGTTGTCCAGGAGTCTGGTGGTACCCAGCCGGGCGGCGACCAGCAGCCGGCCCGGGGCGCCTGCCCGCACCGGACCGAGTCGCACGTCCCGCAATTCGAGGTAATCGACCTCCAGCGCGGGCACGGCGTCGAGTACGGCGCGAGCGGCGTCGAGCGCGGCTGCGGCGCCGGCCGGTGCGGCGTGCGCCGCCGCCGTCAGCGCCGCCGACAGGGTCCCCGCCAACTCCCGCTGCCCGGGGTCCAGGTAGCGGTTGCGCGACGACATCGCCAACCCGTCCGGCTCGCGCACCGTCGGCACGCCCACCACGGCGGCGTCGATGTTCAAGTCGGCGACCATCTGCCGGATCAGGACCAGTTGCTGATAGTCCTTCTCGCCGAAGAACACCCGGTCGGGGCGCACAATGTGCATGAGCTTGCACACCACGGTCAGCACGCCGCCGAAATGTGTGGGCCGCTGCCGGCCCTCCAGCTCCGCGGCCAGGGGACCGGGTTGCACCGTGGTGCGCATGCCGTCGGGGTACATCGCCGCGGGGGTGGGCGCGAACGCGATCTCGACGTCTTCGCGCCGCAGCAGCGCGAGGTCGTCGTCGAGGGTGCGTGGGTAGGCGTCGAGGTCTTCTCCGGCGCCGAACTGCAGCGGGTTGACGAAGATCGACACCACCACAACCGAGCCGGGCACCCGCTTGGCGGCGCGAACCAGGGCCAGGTGCCCGTCATGCAGCGCGCCCATCGTCGGGACCAACATCACCCGGCGGCCGGTATGGCGCAGCGCCCGGCTGACGTCCGTGACGTCCCGCGGTGCCGAGTACACGTTGAGCTCACCGGCCGCGAACGCGGGCGGGCGGGCCTGCATCGGGTTTTCTCCTAATTTCACGGCGCCAACACCTCGACCACCTCGGCGGGGGCATGGGCCCGCCTGGCCGTCCGCAGCGCATTGACCCGGTAGGCCTCGGCCAGTTCCGGGTCAACTTCGGCCAGCGCGGCCAGATGCCCGGCGACCGCGGTCGCGTCACCGCGAGCCACCGGGCCGGTGAGCGCCGCGTGCCCGCGGCGCAGGGTGTTCTCCAGCGCAGCCCGGGCCAAGGGCCCGATGACGCGTTCGGCGAGGCCTCCCGGCTGGTCGTCGACCGTTTGTTGGCCGAGCAATTCGCTGCCGTGCAGGGCGGCCCGCAACGCCTCGAGGGCATCGGCGAGGACGGTCACGAGGTGGTTGCCCGCGTGCGAAAGAGCGGCGTGGTAGAGGACCCGCGCGTCCTCGCGGACACGGAACGGCTCGCCGCCCATCTCCAGGACGAGCGACTGCGCGATCGCGTACCCGACGTCGTCGGCGGCGGTGATCCCGAAGCAGGTATCGGGCAGCCGGCTGATGTCCTCATCTGAGCCGGTGAACGTCATCGCGGGGTGGATCGCCAACGGTATGCAGCCCGGCGCAAGAGGGGCCAGGATGCCGATCCCGTTGGCTCCCGACGTGTGCGCGACGATCGTGCCGGGCCGCACCGCCGAGGTCGCCGCCAGCCCGGACACCAGGCCGGCGAGTTCGGCGTCGGGAACGGCCAACAGCAGCAGCTCCGCACTGGCGGCCACGTCCGGGGGCGTTTCCACCGGCGTGTCGGGCAGCCGACGGTGCGCCCGCTGCCGCGATGCGTGGGAGATGGCGCTGCACGCCACCACTACGTGGTCCGCGCGTTCCAGCGCGACACCGAGCGCGGAGCCCACCCGGCCGGCCGAAATGATTCCCACCTTGAGCCTGGCGGGGCGCAAACCGTCGAGCTGCGCCATTGCAGACGACCTCACACTTGTCTTTGGTTCGTTCCAGTCCCATGTCCCGGGTACCGGACGGTCACTACGACTTTAGTCGATCCGGCAGCCCCGCCCAATGTGAGGAAGCTCGCAGGTCAGCCGTGGCGGCCGTCGCGTCTTCTGCGCCGGCCACCGCCGGCCGGCTCTGCCTGCAGACGCGCCAGTAGTTCGGCAACGGACTGACCACCGCTCGGCGGGCCATCCTCCGGGCCATAGCGGTCGAGCGCGGCATCCGCGCCGCGGTGCCGCGGGGCGGGCTCCGGCGGCGGTGGCGGGGCCATGTGCGGTCGAGAAGGTGCTGCGGGCGGCGGCATCGGCGGCGGCATCGGTTGCGGGTTCGGTTGCGGACTGTGCGCGGCGGCGGCTGGCATACCCATCGGAGGCGCTGCCGGGCCCGCCTCGGCTGCCGGGGCCTCGTTCGAGCCCGCAAAATTGCGCACGCCGTAGTCGCGGTATTCGGCCGAATGCCTCGCCCGAGCCCGTCGACCGGATTCCTGGTACGGATGGGTCGGCCACGACGGCCCCGACTCGCCTGGCGAGTCGTCGAAGTCGTCGTCGGCGTGCCGGGCACGTCGCTGCCCGGCCGGCACGCCGCCGGACGCACCGGTCCTATCGACGTCGACCGTCCGGTTGTCGGGTGGGTCCGCGGGCGACCACTGCCCATCGGCGCCGACCGGCTGCCAACCGGGCACCGGAGATTGCGGTTCGGGCGGTTCCGGCGGTTCCGGTGGGGGCGGCTGCCGGCGCAGGGGGTCGACGGGCGGCTCCGTATCCGGCGGCTGCGTCATGTAGGGCGGCTCTTGAGAGACCACGTAGGGAACATCTTGCGGAACGTCATATTGGGCGCGGAAGCGCTCGCGCGGGTGCGGTGGCTGCCGGGGCGGCAGCAGCGGCTCCTCGGGCACATCGATGATCGCGGTGTCGTCGACGCGGCCCCCGTCGCGGCCGAGCGAGCCGTCCTGACGTGCCGATGTCAGCCGGTCGCTGGACACCCAGTCGACCGGCTTGCCCTCGCCGTTGCGTTCCCAGTCGCTGTAGGCGCGTGCGCGTGGCGCATCGGTCTCCAGCGTTTCCAGCGCCGGGCGGTGCGCAAGGTCGGTATCGAAGAGGATTTCCAGGCTGGTCCGCAGCGCGCTCAGCTCGGCGCGCAGCGCCGCCAGATCGTCGGCGGCGTGGGCACGCAGCTCGGAGGCCAGTTCGCGACGCAGTTGGGACTCGACGGTGAGCTCGTATTCGCGCCGGGCCGAGATCTCGCGGTCCAGCTGCAGGTCGTAAACCAGCTTCAGATCGCGCACCCGGGATTGGTCGGCGTCACTTTGGCGGCGGTAGAGCACGGAAACGAAGGCGCCGGCGACTGCGGCCCACAGCGCCAGGATTACAGCGAGCTTGAGAAGTTCCACCCGGTTGGTGAAAACCAGCGCGGAACTGGCCCCCATCGCGAGGACCAGCAACGCGGTCAAGAGCACCCACCCCGGCCTGCGGCCGCCGCGCCGTACCCGGGCGCCGCGGGACAGAACGGTCATGGCCTGACTGTACCTGCGCGAGTTCCATCCGCGTGTCGCGCGGCTCCGGCGATTCTCACCTGGGTTAATCGGGCGCCGATACGGTTCAGGTGCTTTGGGCGCCCTCGCCGTGCTCGGTCGGATCGGGCGGAGATTTGCAGCAATGCTGCAGCCATAGGGCAGCAACTATGAGCGCCAGTGCGCTGACGGCGGCCACCACCGTCCCGGTGGTGTCGTCGGCGGCGACCCGCAGCCATGATCGCCGCGGCAGAAAGTACACCAGCACCCCGAGCCACCAACCAAGCGCGATCGCACCCACCCAGGCCGACGCCTTGGCGACCAGCACGCTGCGTGCCACCGCGAGCGGGTGCAACCAGCCCGGTCCGGCCCCGATCTCGCCGCCGTTGATCTTGGCCCGCACGTAACGCGCCCACAGCGCCTCGGCGACAGCCACAGCCAGCAGCGAGATGCCGGTCCACACGGTGATGGGCGGAAACCACCGGTACAGCGTGATCACCAGCAGATAACCCAACACCGCAGCTCCGACCGCCGCGGCCGTCAGGTCACGCTTTCTGGTCGGTCCCATCAGGTTTCCGGTTCCGAGTGTGTTGCGCGTTGCGTCTTGAGCTCGAGCCTGAAGGTGGACAACCGAACCGCGTCCCGGTCGGCCGGGTCCAGCTCGGCCAGCAGGCGCGCAAGGGGCCGCGATGTTCCCGCGACCGTCAGCCGCGCGCCGGGGTCGACGGCCAGCCACGGCACCAGCACAAAGGCCCGCAGGTGGGCCAGCGGGTGCGGCAGCGTGAGGTGAGGCTCACGCAGAATCACCTCTGTCGCCTCTGTCACCTCTGTGTCGCCTGTCTCGCCGTAGCAGGCGATCAGGTCGACGTCGAGGGTCCGCGGGCCCCAGCGCTCGCCATGAACCCGGCCCGCCGCCCGCTCGAACTCCTGCCCGCGCCGCAGCCAGGCCTGCGCATCGCATGCCGGGTCGTCGGCGATCACCACCGCGTTGAGGAACCGCGCCTGCTCGATGCCGCCCCAAGGGTCGGTCTCGTAGATCGGGGAAATCGCGACCACCGCGTCGCCCAGGCCGTCGACGACCGACTGCAGCCGGGCCAGCCGGTCACCCAGGTTGGAGCCGATTGACAGCACCACGCGGCTCATACGGTCCCCGCGGGGATCACCGAGCCGCGACCGCCGCGCCGCGACCGCCGAATGACGACGGCAACGTCGGCGAATTGCTGAGCGATCGGAGCCTGCGGCTTGTGCACCACCACCTCGACGGCGTGCACCCGGTCGTCGTCCATCACCCGGTCGGCGATCGCGCCTCCTACCGCCTCGATCAGGTTGCGAGGGGGCCCGCCGACCACATCGGCCGCCATCCGGGCCAGCGCCGCGTAGTCGTAGGTGTCGGAAAGGTCGTCGCTGGCGGCGGCGGCGGCCAAGTCGATCCACACCGTCATGTCGACGACGAAGTCCTGCCCGCTGGCGCGCTCGTGCTCGAACACGCCATGTCGGCCACGAACCATCAAGCCGCGCAACTCGATTCGATCAGCCATCGTCCGCGGCCCCGTCTTGTGCCCCCGTCCAGGCCTCGACGACCTTGATTGCATCGACCGAGGCGCGTACGTCGTGCACGCGCACACCCCAGGCTCCGTACACCGCGGCCAACGCGGATATCACCGCCGTCGCCGTCTCCCGCCCGTCCGGGGGTCTGGGTGACCCGTCGGGATCGGCCAACAACGTGCCGAGGAACCGCTTGCGCGAGGCGCCGAGCAGGACGGGGATCCCCGTGGCGACGAACTGGGGCAACGCGCGCAGCAGGGCCCAGTTGTGCCGACCCGTCTTGGCGAATCCGAGGCCAGGGTCGATCACGAGCTTGGTGGGATCCACACCGGCGGCCACCGCCTCGTCGACGCTCGCGAGCAACTCGGCGCGCACCTCGGCGACGACGTCCCGGTATGACGGCGCCACGTGCGGGCGATCCGACGACACCGTTCGCCAGTGCATCAAAACCCAGTGCGCGCCGGCTTCGGCCAGCAGTGGCGCCATCGCGGGATCGGCTCGCCCACCCGACACGTCGTTGACGATCCGCGCGCCGTTCTGCAGCGCCGCCCGCGCGACCTCGGCGCGCATGGTGTCGATGCTGACGGTAATACCTTGCGCAACAAGGTCTTTGACGACGGTAAGTACGCGAGACGCCTCCACCCGGGGATCGATCCGATCCGCACCGGGACGGGTCGACTCACCCCCGACGTCGACGATCGCGGCACCGTCGGCGGCCAAGGCCAGACCGTGGGCGACGGCATCGTCGGCGCTCAGGTAGCGCCCACCGTCGGAAAATGAGTCGTCCGTGACGTTCACAACCCCCATCACCTGCACGGGCAGAGCGTTCAAAGGACTCGCTTGCGCAGGATGAGGTCGAGCGCTTCGGCTCGAGAAGCGGCGCTCGTCTTGAACTGACCGCGCACCGCCGACGTCGTGGTGACCGCGCCGGGCTTGCGAACACCGCGCATCGCCATGCATAGATGCTCCGCCTCGACGACGACAATCACTCCGCGGGGATCGAGCTTTTTCACCAAAGCATCGGCGATCTGGCTGGTGAGGCGCTCCTGCACCTGCGGCCGTTTCGCATACAGGTCCACCAGCCGGGCGATCTTCGACAGGCCGGTCACCCTGCCGTCGTTGCCCGGGATGTAGCCGACGTGCGCCACGCCGTGGAAGGACACCAGGTGGTGTTCACAGGTGGAGTACAGCGGAATCTCCTTGACGATCACCATCTCGTCGTGGTCCTCGTCGAACATGGCGTTCAGCACGCTGTCGGGCTCGGTGTAGAGCCCGGCGAACATTTCGCGGTAGGCCCGGGCGACGCGGGCGGGCGTGTCCTGCAGGCCGTGTCGATCGGGGTCTTCGCCGATGGCGAACAGCAACTCGCGGATCGCCGCCTCGGCGCGCGGCTGGTCGAACGCCCGGACCCGTTCCGGCGCGGTGCGGCCATCCCGCCCCAAACCCCGCAAGGCCATCGGATCCTCCGTTCGTCAGCCGTGGGCCGGCGGGTGGGACCGGCTCACCTCGTCGTCCGACGGGTCAGGAGACTGCGCGGTATCCGGGCCCGGTGGCCCGGGTGGCGGATAGGGCGGGTACGGCGGGTACGGGGTGTGCGCATTGCCCGGCGGGCCCTGGGGAGCCGGATATCCGGGCCCGGGGTAGCCAGAGCCCGGGGCCGGCGGTGCCGGCGGCGGTGGCCAATAGGGCTGCTGCGGGACGGGCGGATGCGGATAACTCGGCTGCTGTTGCTGCGGCGGCCATCCCGGCGCATACCAGCCCGCCGGCGCCCCGTAGTCGGGCTGGGTGGCGCCGGGCGCCACACGCTGTCGATTGGCGGCCGCCGGGTCGCCGTGAGAACCGTTGCCGCCGTGGGTGTTTCGATCAACGCTTGCGGCCTGCCGTTGCGCGGCCTCCGCGGCCTGGCTGGCCTGTGCGATCGCCGCCTTGAAGGCCGGTTCGGCAACCGGCGGCGGCCAGGGCTCGCCGCGCTCGATCGCCAGTTCGCCGGGCGTCTTGATGGGCGGCTTGTCCGAGGGCATCCGCCCGCCAAAATCGTCGAACATGGTCAGCCGCGGCCGCTTTTGGACGTCGGCGAAGATGCCCTCGAGCTCGGCCCGGTGCAGCGTTTCCTTCTCCAGCAGCTGGCCGGCCAGCGTGTCGAGGACGTCGCGATATTCGGTGAGGATCTCCCAGGCCTCGGTGTGCGCCGCCTCGATCAGCTTGCGGACCTCGTCATCGATGTCGCGGGCAACCTCGTGGGAATAGTCGGCCTGCGTTCCCATCGTGCGGCCCAGGAACGGGTCGCCGTGTTCGGTGCCGTATTTGACGGCGCCGAGCTTGGAGCTCATCCCGAATTCGGTGACCATCGCGCGCGCGACCTTGGTGGCCTGCTCGATGTCGGACACGGCGCCCGTCGTCGGCTCCCGGAAAACCAGCTCCTCGGCGGCGCGGCCACCCATCGCGAAAACCAACTGCGCGATCATCTCCGAGCGGGTCCGCAGCCCCTTGTCTTCCTCGGGGACCGCGACCGCATGCCCGCCCGTGCGCCCGCGTGCCAGGATCGTCACCTTGTAGACCGGGTCGATGTCGGGCATCGCCCAGGCCGCCAGCGTGTGGCCGCCCTCGTGGTAGGCGGTGATCTTCTTTTCCTGCTCGCTGATGATCCGGCCCTTGCGGCGCGGCCCGCCGATCACCCGGTCCACCGCCTCCTCCAGCGCCGGACCCGTGATGACGGTGCCGTTCTCGCGCGCGGTCAGCAGCGCCGCCTCGTTGATCACGTTGGCCAGGTCGGCGCCGGTCATGCCGACGGTGCGCTTGGCCAGCCCGTCAAGGTCGGCGTCGGGCGCGATCGGCTTGCCCTTCGAGTGGACTTGCAGCACCGCGCGGCGACCCGCGAGGTCGGGGTTGGACACCGGGATCTGCCGGTCGAAGCGCCCGGGCCGCAAAAGCGCGGGATCCAGAATGTCGGGCCGGTTGGTGGCCGCGATCAGTATCACGCCCGCGCGCGGGTCGAAGCCGTCCATCTCCACCAGCAACTGGTTCAGCGTCTGCTCGCGCTCGTCATGCCCGCCGCCCAGTCCGGCGCCGCGCTGGCGGCCCACGGCGTCGATCTCGTCGACGAAGATGATGCACGGGCTGTTCTGCTTCGCCTGATCGAAAAGGTCCCGCACCCGCGAGGCGCCGACGCCAACAAACATCTCGACGAAGTCGGAGCCCGAGATCGTGAAGAACGGCACCCCCGCCTCGCCGGCCACCGCGCGGGCCAACAGCGTCTTGCCGGTCCCGGGTGGCCCGTAGAGCAGCACGCCCTTGGGGATCTTGGCGCCCAACGCCTGATAGCGGCCGGGGTTCTGCAGGAAGTCCTTGATTTCGTAGAGCTCCTCGACCGCCTCGTCCACGCCCGCGACGTCGGCGAACGTGGTCTTGGGCATGTCCTTGGAGAGCTGCTTGGCCCGCGACTTGCCGAAGCCGAAGCCCATGCGGGCGCCGCCCTGCATGCGGGAGAACATCACGAACAGGCCCACCAGCAACAGCAACGGCAGCACGTACACCAAGAGCTCGCCCAGGATGCTGCCCTGGTTGACGACCGTGCTGACTTTCGCGTTTTTCGCGGAAAGCGCATTGAACAGGTCGACGGCGTATCCGCTGGGATATTTCGTGATGACCTTGTCGGAGTTGTCGGTGTCGCTGTTGCCCTTTTTCAGGGTCAGGCGCAGCTGCTGCTCACGATCGTCGATCTGGGCGCTCTTGACGTTGTCGCCGTTGATCTGCGCCACCGCCACCGAGGTGTCGACGGGCTTGTAACCGCGGGTGTCGTCGTTGAAGTAAAAGAACGACCAACCCAACACCACCACGACGGCTATCGCCGTAACGGTGCGGATCAAGTTTTTTCGGTTCATCAATCATCGGCCTTGTCGGCCACGTCCTTCCCCGATACACCGAGTTACGAAAAGTCCAGGCTACCGCTACCGGCGATCGCCATCATCACCCAGACAACGACCGGAGGTTCCCAACGGCGGTCGCGAACGTGCGGTGCGGGCGTTGAGTGTGCGCCTACGGCGGCGACACGCCGAGGGGGCCAACCGTGAGTGCACTCGAAAGCCTCGGCCGGCGCATCCGTCAGTCTCCGTCAGTCTCCGTCAGTCATAGTGCCGCGCCTCGACGACGTTGCCGTCGGGGTCAGCGAAGTAGAAACCCTCGGGGGCCCACCCGCGAGCCCCAAAAGTAGGGCTGAGGCGAGCGCTGGTGTCCACGCCTGCCGCCTGTAGTCGCCGATCAAGCGCGTCGTAATCGGTCTTCGACAGTGCTATGCACACGTGATTGACCGGGTGGCCGGCGCTCCCCGCGACTCGGGTCACCGACTCGGTCCCGGCAGCCTTCGCCAGCGGCAGTAGGTCGATGATGGAGTCCTCCGACACCCGCACGCTCGGGAAGGGCGCCTCTCCGGCCTCGAACTCGGTGAACCGCACCGGGGTGAGCCCGACCACGCGGGTGTAGAAGTCCATCGCCGCCCGGGGATCGTTCGTCCATAAGACAATGTGGTCCAACTTCACGCCCCGATATCTACCAGGCGCTGGACCCTTCTCAGCAGGGGGTGGTTGTGATTTGGTGAGACGGTGTGCTCGCCAACCGAACGGTTAGTGGACACCAACGGCGTGCGGCTGAGGGTCATCGAGGCGGGAGACCGCGGCGCTCCCGTGGTGATCCTGGCCCACGGCTTTCCCGAACTGGCCTATTCGTGGCGCCACCAGATTCCGGCACTCGCCGGGGCCGGCTATCACGTGCTTGCGCCCGATCAGCGCGGTTATGGCGGCTCTTCTCGCCCGGACGCGATCGAGGCCTACGACATTCACCAGTTGACCGCCGACCTGGTCGGCCTGCTCGACGACGTCGGCACCGAACGCGCGGTGTGGGTCGGGCACGACTGGGGTGCCGTGGTGGTCTGGAACGCGCCACTGCTGCACCCGGATAGGGTCGCCGCGGTGGCCGCGTTGAGCGTTCCCCCGCTTCCCCGCTCGAAGATGCCGCCGACGCGGGCATTCCGCGCCAAGTTCGGGGACAACTTCTTCTACATCTTGTATTTCCAGGAGCCGGGCGTCGCCGACGCCGAGCTCGACGCCGATCCCGCCCGGACGATGCGCCGAATGCTGGGCGGGCTGCGGGCATCCGGCGACCATGCCGCGGCGCTTCGGATGGTGCGCCCCGGCCCGTTGGGTTTCGTCGATCGCCTTCCCGAGCCGGACCGGCTGCCGGACTGGCTCAGCCAGGACGAACTCGACCACTACATCAGCGAGTTCGCCCGGACCGGCTTCACCGGCGGGCTGAACTGGTATCGCAACCTCGACCGCAACTGGGAGACCACCGCCGACCTCGCCGACGCCAAAATTGCTGTGCCATGCCTGTTTATCGGCGGCACGGCCGATCCGGTGTTGGTGTTCAGTCGTGCCGACCGCGCCGGGGAGGTTATCTCCGGCCCGTATCGCCAGGTGATGCTCGACGGTGCGGGACATTGGCTGCAGCAGGAGCGGCCCCACGAGGTGAACGCGTCCCTGTTGGACTTCCTCAACGGATTGGAGCTGCGATGAGTGCGCCTCTGCGGTTCGGTGTCTTTATCACTCCATTTCATCCCACGGGCCAATCTCCAACGGTGGCATTGGAATACGACATGGAGCGCGTTGTTGCCCTGGACCGTCTGGGGTTCGACGAAGCGTGGTTCGGCGAACACCACTCCGGCGGCTACGAGCTCATCGCCTGCCCCGAAATCTTCATCGCGGCCGCCGCGGAGCGGACAAAGCACATCCGGCTCGGCACCGGAGTTGTCTCCTTGCCCTATCACCATCCACTCATGGTCGCCGATCGCTGGGTGCTGCTGGACCACCTGACCCGCGGTCGGGTCATGTTCGGGACCGGCCCGGGCGCACTGCCCTCCGACGCGTACATGATGGGCATCGACCCGGTTGAGCAGCGTCGAATGATGCACGAGTCCCTGGAGGCGATCCTCGCGTTGTTCCGCGCCGCGCCCGACAAACGAATCGACCGCCATTCCGAGTGGTTCACCCTGCGCGACGCGCAGTTGCACATCCGACCCTATAGCTGGCCCTACCCCGAGATCGCCACGGCGGCAATGATTTCGCCGTCCGGCCCGCGGCTGGCCGGGGCCCTGGGCACGTCGCTGCTGTCGCTGTCGATGTCGGTGCCGGGCGGCTACGCGGCGCTGGAGAACACCTGGCAAGTGGTGTGTGAGCAGGCCGAGAAGGCCGGCCGGAACGAACCGGACAGAAGCAACTGGCGCGTCCTGAGCATCATGCACATAGCGGACAGCCGCGAGCGGGCGATCGACGACTGCACCTACGGATTACAGGATTTCGCCAACTACTTCGGCGCGGCAGGGTTCGTTCCCCTGGCCAATACCGTGGAAGGCACACAGACGCCGCACCAATTCGTCGAAGACTATGCCGCCAAAGGGAATTGCTGCATCGGCACGCCCGACGACGCGATCGCCCACATCGAAGACCTGCTCGAACGTTCGGGCGGCTTCGGGACGCTGCTGATGCTCGGCCACGACTGGGCCTCCCCGGAGGCGACATATCACTGCTATGACCTGATCGCCCGCAAGGTGATTCCCCACTTCAAGGGACAGTTGCAAGCGCCGCGGTCATCGCACGACTGGGCCGCGGGCAGACGCGACCAATTGATCGGCCGTGCCGGTGAGGCGATCGTCAAAGCCATTACCGAGCACGTGGATGAACGCCAGGGAGTGGAAAGCTGATGCGGGCCACCGTATTACGCGACGGCCGGATGGTCTATCGCGACGACGTGCCGGACCCGGTGCCCGAATCCGGCCAGGTCTTGGTCGGGGTGAAAGCGTGTGGAATCTGTGGTTCCGATTTGCATTTCGCCACCCACGGCGCCGAGGTCATGGAGTTGGGCGATCGACTGGGAGGCGGCGCCGCGACCGGGATGAGCGTTGACCTGAACCGCGACGTCTTCATGGGTCACGAATTCAGCGCCGAGGTTCTCGAGGCCGGACCCGGCACCGAAACCCATCCACCTGGAACGGCGGTCACGTCAATTCCGGTACTGCTGTCCGCCAAAGGATTAGAGCCGATCGTCTACAGCAACAGCACGCTCGGCGGCTACTCGGAGCGGATGCTGCTTTCGGCGCCGCTGTTGTTGCCCATTCCCAACGGCCTGGACCTCAAGCATGCCGCGTTGACCGAACCGATGGCGGTCGGATTGCACGCGGTCAACAAGTCGAATATCGCCCCCGGGGAGACCGCACTGGTACTCGGTTGCGGACCGATCGGCATCGCGATCATCGCGGCCCTGCACAGGCGTGGTGTCGAAACAATCGTGGCAGCGGACTTCTCGACCAAGCGCCGAGAGCTGGCCACCGAGGTCGGCGCCCACCGCGCATTGGATGCCGCGCAAGGTTCGCCGTTCGACACCGTGAAGCCCGCCGTCGTATTCGAGGCAGTCGGGGTGCCAGGGCTCATTGACGACGTGCTACTGCGGGCACGGCCGGGCACACGCCTGGTCGTCGCCGGCGTGTGCATGCAGGCCGACACGGTGCATCCGTTCTTCGCGATCGCCAAGGAGATCAGCGTGCAGTTCGTGCTCGCCTATACCCCGGATGAGTTCGCCGACTCGCTAAGCGCGCTGGCCGAGGGCGAGATCGACGTCACCCCCCTGATCACCGGCGAAGTCGGCCTGGAAGCGGTGGGCCAGGCCTTCGACGACCTGGCCGACCCGGAACGGCACTGCAAAATCCTCGTCACACCGTAGCCCGGGACCTGTCCATGGGCCTATCCGGTGGAGCGGCTCTTCCGCCTTTCGAAAAAGTCGGTCCATGACACGATCTCCGGGTGCTGTTGGAGCAATCTCCTGCGCTCCCGCTCGGTCATGCCGCCCCAGATGCCGTACTCGACCTTGTTGTCGAGCGCCTCGGCAGCGCACTCGCGCATCACCGGGCAGTGACGGCAGATCACCGCGGCCTTGCGTTGCGCCGCTCCGCGTACGAACAGTTCGTCGGGATCGGTTTCCCTGCAAAGCGCCTTGGCGACCCAGGCGCGATCCTCCGCGCTGACCACGCGCGGAGCACGGTTCATTGGGACCACATTCATCGGCCGCGCGGCCCGTCCGTTTCCTGACAACGAGCTATCCCTTCGTCCGGCCGCAAGTTCGCGACCGCCTCCCCTGACTTCGCGGGATGAGCGCCACCTCGTGCCCGTCGAGTGACCTGTATCCCCCGGCTTCCAAGTTAGCGGTTAGGTATCGATCATGCAACGATTTTTTGGCACGCACGTACCCCTTTTGGGTGCGCCGGCGGACGCGTTCCCCGATAACCGATCATCCTGCCCGGTCGACGGCGCTACTGTCCACGCATGCCGATCGCACCGAACGCCGCAAAATCGGTCCGCCGGTGCATTACCGTGGCCGCCGCGGGGTTGGCCGTCGCCGCAGTGTCGGCCTGCGACAAGAACCATCCCGCACCGGCGGAGGCGAAGCCGCGTCAAGTGACCGTAATCGGCTCCGGACATGTCCAGGGCGTCCCGGACACGCTGACCGCCGACGTCGGAATCGAATACACCGCCCCAGACGTCACCGCAGCGATGAACCAGACCAACGATCGCCAGCAAGCGGTGATCGACGCGCTGGCCGCGGCGGGCTTGGACCGCAAAGACATCAACACCGCCACGGTCACGCTGGAGCCGCAGTACGGCAATCCCGGTCCCAACGGCCCCGCGACCATCACCGGCTACCGCGCGACCAACGCCATCCGGGTCAAGATCCACCCGGCCGATGCCGCGTCGCGGATGTTGGCCCTCATCGTCAGCACCGGCGGCGACGCGACCCGGATCACCTCGGTCAGCTACTCCATCGCCGACGACTCGCAACTGGTCAAGGACGCTCGCGCGCGGGCGTTCAACGATGCCAAGAGCAGGGCCGACCAGTACGCCCAGCTGTCGGGCCTCCGGCTGGGCCGGGTGCTCTCCATCTCCGAGGCGTCCGGTGGACCGCCGGCCGCAGGGGCGCCGCCGGCGCCGCCCCGGGGCGCATCCGCGGTCCCGCTGGAACCTGGGCAGCAGACCGTGAGCTTCTCGGTGACCGCGGTGTGGGAGCTCGACTGAGCTCGACTGAGCTCAACTGGGGGCCGGCTACTCCTCGTACACCCTGGGGTCCAACGTTCCGATGTACGAAAGATCGCGGTAGCGCTCGTCGTAATCCAGGCCGTAGCCGACGACGAAGTCGTTGGGGATGTCGAAACCCACGTAGGCGATCTCGACATTGGCCCGTATCGCATCCGGCTTGCGCAGCAGCGTGCACACCCGCAACGAGCGGGGATGCCGGGTCTTCAGGTTGCGCAGCAGCCACGACAAGGTCAGACCGGAGTCGACGACGTCCTCCACGATCAGCACGTCGCGCTCGTTGATGTCGCGGTCCAAGTCCTTGAGGATCCGCACCACGCCCGATGAGGACGTCGACGACCCGTAGGAGCTGACGGCCATGAACTCGAACTGCGTCGGTAGCGGGATTGCGCGCGCCAGGTCGGTGACGAACATCACCGCACCCTTGAGCACGGTGATCAACAGCAGATCCTGGCCGGTCTCGCCGGCAACGTCGCGGTAGTGGTTGCCGATCTCCTCGCCGAGTTCGGCGATGCGGGCCTGGATCTGCTCCGCGGTGAGCAGCACCGACTTGACGTCCCCGGGGTAGAGCTCCGCGCGCTGGGCGGGGCTGATCGCCGGGGGGGTCTGGGCCACGACCACAGAGTGCCACGCCGCGGCGCGAATAACCAACGAGAGCTATTACTTACACGGGCTCTCGCCACATCGTCAGGACGCCCTCGCGCCGCCCCGCGATCAAGCGCTCACCACGCAATGTGGAGCCCACCGCGACCCCGCCCTGCCCGCGCCAGGCGGTGACCAGGGTGTCCACGCCGCGGATTTGCTGATCGGTCAACCCCGTCGCGCCACCGTCCAGCAACCATCCCCGGATCACCCGGCGTCGCACCGCGTCGGGCAGTGCTGCCAACGCGCGGGCCGACAGCCCGGAGTCGGCCGTCACCAAGGGCAGCGCATCGGCGGCGAGCGTGTCGATCAGGTCGCCGTCCTCGCGCAGCGCCGCCGCCGTGCGCGCCAGTGCCTCGGCCACACCGCCACCCAGCACGTCCTCGAGAAGCGGCAGCACGTCGAGCCGCAGCCGGGTCCGGGTGAAGCGGCGGTCCGCGTTGTGCGGATCCTGCCACGGGGTCAGCCCCAGCTCGTGGCAAGCAGCGTGTGTCACGGCGCGCCGCACACCCAGCAACGGCCGGCACCACGGCGGATCGTGCGGTCGCATCCCGGCGATCGAGCGGCCCCCGGAGCCGCGGCCCAGCCCCAACAACACCGTCTCTGCCTGGTCGTCAAGCGTGTGGCCCAACAGCACCGGAGCGCCGTCACGGTGTGCGCCCAGCGCCGCGTAGCGCGCCGCGCGCGCCGCCGCCTCGGGCCCGCCGTCCTTGCCCACGTGCACTCGAATCACTTGTGCTGCAACGCATCCCATCGAGACGGCTTGGTTCCGTGCGGTTTCGGCGACGGCGGCCGAATCGGACTGCAGGCCGTGATCGACGATCAGCGCCCTCGTGATCCGAAGCCGGGCCGCGACCGCGGTGAGGGCCAGCGAATCCGGGCCACCGGACAGCGCCACACACCATTGCTCGTCGCCGTAGGCCCCGAGATAAGTCCGAGCGAACGCCTCGACGGCCGCGCGCAGCCGTCCTACAGCACCCTGTCGATCCATCGCCGGGGATTCTCGATTTCGGCGGGCAGCGGCAGCGTTTCGGGGCCCGACCAGACGGTGTTGAACCGTTCCATGCCGACCCGGCCCACCACGTCGTCGACGAACGCCTTGCCGCGGGTGTACTGACTCAGCTTGGCGTCGAGCCCCAGCAGGGCGCGCAGCAGGCGCTGCAGCGGCGGTTGCCGGCGATGACGACGCTCGTCGAACCGGCGGCGGATGGTGGCCACCGAGGGCACCACGACCGGACCGACCGCGTCCATCACGTGCTCGGCGTGGCCCTCCAGCAGCGTGCCGAGCACCAGCAGCTGGTCCAGTGCGTCGCGCTGCGCCTCGGACTGCACGGCACGCACCAGGCCGAGAATCCCCGACGCATTGGCATTCGCCGCGCCCGAGCCGTTGCCGCGATTGCGGACGAATTCGGCGAGCCGGGTCACCACCTTCCCGATGTCCTCGCCCGCATCCCGGGTCAACAGAGCCAGCGCCTGCGACATGTAACCGGCCAGCCAGGGGTTGGCGGTGAACTGCACGCGATGGGTCACCTCGTGCAGGCATACCCACAACCGGAAATCGGACGGCTCGACCCGTAGCTGACGCTCGACGGCGATGACGTTCGGATAAACCAGCAGCAGGCATCCCTCGTTCGCCCCGCCTTCACCCGAGGCGAACGGATCGTACTGGCCGAGGATCCCCGACGACACGAACGCCAGCACGGCGCCCGTTTGCGCCCCCGTGATGCGGCCCGTGACGAACCCACGCGGCTTTTCGCTTCCGTTGGTCATCACCCGCATCGACTCGGCCGCGGCGCCGATCCACTCCGGGCGGTCGACGACCCGGGCCGGCGGCACCGCGCCGTGGGCCACCAGGCCCGTCACGTCGCGCACCGGTGGCTCGGCTTTGGCTGCGGCACTTGTCAGTTCGTCGATCACCTGCCGGCGGGTGTAGTCGCTGGACGCCGGTCCCGGTCGGGCCAGCCGCCGGCCGACGGTGGCCGCGAAGCGCCAGTCGACGGCGGTGCCGAGGGTCAGTTCCGACGGGGTCATGCGCACCCGCACGACCAGAGCTTGGTGGCCAGCGCGTCCATGGCATTGCGGCCGTTGGAGCCCGCGGAGTTCGAGATGAAGGCGAACGTCAGCACCCGTCCGCTGCGGTCGGTCAGCACCCCGACCAACGAGTTGACCGCGGTCAACGAGCCCGTCTTGGCGCGCAGCCAGCCGGCCGGCCCCTGGTTGGTGGCCGGATCGAGGAAGCGGTCGGCCAGTGTCCCGCTGCCGCCCGCTATCGGAAGCAGGTCGAGTAACGCACGCAACGACGGCTGATCCGGCCCCGCAGCCGCCTGCACCACACCATCGAGCGTCTTGGCCGTCAGGCGGTCGTCAACGGAAAGGCCGCTGGAATCCGTCAGCGCGACGCCCGTCGTGTCGACGTGCGCGGTGGTCAACCGGTTGGTCACCGCGTCCACCGCACCGGCGAAGCTCCGCGGCCGGTTGATCGCGGCGGCAACCTCCCGGGCGATGCACTCGGCCATCACGTTGTCGGAGTGGTCCATCATCTCCGAGAGCCGCTGGACCAGGGGCGCGGACTGGACGACGGCGAGCTGCCGGGCGCCGGAAGGCGCGGTGGCAACGGTGACGGCGCCGGGATCCAGGCCGAGACCCTTTGCCAGTTCCCGCCCGGCATCCAGCGCCGGTGTCTTGGACCGGCGCGAGTTGACGGTGGTCGGCTGGATGCGGCCGCCGTCGATCATCACCGACTCGATGGGCGCGATGTCCCCGTTGTCGACGTCAGCGGGATCCCAGCCCTGCGCCATCGTCGGCCCGCTGAACGCCGACGTGTCCACCTGCACCGCGGTCGGCGTCACGCCGCTGCGGCGAACCTGTTCGACAAGGTCGCTGATCCGCGCCGAGCCCCGATACCAGGTGGGCGCGTCGGGCGGAGCCGCCGACAGCACCGGATCCCCGGCGCCCACCAGCACCACCGGACCCTGGGCATTGGGGGTGCCGGCGACCACCCGCGTGCTGATCCGGGCCTGACGGTCCAGCGTCAACAGAGCCGCGGCCGCGGTTAGCACCTTGTTGGTCGACGCGGGCACCAGCGGGAGGTCCTCGGCCACCTGCCACAGCTCTTTGCCGGACAGAGCATCCGTGACGCGCGCACCCAGCCTGCCCAGATTGGGGTCGGCCGCGACCGGCGCGAGCGTGGCGGCCAGCCCACCCGGGCTGGGTATCTCGGCCGTTTCGGCGACCGGAACCATACCCGGCTTGACGGTCGGCGGTCTGGGCGGCGGCACCGGAACGTGGGTGGCGCCCGCGCCGTGCCCGCCGGTGGTGAAAAACATTGCCGCGGCCACCACCGCCGCGACGAACACCAGCACGGCCAACCCGATGAGCGCTTGGGTGGATTTCCGCCAGCGAGTAGGACCCATCACTCTCCTGACTGTTTGAACCCATTCTGCCCAACCGGCCGCGATGTCCTCGACTAGGCCCTCGACTAGGGTGGATGCCCGACTGACGTGCCAGACCAACCCCTCGCGAAGGAGCCGACGCGGTGCAATTCGACGTGACCATCGAAATTCCGAAAGGCCAGCGCAACAAATACGAAGTCGATCACGAGACTCACCGGATCCGGCTGGACCGCTACCTGTACACCTCGATGGCGTATCCCACCGACTACGGCTTCATCGAGGACACCCTCGGGGAGGATGGCGACCCGCTGGACGCGCTGGTGCTGCTGCCGCAGTCGGTGTTCCCCGGCGTGATCGTGGAGGCGCGCCCGGTCGGGATGTTCAAGATGGTCGACGAGGCCGGCGGCGACGACAAGGTACTGTGCGTCCCCGCCGGGGACAAACGATGGGACCACATCCAGGACATCGGCGACGTTCCGGAGTTCGAGCTTGACGTGATCAAGCACTTTTTCTCGCAGTACAAGGCGCTGGAGCCGGGCAAGTTCGTCAAGACTGCGAACTGGGTCGATCGGGCCGAGGCGGAAGCCGAGGTGCAACGCTCGGTCGAACGGTTCCAGGCCCAGGGGCACTAACGCCCTGGGCGTAACCGTGCCGCGCTTTGCGGTGGCATCCTGGCGATGTGACCCCGATGCTGCATTTTGCCGCCGGCTTCTGGTGGCTGATTTTCCCGCTGGGCGGGGCCATCGCCACCAGCCTGCGGGCGATCGCCGCCGCGAACGAACGTCGGGCGGAGCGACGGCTGGAACGCTATCGGCTGAAGCAGCAAGCCAAGATCGCCGCGGCCGAAGCATCCGGCAGAACACGGAACAACGCGGAGACCTCGCGCCGTAAGATCGCCAAACTCGTTGCGGCGCAAGACCTTATCACTGCGCGCTGGTTCGACTACGAAGTCGATGTCGCCAAATTGCTCGACTTTCCGATGATGACCGATATGCGCCATCCGCTGACCGTCGCCTTTCACAAGGCGAAACGGCGCGCAGACCTGCTGCGGCCGGAGCGGCCCGAGGACGTGGAGGCCCTCGCTGCCGACCGGACAGCGCAGCTGGAATACCGCGATGCCGTCGACGAGTACATCAGCGCGTTCGAGGTCGCGGAGACCGAGGCGATTCGCCGGCGGCGCAGCGGCTTTTCGGAAGACGAGCAGCAGCGCCTGGCGCGCGCCCAGCACCTGCTGCACCTGGCGCAAGACGAGGCGGCCACGCGTGAGGAACGACAGACTGCCTACGCGCGGGCCCGCAGGGAGCTCGAGGGGCTCATCGTGCTGCCGGCCCACTCGCGGGCAAGCATCGAACGGCGCGTCGCCGGCCAGATCGAGGCCTAGCCCGGAGATGACGCGAAAGGCGCGCGACATCGCTGTGACCGCTCAGGCTCCGGCTCGCGCGCACGAGCGCGCTTGACGCCGGTTGCGCAACACGCTCCAGCCGAACGCCGCCCCGATGAAAAACACGCCCACCAAGGGCGGTCGCCCAGACGATGACCAACGGGAAGACCAGCCGCATCCCGAACACGGCGATGAGGATGCCGATCGTCAGAAACATCTGCCGCCAGAACCGGCTCATCCGTTGCAGAACGGCGGCGTTGATGATGGCGTTGTCGAACGACAGCGACACCTCGAGCACTGCCAGCACCAGCAGCAAGAACAGGTCTTTGGCACCGCCGTGCGCATAACCGACGGCGAGAGCGGCCGCGGTGACCAACAGCGAAATTCCGAAGATGCGGAACGCGGCCATGGATCCTTCCCGACAGCCGCTCACACTAACGGACCACCTCGCTGGGGCGGGCGATCTGTGCGGACGCACTTACTATCGTCACATTGTGGGGATGCATCTGGTCGGTCGGCCGACAGCGCTACGCCTGTGACCGAGGTCGGTGCGTCCAACGGGCCGGTCACGCGGGGCAGCGTGGCCAGGGTGGGCACCGCCACCGCGTTGACCGCGCTGTGCGGATACGCGGTGATCTATCTGGCCGCTCGCGACCTGGCTCCGAGCGGCTACTCGGTCTTCGGGGTCTTCTGGGGGGCGGTCGGCCTGGTCACCGGCGCCGCCTTCGGCCTGCTGCAGGAAGCCACCCGAGAGGTTCGTTCGGCGCAGTATCTGGCCATCATTCCTGCCAAGCGCACCCATCCGCTGCGTGTCGCCGTAATGGTCGGCCTCATCGCCGCCGTCGTGATCGCCGGGAGCTCACCCTTGTGGAGCGGACGGGTATTCGTCGACGCTCGCTGGTTGTCGGTGGGCCTCATCAGCGTTGGGCTCGCCGGTTTCTGCCTGCACGCCACCCTGTTGGGCATGCTGGCGGGGCTCGATCATTGGACTCAGTACGGGACCCTGATCGTGACCGATGCGGCGATGCGGGTGTCGGTGGCCGCGCTGACGTTCGTGACCGGGTGGGGCCTGACGGGGTACTTGTGGGCGACCGTGGCGGGCGCGGCGGGTTGGCTGATCATGCTGGTGGCCTCGCCCACGACGCGCACCGCAGCGCGAGTGCGGACGCCGGGCGGTACGCTGACCTTCCTTCGGGGGGCCGCCCATTCCATCACGGCGGCGGGTGCCAGCGCGATATTGGTGATGGGCTTTCCCTTATTGCTGAAGCTGACGAGCGACCAGCTCGGGGCGCAGGGGGGCGTCATCATCCTGGTCGTGATGTTGACCCGCGCGCCGCTGCTGGTGCCGCTCACGGCCATGCAGGGCAATCTCATCGCTCACTTCGTCGACAAGCGCAGCGAGCGACTCCGGTCCCTGATCATGCCGGCGGCGATCGTCACCGGCATCGGCGCGGTAGGGGTCGTGGCGTCGGGGCTGGTGGGACCGTGGTTGCTGCGGGCCGGCTTCGGGTCGCAGTACCACGCCAGCGGCGCGCTGCTGGCGTGGCTGACGGCGGCCGCCGTGTCGATCGCCCTGCTGACCCTCACCGGTGCCGCCGCCGTGGCGGCCGCGCTGCACGGCGCGTATTCGCTGGGATGGGTCGCGGCGACGGTCGCGGCGACATTGTTGCTGCTGCTGCCCCTGGGGTTGCAGACCCGAACCATTGTGGGCTTGTTGTGCGGTCCGCTGGTGGGAATCGCCGTTCATCTGCTGGCGCTGGCGCGTGCCGGACGCCTCGCCCGGTGATCCTGGCTAACCTTGTGGACTTAGATGGCTACTGAAACGCATTACCCGGACGTCTGGATCGTCATTCCCGCGTACAACGAAGCCGCCGTCATCGGCGAGGTGGTCGCCGACGTGCGCTCCGTCTTCGACCACGTCGTGTGCGTCGACGACGGCAGCGCCGACGGCACCGGGGAACTCGCCCGGCGCGCCGGTGCTCACCTGGTTCGCCACCCCGTAAACCTGGGTCAGGGCGCGGCGATCCAGACGGGCGTGGAATATGCCCGCAACCAATCCGGTGCGCGGATTTTCGCCACGTTCGACGGTGACGGCCAGCATCGAGTCAAAGACGTGGCTGCCATGGTCGATCGGCTGTGTGCGGGAGACGTCGATGTCGTCATCGGAACGCGATTCGGCAAGCACGAGGGCAGCCGGCCGCCCCTGGTGAAACGGCTGGTGCTGCAGACCGCGGCTCGGTTGAGCCGGCGCGGTCGCCGACTTGGCCTGACCGACACCAACAATGGCCTGCGGGTCTTCAACAAGAAGGTCGCCGACGGACTCAACCTCACCATGAGCGGCATGAGCCACGCCAACGAATTCATCGCTTTGATTGCCGAAAACCATTGGCGGGTGGTGGAACAACCGGTCGATGTGCTCTACACCGAGTATTCGAAGTCCAAGGGGCAGCCCCTCCTCAACGGCGTCAACATCGTCTTCGACGGGTTCCTGCGAGGCAGGATACCGAGATGAGAAGGACCGAAAAATGAACTGGATTCAAGTGCTGCTGATCTGCTCGATCATGGCGTTGCTGGTCTACCTGCTGCGGTCCCGCAGAAATGCGCGCTCCCGGGCGTGGGTCAAGGTGGGATACATCTTTTTCGTGCTGGGCGGTATCTATGCCGTGATCAGGCCCGACGATACGACAGTGGTCGCGCACTGGTTCGGGGTTCGCCGTGGCACCGATCTGATGCTCTACGCGTTGATCATGGCGTTCAGCTTCACCACGCTCAGCACGTACATGCGATTCAAGGATCTGGAGTTGCGTTATGCGCGGCTGGCCCGCGCCGTAGCTTTGGAGAGCGCGCAGGCGCCCGAACAGGCGTCCGAGCCGCGCTAAACCGTCTGCCGGTCACGGAAGAACTGCACCGTGCGGCGCACCCCTTCTTCCAGCTCCACCTGCGGCCGCCAGCCCAAAACCCTTTCAGCCAAACCGATGTCGAGACACGACCGCCGCAGATCACCCAGGCGATCCGGATGAAACTCCGGGTCATCGGGTCCCCCGACCGCCGCGGCCACCGCCGAATGCAGTTCGCGGTCCGAGGTTTCCAGTCCGGTGCCGACATTGAAACGCTGCCCGCCGCCCGCCTGCCCCGAGGCCTTCACGAAGGCATCCACCACGTCGTCGACGTACACATAGTCGCGGGTCTTGCCGCCGTCACCGAAGACCTTGGTCGGCTTACCCGACAGCAATGCCTGCGCAAAAATCGCCACCACACCCGCTTCGCCATGCGGATCCTGGCGGGGACCGTAAACGTTGGCGGGCGCGATATGCGAGCAGTCCAGACCGTACAGGTGCCGGAAGGTGTTGAGGTAGATCTCGCCGGCCACCTTGCCCGCGGCGTACGGCGATGCCGGGTCGGTGGGCACCGTCTCGGGCGTCGGGTACTGCGGCGGGGTGCCGTAGATCGATCCCCCGGACGACGTGTGCACGATCTTGCGCACGCCGGTCATGCGTGCCGCTTCCGCCAGGCGAACCGTGCCGATGACGTTGACCGCCGCATCGAATTGCGGATCGGCCACCGAATGCCGGACATCGATCTGCGCGGCCAGGTGGAAAACCACCTCCGGACGATGCTCGTCCAGGATGGTGTGCAGATCTGCGGTCACGATGTCCGCCTCGACGAACACGTGCACCGGATTCCCGACCAGGTGCTCGAGATTGGTCGCCCGACCGGTGGCGAAGTTGTCCAATCCCACCACCGCGTGACCGTCGGCCAGCAGACGGTCGACTAGCGTCGACCCGATGAAACCGGCTGCCCCGGTAACCAGTGCGCGCACCGGCCCACCATACCGGCGGCCCGCGTTCACAACCCGCATACCTCGGGTGGCCCTGCTCGCCGCGGTCCTGATCACGGTGCAACTCGCGGCGCGTGCCGTGCTGGCATTCGGCGGCTACTTCTACTGGGACGACCTGATTCTCATCGGTAAGGCCGGAACCCAGGGCCTGTTGTCGCCGTCCTATCTGCTCGATGACCACGACGGCCATCTGATGCCCGCCGCCTTCCTGGTCGGGGGCGCCATCATCCGGCTGGCGCCGCTGAACTGGGCGGGGCCGGCTATCAGCCTGGTGGGCTTGCAGCTGCTGGCCACGCTGGCCTTGCTGCGGGCGCTGCGCGTCATTGTGGGCTGGCGGCCCGCACTGCTCATCCCGTTGACGTTTGGGCTGTTCACGCCGTTGGGCGTGCCGGGGTTCGCGTGGTGGGCGGCGGCGCTGAACTCGTTGCCGATGGTGGCGGCGCTGGCCTGGGTATGCGCCGATGCGATCCTGTTGGTTCGCAGCGGAAACCAGCGCTACGCGGTGACCGGTGTGCTGGTCTACCTGGCCGGGCTGCTGTTTTTCGAGAAGGCGGCGGTGATCCCGTTCGTCGCCTTCGCCGTGGCCGCCCTGCTGTATCACGTGCAAGGCCATCGGGCACCGGTGCGGACGGTGTGGCGGGCGGGCGCGCGGTTGTGGATCGCGACCCTGACGTTGACCGTCGCCTGGGTCGCGCTTTATCTGGCCGTGGTCAACCAGCGTCGGTGGAGTACCGACCTGTCGATGACCGGCGATCTGCTCTGGCGATCGATCACCCACGGCATCGTCCCCGGGCTGGCGGGCGGGCCGTGGCACTGGGACCGGTGGGCGCCGGCCTCGCCGTGGGCAACGCCTGCGCCGTCGGTGATGGCACTCGGCTGGCTGGCCCTGGCGGGAGCGCTTGCGTTGTCGCTGCTGCGGAAGCGACGCATCGGTCCCGTGTGGCTGGCCGCGGCCGGTTACGCCGTCGCCTGCCAGGTGCCCATCTATCTGATGCGCACGTCAAAGCAGACCGCACTGGAACTCGCCCAGACGTTGCGCTACCTGCCGGATCTGGTCGTGGTGCTGGCCTTGCTGGCCGCCGTCGCTCTGTGCGCTCCCAACCGGCCCGTCGCGGCGCCGAGGCCGGACGCCTCGTCGAAGTGCGTGCGGGCCCAGCTGATTGCGGCGGGCGTGGCGTTGGCGTTCGTGGCCAGCAGCCTGTATTCCACCGCGACGTTTCTGGCCAGCTGGCAGGACAACCCCACCCGGCCCTACCTGCGGAACGCCCGCGCCGGTTTGGCCGCCGCACATGCCACCTCGGATGCGCCGTTGCTGGACCAAGAGGTGGACCCGCTGATCCTGCAGCGGGTGGCGGCGCCCGAGAACCTGGCAAGCCACCTGTTCGCCCTGTTGCGTGACAGGCCCGAATTCTCCACGGCGACACCGCAATTACGCATGCTGGACAGTGCGGGCCGGCTGATCGATGCGAGGGTGACCTGGATACGCACCATCGCGCCCGGGCCGATGCCGCGGTGCGGCTATTTCGCGCAACCCGATCAGCCCGCGCGGATGCTGCTCGACGGGCCGCTGCTGCCGGCCGACTGGACGGTCGAGCTCAACTACTTGGCCAACAGCGACGGATCCATGACCTTGTCGCTGTCCGAGGGCCCCGATGTCAAAGTCGCGGTGCATCCCGGACTCAACCGGGTCTTCGCCCGGCTGCCGGGCGCCGGGAACGCGATCACCGTCCGCGCCAACACCACCGCGCTCGCATTGTGCCTCGCCTCGGGGCCGGTCGGTTTCGTCGCGCCCATGTGACCACGCGGTCGGCGCGGAATTTGGAGCCGCCTGGGGGAATCGAACCCCCGACCTATTCATTACGAGTGAATCGCTCTACCGACTGAGCTAAGGCGGCACACCCGCGCGCCGGGCGGCACGAGTCTACGGCAGGCGGCCCGAGTCACCCAAGTTCCTGGCCGATAGCCGCGACCATGGCGTCGACGGCGAACTTGGGTTTGACGTTGACAGCCAGCGCCTCACGACACTTAAGCACCGCCTCGATGCAGCGCAGCAGCCGCTCGGGCGGAGCGTGGGCGGCCAGCGCCGCCGCGCGGTCGGCCATATCCGGATGATTGGCCCGCACCGCCCCGGCGCGCGCCGCGACCACCAGCGCGTCGCGGAAATACGTCGCCAGGTCGATCAGCGCCCGATCCAATGCATCGCGCGATGCCCTCGTCTGACGAGACTTTTGCCGGCGCTCGAGATCCTTGATGGCACCCGCGGCGCCTCGCATGGCTCCGGCGGTGCCCTTCCCGGTGCCGCCGGCCCCGAGTGCGGTCCGCAGCTCCTCGGTCTCGGCCTCGGCGCGATCCGCGGTCAGCACGATCGCCTCGGCCTCGGCCGCCGCCACCAGCTCCTCGGCGGCGGCGTAGGCCCGCGACGGGGTCGCGGCATCGCGCACCAACGCCAGCGCCCGCTCCCGTCGCTGGCGGGCGTCGGGATCGGTGGCCAGCCGCCGCGCGCGCCCGATGTGGCCACCGCTGACCGACGCCGCCCAGTTCGCCGTGTCGGCGGGCAGCCCGTCGCTGTCGACCAGCACACGCGCGATCGCCTTGGTCGGCGGGGTCACCAGCGCGACGTGCCGACACCGGGAGCGCAGCGTGACGGCGATGTCCTCCGGATCGACCGACGGCGCACACAACAGGAAAACCGTCGACGGCGGCGGCTCCTCGACAACCTTCAGCAATGCGTTCGCTGCCCCCTCGGTCAACCGGTCGGCGTCCTCGATCACCACGATCTGCCGATGCCCGGTTGTCGGCCGTCTCGACGCGATCTGCACGATGGCGCGCATCTCGTCCACGCCGATGGACAGGCCCTCGGGAATCACCCGGCGCACGTCCGCATGGGTACCGGCCATCGTCGTCACGCAGGCGCGGCAGCGCCCGCACCCCGGAGGATCCCCGTCGGAAGTGCATTGCAGTGCGGCCGCGAAGCACACCGCGGCGATCGAGCGCCCCGAACCCGGTGGACCCGTGATCAGCCACGCGTGTGTCATAGTCCCGTCGCCCGTCGCGCTGTGAGCGGAATCACCGCGGGCGGCCCGCGCCGCGGCCAGCAGTACGGCGACCGCGGCCTCTTGGCCTACCAGCCGTTTAAACACCTCAGACATCACCGGCAACAGTAGTGAGACCGGCCGACGGATACCGATCGGCCACCTTATCGCGACGGTTCCGTTACATTTGCGCGGGTTTCGGCAGCTCCGGGCGACTTGCCGTGATGAATTTGGTTTTCCGTCAAGTCGGCGTCGCCCGATACGGTGGATTGGTGGCAACAAACGCGGCCCTCCCCGGACGGATCAGCGCATTCGTCCGGTGGGTGGTGCGCACGCCGTGGCCGCTGTTCTCGCTGAGCATGCTGCAGGCCGATATCATCGGCGGCCTGTTCGTGCTGGGCTTCCTGCGGTACGGGCTGCCGCCGGAGGACCGCATCCAGTTGCAGGATCTGCCGGCCGTCAACGTCGCGGTCTTCATCAGCGTCGTCATGGCCCTGTTCCTAGCCGGCATCTTGTTCAACCTGAAGCTGCTGATGCCGGTCTTCCGATGGCAGCGCCGCGACAATCTGCTCGCCGACGCCGACCCGGCCGGCACCGAACTGGCCCGCAGCCGAGCGTTGCGCATGCCGTTCTACCGCACGCTGACCAGCGTGGTCACCTGGTGCATCGGCGGAGTGGTGTTCATCCTCACCAGCTGGTCGGTCGCCAAGCACACCGCGCCGGTCGTCGCGGTCGCCACCGGTCTGGGCGCCACCGCGACCGCGATCATCGGCTACCTGCAGTCCGAGCGAGTGTTGCGGCCGGTGGCCGTGGCCGCCCTGCGCAGCGGTGTGCCCGAGAACGTCAAGGCACCCGGCGTCATCCTGCGGCAACTCCTCAGTTGGATGCTGTCCACCGCCGTGCCGCTGCTGGCGATTGTGTTGGCCATCGTGGCCGACAAGGCTTCCCTGCTGCGCGCCCCGCCCGAGAAGTTTTTCGATCCGATTCTGCTGCTGGCACTGTCGGCATTGGGCATCGGGCTGGTCAGCACCCTGCTGGTGGCCATGTCGATCGCGGACCCGCTGCGTCAGCTGCGCTGGGCGCTGTCCGAGGTGCAGCGCGGCAACTACAACGCGCACATGCAGATCTACGACGCCAGCGAATTGGGCCTGCTGCAAGCCGGCTTCAACGACATGGTGCGTGACCTCTCGGAGCGGCAGCGGCTGCGCGATCTGTTCGGCCGCTACGTCGGCGAAGACGTGGCCCGCCGGGCCCTCGAACGGGGAACCGAGCTGGGCGGTCAGGAGCGCGACGTCGCTGTGCTGTTCGTTGACCTGGTCGGCTCCACCCAGTTGGCCGCGACGCGACCGCCCGCCGAGGTGGTTCACCTGCTCAACGAATTCTTCCGGGTGGTGGTCGACACCGTCGGAAAGCACGGCGGCTTCGTCAACAAATTCCAGGGCGACGCCGCACTGGCCATCTTCGGTGCGCCCATCGAACACCCCGATGCGCCCGGGGGCGCGCTTGCCGCCGCCCGCGAGCTCCACGACGAGCTGCTCCCCGTGATCGGTTCCGCGGAGTTCGGGATCGGGGTGTCGTCGGGCAGGGCGATCGCCGGTCACATCGGGGCGCAGGCGCGCTTCGAGTACACGGTGATCGGCGACCCCGTCAACGAGGCCGCGCGCCTCACCGAGCTGGCCAAGCTCGAGCCCGGCCACGTGCTCGCCTCGGCGATCGCGGTCAGCGGCGCGCTCGATGCCGAGGCGTTGTGCTGGGACGTCGGCGAGGTCGTCGAGCTACGCGGCCGTAGGGCACCCACTCAGCTGGCCCGGCCGCTGAATCTCGCTGCGCCCGAGGGGCTCCCCGAAGGGCCTCGCGCCGAAGAGGTGTCCAGCGAGATCATGTAGGCGACCAGCGTGACGTGACCGCGATTTCTGGGGCTTGAATCCGCGAAGCGGTTACCCTCGCGAGCTGACCGGGCGTCCCTAGCTGCGCTTGGTGGCCCTCTTCGCCCCGGACTTGACGGCAGCCTTGCGGGTGGTTTTCTTCGCGGGACGCTTTGCCGGGCCGCGGGCGCGCCGGTCCGCCAGCAACTCGGCGGCCCGCTCGTCGGTGATCGACAACACGTCGTCGCCCTTGCGCAGACTGGCGTTGGTCTCGCCGTCGGTGACGTACGGCCCGAATCGGCCGTCCTTGATGACCATCGGCTTACCCGATGCCGGATCGGTGCCCAGCTCACGCAGCGGCGGCGCCGCGGCACTCTGCCTGCCGCGGCGTTTGGGTTCGGAGTAGATCCTCAGCGCGTCATCGAGCGTGATGTCGAATATCTGGTCCTCGGTCGCCAATGAGCGAGAGTCGTTGCCGCGCTTGAGGTATGGGCCATACCGGCCGTTCTGCGCGGTGATCTCCTCGCCGGTCGCGGGGTCCACGCCGACAACGCGGGGCAGCGACAACAGCTTCAGCGCATCCTCGAGGGTGACCGTCTGCAGATCCATGCTGCGCAGCAGCGAACCGGAGCGGGGTTTGGGGCCGGTGGGCTTTTTCCCCTTCTTGGCCGCGCTACCCCCGTCTTCGTCCTCGGGCCGCTCGGGAAGGATTTCGGTGACGTAGGGCCCGTACCGGCCGTCCCTGGCGACGATTTCGTGACCCGTTTCCGGATCCACACCCAAGAGGCGCCCCTCTTGCGGCGTGGCGAACAGCTCTTCGGCCACATCGAGGGTCAGCTCGTCTGGGGTGAGCGAGTCATTGAGGTTTGCCCGTTGCGGCGTGGGCTCACCATTGTCGCCCACCACCACGCGCTCGAGATACGGCCCGTTCTTGCCCACCCGAACATAGACCGGACGGCCCTGGGCGTCGTCGAATACCTTGATGGAGTTGACTTCTCGGGCGTCAATCCCCTCGAGGTTGACGCCGACGAGCTTCTTCAGCCCACCGGAGCGGGCCACCGACTCCGGCACTCCGTGGTCGCCTCCGAAGTAGAAGTTGCTGAGCCAGGTGGTGCGCTGCTCGTTGCCCGATGCGATGGCGTCGAGTTCGTCCTCCATCGCCGCGGTGAACCCGTAGTCGAC
>NZ_JAFBAT010000268.1 GCF_019247615.1 Mycobacterium sp. | reverse complement strand
CCGTGTCCGAGCATGTCGATCGACCAGGTGTAGAAGTGCTCAGCGTGGGCGGTCAGGTTGCGGACGTAGGCCTCGGCATGCCCACCGGACCCGTGCAACAGGATCAACACCGGCTTGTCCGGATCGCCGGCGCGCAGGTAACGCGTCCGAACTCCTTCAGCATCGAGGTAGCCCTGCTCGAACGCGACACCCTGGAGATCGCTCCATATGCTTTCGAACTCCGCCACGGTGCCTCTCTGCCCTCGTCCAAGGCTAGGTCTTGTGCTAATATCGCACGTTGATGTGCGTTATCTATAGAGCTTTGCTCTCGCGACCAGGTCTGTCAAGGCCGTGACCGCTTCCGGGACGGGCGCGCAGACGCTGGCCAGGGGCCTGACGGCGCTGCACATGGTGGCGGAGTCGCCGAGTGGGCTTGCCGTGCAACAACTCGCCGACCAACTCGGGGTGCACCGCACCATCGCCTACCGGTTGCTTTCGACGCTGGCGCAGTTCCGATTGGTGGCTAAAGGAGAGGACGGGCGCTACCGGCCCGCAGCGGGGCTCGCGGTGCTCGGCGCGTCGTTCGATCGCAATGTGCGCCAGCTTTGTCTGCCCACACTGCGCGCCCTGGCCGACGACCTCGGGACCACGGTTTCGCTCCTGATCGCCGAGGGCGACCAGCAGGTCGCGGTCGCGGTGATCGTGCCCAGCTATGTCGCGTACCAGCTTTCCTTCCACGAGGGCAGCCGATATCCGCTTGATCGCGGCGCCGCCGGCATCGCTCTGCTCGCGAGCATGCCCCCGCGCCCCGGTGAACGCGACCTGGTTGCCCGCGCCCGAAAGCGTGGCTGGGCGATGACACACGGGGAGATCGAACCGAACACCTACGGGCTGGCGGTGCCGGTCCATCGCCGAGCGCCGTCACCGCCGGCGTGCATCAACCTCATTTCCCACCGGGAAGACGTGGTGATGCGCGGAAAGGGCGCGGTGGTCAAAGCCGCAAGACGGCTGTCGGAGTTGCTGAACTGAAGGGACGCTATTCCATGCCCTGGGATCACGAAGTCGACGTCGTCGTTCTTGGCAGTGGGGGCGCCGGGCTGACCGCCGCGCTGACCGCCGCTGTCGCCGGTGCGTCGGTGGAGGTCTTCGAGAAGTCCGCGACCGTCGGCGGGACGACCGCAGTGTCGGGTGGCATCGCGTGGATTCCCTCGCACAACCGTTCTCCCGCAGGGGAATTGACGGTTGCGGACGCCCTGCGGTACCTGCGCGCGCAGTCCCTGGGTTCGATGGACAACGCCCTGGTCGAGACGTTCGTACGCACCGGCCCGGCGATGCTCGACTTCGTCGAGGCCCACAGCGGTGTGCGCTTCGAGGTCGCCGCCGGCTTTCCCGATTACCGGCCGGAGCTACCAGGCGGACAACCGACCGGCGGTCGGTCACTCAGTGCGGGCCCCTTTGATCTCACAGAAGTAGGGGATTGGGCTGACCGGATCACGTCGTTTCCCGCCGACTGGTCCAACGTCGGTTTCGACGCCGAAACCCGGGCGCGTCTGCACGCGGCGATTGACGAGCGAACCAGCGATCTTTGCGTCGCCGGCACCGCTCTTGTCGCGGGCCTGCTCAAGGGTTTACTGGAGGCCGGCGTGACACCCCGGGTAAAGGCGCGGGCCGAAGAACTCGTGGCCGAGCACGGAGAAATTACGGGGGTACGGCTTGACCTTGCGGGCCGGCGCATCGGCGTTCGTGCGCGACGCGGGGTGGTGCTTGCCACCGGCGGCTTTGAATGGGATCCGGTTCTGGTGCAGGCGTTCTTGCGCGGACCGATGCACGGTGCCGTCTCCCCGCCTTACAACACCGGGGACGGACTTCGGATGGCGATGGCACACGGCGCGGACTTGGCCAACATGGGCGAGGCCTGGTGGGTGCCGATCGTTCAAATTCCCGGCGACACCATAGAGGGCAAGCAGCGCAG
Organism: Mycobacterium sp.; assembly: GCF_019247615.1. Classification (GTDB taxonomy): domain Bacteria; phylum Actinomycetota; class Actinomycetes; order Mycobacteriales; family Mycobacteriaceae; genus Mycobacterium. The sequence goes on along the minus strand of NZ_JAFBAT010000268.1, from coordinate 22,228 downwards.
CCGCAGTGTCCGCCTGGAACGAACCCGGCCAAGGAGCATCATCGTCAACTCCGCGGGCCGGCGGTTCGTCAACGAGGCATGCGACTACAACTCGATGGCCGGGGCTTTCCAGTATCTCGATCCCCGCGGCGGATATGTCAACGACCGCGGCTGGATCGTGTTCGATTCGGTTCACCTGCAGCGCTATGGATTTCTGGGAGTCGCACCCGGGCAACCGGTTCCGGACTGGTTCCGCGAGTCCGCGGACCTTGCCGAACTGGCCGCCAAGACCGGCATCGACGCCGACGGCCTTGTCCGCACCGTCGAGGAATGGAACCGTTGGGTGGCGGACGGCGCCGATCCCGACTTCGGGCGCGGCTTGAGCGCGTACGACGGCTACTGGGGCGACGACCGCGCCCCGACACTTGCCGGTAAGACCCTGGGCCCCATCGACACCGCCCCCTACTACGCGGTGCCGGTGCGCATCGGCGCGATGGGCACCAAGGGCGGCCCGCGCACCGATCCTGACGGTCGCGTGCTCCATGTCAGCGGTGAGCCCATACCGGGCCTCTTCGCCGCCGGCAACGCGATGGCCGGCGTCACCGGGCGGGCGTACGGCGGTGCCGGCGGAACCATCGGCCCGGCAATGGTTTTCGGTTACCGGGCGGGCCATGCGGCCGCTACCGGGAAGTCGGCGGACCTGAAATAGGAGGCTCAGCCCTCGGCGACGACATCCGGCCCCTGCTCGACGGGGACGAGATACGTTCCGTGACCTTCGATGACCAGGTCGCCGGCGAACCGCAACACTTCGCTCACCAGTCCGCCGTCTTGATTGCGGTACGCGATCACGACGGTGTCGATCCCCTCGTAGACGGCCTCGACGACGAACCGAAGGTTGGGGATGCGTTGCAACGCCGTGGTCCAGTAATTCCTGAGCGCGGCCTTGCCACGGACGACTCCTGCCGTTTCCGGTAGGAGACCGGCTGCCACTGGAGAAGTAAAAACCACGTCTTCGTGAAAGTGCGCAAGAACCGAGTCCACATCATGGGCATTCCAAGATGCTGCCCACTGCTCACTGAATGCCACAACGTCAAGGTTCACGGTTGGCCACCCTAGTTGCCGCAATGTTCTGCCGTCTGAGCCCTTGCGCCTACGGGTCGTCTTCCGCATGGCCAAGGAATCGTTCGGGGGTCGGGTGGCCCGGAGGGGTCGCACCTCCGGGCTCCCTTAGAACCGGGCGTGACAGTCTCCCGTCACCCGGCTCCCATCACCTTGATCGTCAGCGGTTGCGTGTTCTGGCTCCGTGGGCAAAGAGGTGTGGGTACTGTGCCACGGCACGGTTCCACGCGTTAAGTGCCCGCCGATAGCCTAGCCAGCACCGAGCGCAACGTGCCGACCGCGACGATCTCCTCGCGAGTGCTCGAAACCATGCTGCGAGCTTACGAAGTACCTCCGACAAGAGATGTCGTGATGTGGCTGCTGAAACATGAGTGACGCAGGAGCTTTGGGAATGTCTGGCGCCTAGCTGAAGGCGCTGGTAATCGCCGCCATGTCGAAGTAGTCGCGCCATCTGGCGATTCGGTCGTTCTGCACCTCGAAGACGCCCATCACCGGCAGCGGGATTTCCCCGCCGCCCTTGCGGCGCATCACGTCCGTGCGCTCGTTCATGACCAACGTGCCGTCGCTGACCTGTCGGTGCACATTGAAGTCAATGCCGTCGAACGCGGCGAGGAACCCCGCGATGAATTCTCTGATAGCGTCCCGCCCTTGAACCGGATCCATCGGGATGTTGTGGTAGACGGCGTCTTCGGTGAAATACTCGGCGAGCTTGTCCGGATCCGGGGATGCCCACAGTTTGCAGAATTCGGTTACTAATTCCTCGGCAGAACGCGTCATGTCTTCATGAAACACGTTGGCAGACAATAAAGCAATGGCATGGGTGTGCGAGCGACGGCGTCATTCCGGTTGCCGCGGCGCCAACAGCTTCTCGGCCGCCGAGTAGGGATCGTCGTGGCCGTCAACCACTGATTCCGCCAACCGATCGAGACCAGGTCGGGTGCGCAGCCGCGTTTGCGCCAGTGACAGGATCTGCGCCCGAGCCCGTGCCAACCGGCGCTCGCGGCTGTCGGTGCGGTGGTGATCGTCTATGGCGGCCAACAAATCCGCAGTTCCCTCGCCCCGGGCGGCGACGAGGCTGACGATCGGCGCTTTGGTTTCGGAACGCAGATCCCGCACGGTCTGTTCGGCGCCGTCCCGGTCGGCCTTATTGACCGCGACGATGTCGGCAACTTCCAGCACACCGGCTTTGGCGGCCTGAACCGCGTCGCCCGCGCCCGGGTTAAGGATGACGACGGTCGGATCGGCGACAGCGGCGATCTCGATCTCCGACTGCCCCACGCCCACGGTTTCCAGCAGGACCACGTGGTAACCGATCGCGCCCAGCAATCGGATCGCCGCCGGAACGGCGGCGGCCAGGCCCCCGATGTGTCCACGGGTGGCCACCGAGCGGATCAGGACGTCGGAGTCATTGATATGCGCGGTCATTCGAATCCGGTCCCCCAGCAGCGCGCCGCCGCTGAAAGGTGACGACGGGTCCACGGCCAGCACTGCCACGCGGCATCCGCGCTCCCGGTAGGCGCCGACGAGACCGGCGATCGTCGTCGACTTACCCGCGCCTGGCGGTCCGGTAACACCGACAACGCGCACGACCGACGGCTCGATACTCGCCAGCACTTCGCCGCGGCGTTCCCCTTCGACCAGACTCAGCAGCCGACCCGCCGCGCGCGGAGATCCGTTGCGCGCTTGCGCAATCAGGTCGGCAATGGTCATGTCCGCATTATGGCGTGCGGACCTCGATGACCGTCGCCGAGCCCATCCCCCCGCCCGCACACATCGCGGCGACGCCGATCCCGCCGCCGCGCCGGCGCAATTCGTGCACCAGCGTGACCAGCATCCGCGCTCCCGTTGCCGCCACCGGATGTCCCAGGGAGCAGCCGCTGCCGCTGACGTTGACGATGTCGGGATCCAGGTCGAGCAGCTTGATGGTCGCCACACACATGGCAGCGAACGCTTCGTTGATTTCGAACAGGTCCACATCGGCCGTCGAAAGCCCAGCGCGGGCAAGCGCTTTCGGTATTGCCTCGACCGGTGCCAAGCCGGTGATCGCCGGGTCGACACCGACGGAGGCCCAGGACCGCACGGTGGCCAGCGCGGGCAACCCGAGCGATTCGCTGGCCAGGACCAGCGCGGCGGCACCGTCGTTGGCGCCGCAGGCGTTGCCGGCGGTGATCGAGAAGCCCTCGATTTCCGGATGCAACGGCTTGAGCGCGGCCAGCTTCTCCATGCTGGTGTCGCGGCGCGGGTGCTCGTCGACCGAGAACAGCCCGTGCGGCGTCTCGATCGGAACGATCTCCTCCTTGAAGCGGCCCTCGTCGATGGCGGCGATGGCGTTGCGGTGCGAGCGCAGCGCCCACGCGTCCATCTCCTCGCGGCTCACCCCCGCCTTGACCGCCGCGTTCCAGCCCACGGTGATCGACATGTCCATGTTGGGCGCGTCCGGGCGGTCGGGGTGGGTCGGCGGGAACCAGTCGACCCACTCCCCGTCGACCTGCATCCGCGACCGCGGCGACGTCGACGCCGAGTTCACGCCGCCGGCGATGACGAGCTGATCCATCCCGGCCCGCACGCTTGCCGCCGCGCTCTGCACTGCTGCCTGGCCGGCCGCGCAGTGTCGGTTGTTGGCCAACCCGGGCACCTGGGGCAGGCCCGCCGTGATGGCTGCGTGGCGAGCGATCACGCCGCCGCCGTACATACCCTCGCCCAGGATTACGTCGTCGACCTGCGTCGGGTCCAGTTCTTTGACCGCTTCGGTGACGATGTGATGCGCGAGGTCGAATGCGGTGGTGTCGCGCAGCGTTCCTTTTCGAGCGGTGCCGATGGGCGTGCGCAGGGCGGACACGATGACAGCTTCGGGCACGATTTTTCTCCGGTTCTGCGGCTGATTATGCGAGAACAATATTCTCGCAGAACGAGAGTATGAGTTGCAAGGAAGCCCGGAGGGCGGCCGGTGCGCGCGGGCGGCGGTGATTTGGGATCGTGAGTGAATGACCGAGGGGAAGATTGCGGTGCCAGGCGGAAGTGTCTGGTTCAAACGAGTGGGACGCGGTCCGGGTCGTCCGCTCCTGGCTATCCATGGTGGACCGGGCCTACCGCACAACTACTTGCGTTCGCTGGAACGACTGGCTGACGAGCGGGAAGTGATTTTCTGGGATCAGCTGGGGTGCGGGAACTCCGCGTGCCCGTCCAACACTGACCTGTGGACGATCGAACGGTCGGTGGCCGAAGTGAGCGCCGTGGTAGCAGGACTGGGCCTCAACGGCTTTCACATTTTCGGCAATTCCTGGGGCGGCATGCTGGCGCTACAGTACGTTCTCGACGCGCCACCCGGGGCCGTCAGCCTGACCATTTCCAATAGCACTGCGTCGATACCGCAATTCTCAAAGATGGTGGCCCGCTTGAAATCCAATCTCGACCCGGCCACTCAATCCGCCATCGACCGTCACGAAGCCGCCGGCACGACGTACTCGGCCGAATACCAGGCCGCGATCCGCACCTGGAATGAGACCTACTTGTGCCGCGTTCGTCCGTGGCCCGCAGATCTCGAGGACGCTTTCCGGAACGCGGGAACAGAAATCTTCGAGACGATGTTCGGTCCGAGTGACTTTCACATCGTGGGGTCGATCCGAAGCTGGGACGTGTTCGACCGGCTACCCGAGATCACGCTGCCGACCCTGATCGTGGCGGGCAGGTTCGACGAATGCGCGCCCGAACACATGTGGGGAATGCACCGGCGCATAAGGGGTTCGCGGTTCGAGTTGTCGAGGAGAGCGCTCACATGCCGTTCATCGAAGAGCCCCAGCGGTTCGATCGCACGCTGCGTGACTTCCTGAGGGCGCACGACTCGCCGCCAGCGTAACCCACGGTGAAAGACCAGGCCGCTTTTCGCAGTGGCGTTACGCCCGCGGCATCGCAAGCCGGCTGGCAACTCAGTTCTTGGCCGCATTCAGCTTGGCGACGATCGAGCGGAAGTCCTCCGTGGTGAAGGACTGATGCTCGGCCGAGAGCGCGTAGTCCAGGCTGGCGAGAACCGCGCGCTCCAGGTGGAGGTTGAGCACCCGTTTGGTGCTCTCGACCGCTTGCTGCGGTAGCTCCAAGATCTTCTTGGCGCAGGCGATCGCGTCCGCCACGGGGTCTGCTGACACATGATTGGCCAATCCGAGTTCGACGGCCCGCTCGGCGCGTATTCGCGTGCCCGTCAGCGCATACTCCTTGGCCAGCAGCAGGCTGATATGCAACGGCCAGGTCAGCGGTCCACCGTCGGCAGCGACCAATCCGACCTGCACATGCGGATCCGCGAGAAAGGCGTGCTCGGCGATGTAGACGATGTCGCTGAGCGCGACGAGGCTGCAGCCCAGCCCGACGGCCGGCCCATTAACGGCCGCCACCAGGGGAATTCGGCACCGCGCCATGCCCAGGACGATCTCGCGTCCGTCTCGGATGGTCTTGGCGCGCAGATCGGCGTCCCGGGACAGTTCGGCGAGGTACGCGAAATCGCCGCCCGCAGAAAACGCCTTGCCGGCGCCGGTCAGCACGGCCGCACGCGCCGTGGGATCGTCGGTCAATCGCTGCCAGAGCCGCGCGAGTCCGACGTGCAAATCGTCGTTGACCGCGTTGAGGTCGTTGGGCCGGTTCAGCGTGATGATTCGCAGCGCCCCGTCGGCACACACATCGATTTCGGCAGGCATGTCGTACATGTCAGACTCCCAATCCCAAGATTCGCGAGGCGATGATGTTCTTCTGTATCTGCGATGTACCGCCCATCACGCTCTGCGCGCGGCTGTACAGGTAGGCGCTGAGCAGCTCTGGATCGCGGGTGCCCGCGACGGCCAGCGCGGCGTGCCCGACGGCTTGCTCGACCCAGGTCATCAGCAGCTTGTCGAGCGACCCCTCCGGCCCGTGCGACAACCCGTCGAGCTGCTCCGAGAGCCGCCGTCGAACGTGGTGCGTCAGCATCTCCGACTGGACCGCCGCCCACGCGAGCTCTTCGGGCACCGGGCCGTCGCGATTGTCCCAGCGCGCGAGGAGGGTTCGAACGAGCTTGCCGTATCTGGCCGCGTAGCCGAGGGTGGACGGCTCGCGCTCGTGCCCCACGACCGTCATGGCGACCGCCCAGCCCTCCCCGGGTCCGCCCACCATGCGGTCGGCCGGCACCGTTGCGCCGTCGAAGAACACCTGGCCGAATTCGTTGGTGACTCCGTTGATCATGCGCAACGGGCGTTGTTGCACGCCAGCCTGTTTCATCTCGATCACGAAGGCCGACAGGCCGCGGTGGCGCTTGGCAGCCGGGTCGGTGCGGGCCAACAGCAGACACCAGTCGGCGACATCGGAGTAGCTCGTCCATATCTTGTGGCCCTGCACCACATAGCGGTCGCCCACACGGGTCGCCGTGGTAGTCAGCGAGGCCAGGTCGGATCCAGCGCCGGGTTCGCTGAAACCCTGGCACCAGCGCTCGGTGCCGTCGATGATGCCGGGTAGAAATCGTCTCCGCAGTTCGTCGCTTCCGTGCCGACCGATGCCGTAGACGAGGTAGCCCACGCTGGGGCGTGGCGGGGCGCCGGCGCGGACCAGCTCCTCGTCGACGATGACGTCGTACACCGGCGGCAGCTCCTGGCCGCCGTACTCGCGGGGCCACGAGAGACCGAAAAACCCGTTGGCATAGAGGGCCTGATGCCACTCGGCCATGCGCGCCCAGTATTCGTCTCCGGAGCCGCAGTACTTTGTCGCGTGCGCCGAGAGCCAGGATCGCAGCCGCTGGCGAAACGCGGCCTCCTCGGGCGAGTCACGAAAGTCCAAATTCGATTCCCTTCAACGTCACAGGCCATAGTTCCGTCGATGTCAGCGCGCGCCGCAGATAGACGTGGGCCAGGCAGTCCCAGGTGTTGCCGATGCCGCCGTGCACCTGCACGGCTGTTTCACAGACTGTGCGCGCGGCCCGCGCGCAGTACACCTTGGCGACCCGGGTCGCGCGAACGGCCTCGAGCGGCGACAGTTCGTCGACCGCCCAGGCGGCATGGCGCAATACGCTTATCGAACCTTCCATCAGTGCAAGGCTTTCCGCCAGCAGGTGTGCAACGGCCTGATAGGAGCCGATCGTCTTGCCGTACTGCTCGCGGATTTTCGCGTAGTCACAGGCGAGGGCCTGCGCGCCGCGGGCGACCCCGACCAGGTCCGCCGAGGTGGTCACCAGCGCCAGGGCCAGCCACCGCGCGGCCACGTCGGAGGACACCTCGCCCAGCGTGGTCGCCGTTGGCGCCCGGTCGGCTTCGGCGCGGGTCAAATCTGCGCCGGCGCGAACCTCGCCTACGTCGAGAGCCAGAACGGTGGTACCCGAGAGCAACAGCGCGCGCCGAGCGCCGCGAGCATCGATCACCCGATCATCACAGGCAACGGCCAACCCCCCGCTCTGCGCACCGACGTAGCGCGCCAGATCGTCGGCCAACACCGGCCCGAGAAATGGTGCGTCGACCAGCCGGCGCCCGAATTCCTCTGCGACTATGGCGACTTCGACGCCGGACGCCCCGTCCGAGCGCAGCGATCTCCAGCCGGCGGCTTCGATGTGCTTGTCCAGCCGCGCAATTCGGCTCTGGTCGTCGAGATCCTGAACCGCCGCGGGCCCCAGATCGTCGGCGAGCTTTGCGGCGGCATCACGAAGTTGCCGCTGTTCAGCCGTCAGACGTACATCCACAGGACTCCTTCAGGACTCGGCGCAGCACCTTGCCCGAGGGCAGGCGCGGTATATCGTCCACGAGCAAGACGCGGCTCAGGCGTTTGTAGGACGCGAGCTCGTCATCCACCCGCGCGATGAGATCAGCGGGATCGACGGAATGGCGCACCGCTACGGCGGCAACGATCGCCTCACCGTTGATCCCGTCGGGAACACCGAAGACCGCGCAGTCTTTGACGGCGGGATGACCGTGCAGGACCGACTCGATTTCGGCCGGCGCGACCTGGAAGCCGCGCACTTTGATCATCTCTTTGAGGCGGTCGGTGATCCGTAGCCAGCCGCCGGCGTCCAGCCGGCCGACGTCCCCCGTCCGGTACCAGCCGTCGCACATGGCCTCCGCGGTCGCCTCGGCCGGCAGGTAGCCCGCCATGAGTGAGGCCGACCTGGCCTGGATTTCGCCCGCCTCCCCAGGGCTGACGGGCCGGCCGGTATCCGGAGAGACCACCCGAACGTCCACTCCGGGCACCGGGCGCCCGACCGAGTCAAGCCGCGCCTCCCGCAACGGATTACATGCGATGACAGGCAGTTCCGTGGTGCCGTAGGCGGGGACCCAACCCACGCCGGTGCGGCGGGTAACGGTTTCGGCAACGGTGGGGCTGACCGGCGTAGCTCCCCACACGATGAAGCGCAACGAGGACAGGTCGTACGACTCCAGATCGGGATGCGAGGCGATGGCCAGCGCGATCGGCGCAACGGCCATTTCGATTGTGATCCGGTCGTTTTCGATGTGCTGCAGCGTCCGGTCGATGTCGAACCGGGGATGCAGCCGCACCCACGCGCCGGTACACAACGCCGTCAGGATGTTGAGAAGGCCGAGGATGTGCGACGGCGGTGTGGCGACCTGAATCCGGTCGCGGCGGGTCAACCGCAAGGCGTCGCGCCACTGCCGCACGGCCGCCCGCAGCGCCGTGTGGGTATGCCGGACGGCCTTCGGCAGGCCGGTGGTGCCGGAGCTGAAGACCAGCACCGCGTCGGCTCCCGGGGGCGGCCCGCCCGTCGCCGACTCGCCCGGCACGATCGGGTCGTCCAGGTGCAGCATCGGCATCAGGCCCGCCAGCACGGCGTGGTCGCCGACCGCGTGCACGGGGTCGGTCAGCGCGAGGGCATGGTCGACCTCGACGCGCTTCCAGGCGGGGCTGAGCAGGACAACCGTGGCGCCTAGACGCCAGATCGCGCGCAAGGCCGCGACGAATTCCGGCCGGTTGGACGCCATCAGGGCGACTCGCTGGCCGGGGGCGACGCCGGCCTTGGCCAGCGTCCCGGCCAGCCCGCCGGCCATCGCGTCGAGCTGTGGCATGCCGAATCGCCGCTCCTCGAACACGAGCGCTGCCGGCTCGCTCACGTCCCCTCCCTCCAGCAGTACCGAGTGTCTTGAGAAGATCCTATCGCCCAGCGAGAATACTATTCTCTATAGTGAAGAATACAAAGTACGCTTAGCAGTTTGAGGGGGCGGTCATGGTGGCGGTCACCCGGACCATCGAGGAGACCCGACGGGTGGCAGATCCCGCAGCACCGGACGCCGGTACGGTCACCATTCACCTCGATCGCACGACGGTGTCCGTGCCGCTGGTTCCCGGCGAGACTCTCTTGGAAAGCGCGCGCCGGGCGGGACTGCAGCCGCCGTTCAACTGCGAGGCCGGCAATTGCGGCACCTGCATGGCACGGCTCGTCGAGGGCCGCGCGACCATGCGGGTCAACGACGCGCTCGAGGATGACGAGGTGGCCGACGGCTACATTCTGACCTGCCAGGGCGTGCCCGACACGGCATCGGTCACCGTGCGCTACGAATAGCGCCGCGTTGACTTCACGGTCAGGCCTCGGCGTCGTCCGGGACGTCAGCGCGTCGGCGGGCGGCGGTGCCCGCCCGCGCCCCAACCGTCCTGGATTCCCGTGGCAGCTCCTCGAATACCGCCGTTGACGCCCTTCACCCACGCCTCGCCCGGTCGGCCGGCCACCGACCGACTACCGTCGCGCCAGCCGTCGCGGATGCCCTCGGCGGTGCCGTGCACACCACCGATGACTCCCTTGACCGCGGCGCCGACCACCCGCACCAAAACATCTGTGGCATGGGCCATCTGGATCTATGTCTCCGCCCATTGCGCGGTCCGAGCCCCGATTCGTCCGGTCCCCAGCAACAGTCCCGTCACCAGAGCCCCGAACGCGAAGCCCCCGACGTGCGCGAAGAACGCGACACCACTGCCACCGCTCTTCCCCGAGACGAGTGCGGAGTTCCCTTCGAAGAACTGGTAGAGAAACCAACCGCCGAGGAACAGCCATGCCGGGATCCTGATCGGGAACCATCCCAAGAGCGTGAGGACGCTTGACTTGGGATAGAGCACGAAATAGGCGCCCAGCACGGCGGCGATTGCGCCGCTGGCGCCGAGGCAGGGGACCTGCGCGTCGGATGCGTTACCGAAGAGCAGGGTCATCGCTGTCTGCAACGTCGTTGCCGCGAAGCCGCCGGCAAAGTAGAAGAGCAGATAGCCGAGCCTGCCGAACGCGTCCTCGACGTTCTTGCCGAAGATCGCCAAAAACCACATGTTGCCGAGGATGTGATCCCAGCCGGCATGCAGGAACATCGAGGTGACCCAGCTGACGCCCCACGGATAGCCCATGTGGCAGGCATGGTCGACGTTGCATGCGTAAAACGACGCCTGCTTGATCGCCCCATCGGGGTCCGGCAACTCGTAAAACACGAAGACCGCGAAGTTGGCGACGATCAGCGCAACATTGACGATCGGAAACCGTCGAGCTGGAACTCCGTCGGAGTACGGGATCATGCAAGCCGCTTTCGTCGTTGATGGCTAATCGGGCACCGACGCATCAGACGATTGCCTAGCAGACAATGATCTGTCCAGAGTCGAAAGACCTTGACACTTGCTGGGGTCGCGATCACCGACGAAAGAGGTACTGGGCGACGGACAGCAACAGGCTGACCGCGACCGAGCCCACCGGCGCACATCAGGATCCCCACCGCCGCGACGATGATCCCGACGACCACGACAAACGGAGCCACATTTTGTCCCATCGCAGCCTCCGCGTCCCGATTGGTCCAATTCCTCTGACAAGTGTGGAGAACGGGACACCGTTGTCAACGGCGGCGGCCTCCCGACGCTGCCTATGATCGCTACAGCCTGGAAAGGCTTGCGCCCAAGAAAGGTGGCCCACGATGGCCAAGGGGATCATGTATGTCGAGAGTCGACCCAGTTCGCCGGATCGCGAGCAGGAATACAACACCTGGTACGACGAAGTGCACATACCAGAACTGCTGGAGCTCGACGGAATCGTCGCGGCCCGCAGGCTGCGCCCGGTCGATGGACAGGGGCCTTACGTCGCCATCTACGAACTCGAGGGCGATGATTTGCAAGCCATCTTGGACAACATGATCGCCAACGCAGGCCGGCTCCACATGTCCGATGCCCTGCAGCTGGACCCGCGGCCCATTCCGCGGCTGCTCGAATACCTTTGACGCCGAACGTCGACTAGTTGGGAAGAATCGGCGATTCCGGCGAAACAACTCGACATTCGCCGGGAGATTGGCATAGCACCGGCGGCGGGCGGTATTCGGGTCGGTAGCCCGAGACGCGGATGGGACTGCCGACGAGGCGGAAATCACCGGCCGTCACCACGACTTCGGGAGTCGCGTCGAGCGCCTCGGGCAGCGTCCTGACGGCCGACGCCGGCACTCCGAGTGGACGTAGCCGCCGCTCCCAGCCGGTCGCGGTGTCGGTTGCCAGCATCGCGGTGACGACGGCGAGCACCTCGTCGCGGCGGGCAATGCGTTCGGACATGGTGTCGAAACCGCCGATGCCCGCCTCGGCGGCAAACGCTTTCCAAAAGCCGTCGTGCGTGATGAACAAGGCGAGATAACCCGCGGCGGTCGGAAAGAGTTGCGCCGGAACGTAATAGGAGTGTGCGCCGAACGGGTGTCGCTGCGGCTCGACACCGTTGTTAAGGTAGGCGGCGGCGTGATAGTTGAGCTGCGACAGCATGACATCGCGCAGCGACACGTCCACTTGACCACCGGTGCCGGAAAAGATCTTGGCCAGCAGGCCCAGCGCCGCACACATGCCGGTGGAGTTGTCGGCCGACGAGTACCCGGGCAGCGTCGGCGGGCCGTCGGGATCGCCGGTCAACGCCGCGACGCCGAAACCTGCCTGGACCACGTAGTCGAACGCCGGGTGGTCGCCGCCGTCGAGCCCGAAGCCCGTGATCGCCACGCACACGATCCGCTCGTTCCGACGCCGCAACGCCTCGTAGGTGAGCCCGAGCCGACGGATGGCCGACGGTTTGAGGTTCACCAGCAGCGCATGCGACTCGGCGACTAGTTCGCCCAAGTCTTGCTGTCCCCCTTCGGAATTCAAGTCGAGGCAGATGCTGGACTTGTTCCGGTTGAGGCTTGCGAAGTAGCTGGGTCCCACCCCGCGGGAGATCTCGCCGCCCGCGGGTTCGATCTTGGTGACCTCGGCGCCGAGATCCGCGAGCAGCATGGTGGCATACGGGCCGGCCAGCATGGTGCCGACCTCGAGGATGCGTATCCCGGCCAGCGGTCCGGCGTCGGCCGTCAACGCAACTCCGTGGCGAGGGCGGCGATCATCTCGCGGGTGCGCCGCTTGGAGGCGACGAGTTCGTCGCGGTTGTCGCCGATCGGCAGCAGCCGCACCGACAGATCGGTCACGCCGGCGTCGGCGAACCGTCGCAGGCGGGCGAGGATGGCGCGCTCGTCGCCCGCCGCGCAGATGTCGCCGACATCCCTGGCGTCGCCGTACCCGAGCAGGCGCTGGTAATTGGGCGAGACCTCGGCCTCGCCGAGAATCCGGTTGGCGCGCTCACGGGCGGCGTCGACTTCGCCTGCCCCGCATAGGCAGACGGGCACGCCGGCGACGATTCTCGGGGCGGGACGTCCGGCATTGTCGGCGGCCTTGGTGATCCGCGGCACGACGTGCTCGGCCACCGCGCGTTCGTCGGCCATCCACAGCACTGTGCCGTCGGCCCGCTCGCCGGCGATGGTCAGCATCACCGGTCCCAGCGCGGCGACCAGCACCGGCAACCGCGCCACCGGGCCGATGTCGAGGGGGTTGTGGACGCGGAAGGTGGCGTTCTCGACGTCGACGGGGCCCGGGTTCGCGAACGCCGCGTCGAGCACCTGGAGATAGTCGCGGGTGTAGGACGCGGGCCGCTCATACGGTATGCCGAGCATGTCATCGACGATCCAGTGGTGGGACGGTCCGATGCCCAAGACCAGCCGGCCGCCGGCCGCCGCGTGCACCGACAAGGCTTGACGCGCCAAGGCGATCGGGTGCTGTGCCTGTAACGGGACGACCGCCGTGCCCAGTTCGATGCGACTGGTGCGGGTCCCCATCAGGGCGGCCGCGACCAGAGCGTCAAAGTCGTTGGGGATCTGCGGAATCCAAGCACTGTCCAGGCCCGCACTCTCCGCCCAGTCGATATCGGCCAGCATGCGACTGACCTTGCGCGCGGAATCACCGCGCTCCGGTCCCACCATCACTCCGATGCGCACGATTCCTCTGATTCTTCTAGGACAGCTACTGGGTTACCTGTCAAGGCCCGGATCTCGCGGACCAGCTCGTCGAGCGGCGTCCCGGTGGGGAACACCGCCGCGGCACCGGCCGACAACAGCTTGGGGACGTCGGCGTGGGGAATGGTTCCGCCCACCACGACGGCGATGTCGGCGGCGTCGGCGGCGCGCAGCGCTTCGATGGTCCGCGCGGTGAGCGCCAAGTGAGCACCGGACAGGATGCTCAGGCCGACAACCGCCACATCCTCCTGCACGGCGATGGCTGCGATGTCCTCGATGCGCTGCCGGATTCCGGTATAGATCACCTCGAAACCCGCGTCACGCAGGGTGCGGGCGACGATCTTCGCCCCGCGGTCGTGTCCGTCGAGGCCCGGCTTGGCGACCAGAATCCGCACGGCCACTTCAGAACACCACCGGTTGCCGGAATTCGCCCCACACGTCTTTGAGAGCGGTGACGATTTCACCGACGGTGCAGTAGGCGTTGGCGCAATCGATGAGATTGTGCATCAGGTTGTCGGTTCCTTCGGCGGCGCGTGACAACGCCGCGAGGCTGTTTTGCACTGCCGCCGAATCTCTTTCGGCCTTCACCTTGGAGAGCCGTTTGAGCTGCAGATCGCGGCCCTCGGCGTCGAGTTCGTAGGTGATGACGTCCGGCTCGGGCTCCGCGGACACGAAGCGGTTGACCCCGACGACCGGGCGGACACCAGCCTCGATGTCCTGATGGATCCGGAAGGCCTCGTCGGCGATCAGCCGCTGCAGGTAACCGTCCTCGATCGCGCTGACCATGCCGCCGTGGCGCTCGAGGTCGTCCATGATCTCGATGATGCGGGCTTCGGTGGCGTCGGTGAGCGCCTCGACGAAGTACGAACCGCCAAGGGGATCGGCCACGCTCGCCACGCCGGTCTCGTAGGCCAGGATCTGCTGAGTGCGCAGGGCCAGGGTGGTGGACTCCTCCGTGGGCAGTGCGAACGGCTCGTCCCAGGCGGCGGTGAACATCGACTGGACGCCGCCCAATACCGCCGCCAGCGCCTCGTAGGCCACACGGACGACATTGTTGTGGGCCTGCGGCGCATATAGGGACGCGCCGCCGCACACGCAGCCGAAGCGGAACATCGAGGCCTTGTCGGTGGTCGCGCCGTAGCGGTCCCGTACGATCGTGGCCCAACGGCGCCGTCCTGCACGGTATTTCGCGATTTCCTCGAAAAAATCGCCGTGCGTGTAGAAGAAGAAGGAGATCTGCGGCGCGAACTGGTCGATCGTCATCCGGCCGCGTTGCACCACGGTGTCGCAATAGGTGACCCCGTCCGCGAGCGTGAACGCCATCTCCTGCACCGCATTGGCACCGGCGTCGCGAAAGTGCGCCCCTGCCACCGAGATTGCATTGAACCTCGGGACCTGGGCCGCGCAGAACTCGATGGTGTCGGCGATCAGCCGCAGCGATGGTTCCGGCGGCCAAATCCATGTTCCGCGAGAGGCGTACTCCTTGAGGATGTCGTTCTGAATTGTTCCGGTGAGCCCGCCCCGCGGGATCCCCTTTTTCTCCGCCGCGGCGACGTAGAACGCCAGCAGGATCGCTGCCGTGCCGTTGATCGTCATGCTGGTGCTGATCTTGTCCAGCGGGATGCCGTCGAACAGGATCTCGGCGTCGGCCAGCGTGTCCACCGCGACGCCCACCCGGCCGACCTCCTCGCCGAACTCGGGATCGTCGGAGTCGTAGCCGCACTGCGTTGGCAGGTCAAGCGCCACCGACAGACCGGTCCCGCCCTGTTCCAGCAGGTATCGATAGCGACGGTTGGATTCCTCGGCGGTGCCGAAGCCGGAGTACTGCCGGAAGGTCCAGAGCTTGCCCCGGTAGCCGGACGTGAAGTTACCCCGGGTGAACGGGAACTGCCCCGGCGGCGGCGGCTCAGCCGTGATGTCCCCCGACCCATACACGGGCCGCAGCGGGATGCCCGACGGCGTCTGAGCAGCGTTATCCATCGATGAATAACGTACTTGCAAAAAAAGAGAATGCCAATACCACGCGCCTGAGCTGGCACGATACCCCGGCGGGCGCCATGCCTACGCCGGGCAGAGGATCTCCCCGTGCGGTATCGCCAGCCAGCCGTCCGGGGCGGCGGCCCAGGCCCGCCACGCTTCCGCGATCTCCTCGAGTTGAGCGGGCGTGGCCAGGCCGAGTGACAGCAGCTCATCCCCCACGCTCGAGTGCAAGATCCGGTCGGCCCACATGCCGCCCCACCAAGAGCGGGTTTCGTCGGTGGCATAGCACCAGAGGCTGCCGGTCGGCACGATCTCGTCGAAGCCCGCCGCGAGCGCCCACGACAGCAGCCGGCGACCGGCATCCGGCTCCCCCCGGTTGGCGCGAGCCGCCTTCGAGTAAAGGTCCAGCCACAGGTCCAGCGCCGGCAGGCGCGGAAACCAGATGAAGCCCGCGTAGTCGGCGTCCCGGGCCGCGACGACTCCGCCCGGCCGACAGACGCGCCTCATCTCCCGCAGCGCTTGCACCGGATCGGCCACGTGCTGCAGCACCTGATGGGCATGGACGACATCGAACGCGTCGGCCGGAAGTTCCAGCCGCTGCGTGTCGGCCGGCGCGAACGCTATGTTCGACAGGCCGCGCCGCTGGGCCTCGGCGCGGGCCACGTCGAGGACGTCGGCGGATTGGTCGACGGCCAGCACCCATCCGGGTGCGACCCTGGCGGCGAGATCGGCGGTGATGGTCCCGGGGCCGCAGCCGATGTCGAGTACGGATAACCCCGGCTTCAGGTGGGGCAGCAGATACGCCGCGGAATCCTCGGCGGTTCGTCGCTGGTGGCCGCGCAGCACCGACTCGTGGTGTCCGTGCGTGTACCTGGCGGGGCGCTGCTCGTTCATGGTTGCGACCGCCTAGTCGACAGGTACGTCGAGAATCGGGCGGTCGACGGCAGCGCCGGGCCCGTCGAAATGCCACCACTCACCGGAGTACACCGTCAATCCGCCATAGGTCATGGCGTCCCGCAGCCGGGCCCGATTAGCCTGAGCGTCCGGGCTGACTCCCTGGGTTGCGAATGCCGTTGCCCGCGAAGAGAAGTCGTCGAAGTCAGTGCCCATGTCGGCGAGGCACAACCCGCCGACTTGCCGCTCTGGCGTGCAGTTCCCTTGCACACTGGTGAACGTCACGTCGACCGAACGGCCCGACTCATGGCTATGCGCAGACTGGCCCGGCCGCGCCACCCACGCCGGGTTGGGAACGGCGTTGAACAGCTTGACCTGCACGTCATGGGGCCGGTAGCAGTCCCAGAACACCAGCACGTGGCCTTGCGGGCGCAGCGCATTCGCCGCCGTCGCCAGCCCCGGCGCCATGGATTGGTGCACGAGACAGCGGGCGTCGGAGGGATACAACTGCGTGTGGGTGAAATTGTTCGTCGTCGCGTAGCGCAGGTCGATCACGGCGTCGGGAACGACACTTCGGACGTCGACGAACCCGGCCGCGCGAGCCGCGTCGCCGACGGGCGGAACGTCGGCCCGGGCGGGTGGCGTCGCGGCGCCGGATGCCACGACGAGCGCGAGCGCGACCACGACTGGGAGCAACCGCCGCATCCGGGGCATCCCAACATTGTCGCGGTCCTCGGCCGATTGGGCGAACAGCTGCCGCGCCCGATGTGAATTCGGTGGAACCGCCGGCAGTTGAACGTAGCGTGAAGCAACGACCTCAGCGCTCAACGGCCCACAGACCGCCTGGATGGCGATGCTGCACGACGTGGCGCCCGACGGCGTAGTCACCGATGTGACAGCCGGCTGGTTTGGTTCCAACGCACGACTGTTCAAGGCGGACCACCGCATTCGCCTCGGCTGACCAGCGACGACCAGGACCCGTCAACTTCGGCGATCATGAATTTTCGACATGCCAGCGCCGGGACCAGCAGCCTGAACACAGTTCGCTCGTCGTCGCGGCAGCTGCCGCGCGTCCTCGGGGACGCGCCGACCGAGTAACCCGTCCGGCCGCCATATCCTGGTGCTCTCTGGCCGAGTGGTGTTCCGACCGAAAGGCGCGCGATGCACAAAGCAACACTGGAACTCGTGCTCGACTGTGCAGCACCTGAGCGACTCGCTGACTTTTGGCGCGAGGCGCTCGACTATCGCGACCACTACACAGACACGAATCTGGCGGTGCTCGTTCCGAAAGGGGGAAGCGGTTCACCCCTGCTTCTTCAGGGGGTACCGGAACCCAAGACAGGCAAGAATCGCATGCACGTCGACATTGTGGTCGTTGACGTCGAGGCCGAGGTCCGCCGGTTGCAGGCGCTGGGCGCTCGTCGGATCGATGAAGATATACAGCGCTTCGGGGGAACCCGTTGGGTCAGAATGTCCGATCCCGAGGAGAACGAGTTCTGCGTGTCCACCGGCGTCCAGTGGTGAGCAATTACTGAGGACCTTTGTGACGCGGCGGGATTCGCCTTTCACCACCGGAGGGGCGTGCACGTCTACGGCGTGCCGTACCCGGGCCGCGAGGCTGCGGCGGATGTGACACGGCCACCTGCTTCGGTGCTGGAGGCCGATAGGCCGCCATTTCGCCGGCAACCGCACGCACCGCCGCCGAGTCAACAGTGACTTCCTGCGGAGTTACGCGGATGCCCGCACGTCGCATCAGCGCGTGTGTGTCCTGGCGCTGTTCGGGCAGGACGACGGTAACGACGTCACCTGTATTTCCGGCCCGCGCCGTTCGCCCCGACCGATGCAGGTAAGCCTTGTGTTCGGCGGGCGGGTCGATGTGCACCACCAATTCGATTCCGTCGACGTGCACGCCGCGCGCCGCGATGTCGGTGGCCACCAACACCCGCGCCTCACCGGCACTGAAGGCGGCGAGGTTTCGCTCGCGCGCGGTTTGCGACAGGTTGCCGTGCAGATCGACCGCCGGGACACCGGATTCGGTGAGCTGCTTGGCGAGCCTGCGCGCTTGATGTTTGGTGCGCATGAACAGGATTCGGCGACCGGCACCTGAGGCGAGCCGATGCACCAGCTCCCTCTTGGCTTGCACCCCGGCAACGTGGAACACGTGGTGAGTCATCGCCGGCACTGGTGTGTTGGCGCCGTCCACCGCGTGCAGCACCGCGTCGTGCAGGAATCGATCGACGAGCTTGTCGACGCCGTTGTCGAGGGTCGCCGAGAACAGCAGACGCTGGCCGCGGCCCGGTGTGGCCGCGAGGATACGGGTGACACCGGGAAGGAAGCCCAGATCGGCCATGTGATCGGCTTCGTCGACCACCGTTATCGCGACCGAGCCGAGGCCGATCAAGCCTTGCTTCATCAAATCTTCGAGCCGGCCAGGACAGGCCACGACAATGTCGACGCCGGATTTCAGCGCCGCCACCTGTCTGCCTTGCGGCACCCCACCGAAGATCGTGCCCACCCGGAGGCCGTTGACCGCGGCCAACGGTTCCAGTGTTGCGGTGATCTGGCTGGCCAGCTCCCGCGTGGGAGCAAGGACCAGGCCCGACGGCCGGGACGGCCGGCGCGGATATCCGGCCAGCCTACTGACAACGGGAATCGAGAACGCCAGCGTCTTACCGCTGCCGGTCTGGCCACGGCCGAGGACGTCCCGGCCGGCGAGGGTGTCGGGCAGGGTCGCGATTTGAATGGGAAACGGGTGGGTGACCCCGTGCGCGGCGAGCGCTTCGATGAGTGGTTCCGCCACGCCGAGGTCGGCGAAGCTATTGCCAGTGTTCATGTTGATGTCTTTCAGCATCGGTTGCGCCGAGGTGGCGGCGAAGCGCGCGCCCGGTCAGCACAAAGGTGGCGAGATTGCCGGTGGGCAACATCGATCGCCGCGACACGAACGACCCGGATCAGTCCCTCAGCCGCTGGTGCGGACGGGCGCCGGGAGAATGACGAAGCGTTTCACGACGTGTAGGCCGTCGAGTGGAGCGGCCGACATTGGGGAGAAGCATAGCAGGACGGTGTTCACCGCGTATCGCCGGGCGCGGTGACAGCTCTGTGACGTCAGGATGCTCTGACGTACCTGCGGACTAAGTCGTCCTCTCCGAAGGTGCTCGTGCGCTGCGCGCCATTGTCATCCCGGCTGAAGAATGTCCACTGCCGCGGAGTTGTTTGCGGCCCGCTGATCAGCTTCACGGTCAGGCGCAATCGGGTGGGCTGCGGCGTGCCGATGACGTCACCCACCCGAACCTGTGACGGATGGATCTGGGGTGCGTCGCACCAGTCTTGTATCGCCACCTCACCCATCCTCACCTTGTTGTCCCCACCCTACCCGGGATGCGCAGTTCCCGTCGCGCCGCGGGTGAGCGCCGCTCCGGGGGCGCCGGATCCGCCACCGGGGTTTGTTGCGCTATCGCAACTCTTGACCGGGCGCGCCTGCTCGAGCATTCGCCTGTGCGACCGTAGCGTCTGGATTCGTCACCTCAGATCTGTCCGGAGATGGCCAAACCGGGGCTTCAGCCAGGCCCGACACGCGCAGGAGGTAGCGGTGAGCAGATTCGTCGATTCGATGCTGCACAGTGCGGAGTCCAGCACTCGCGGCCTGGTCACCGGGGAGCCCGGTGCGCCGGTCCGGTCCAGCTGGAGTGAAGTTCATCACCGAGCGCGCCGGGTGGCGGGCGGATTGGCCGCGTTGGGGGTAGGCCCGGGTGACCGGGTGGGGGTGCTGGCCGGCGCCCCGGTGGAGATCACGTCGACCGCTCAGGGCGTGTGGCTGCGCGGCGCATGTTTGACGATGCTGCACCAGCCGACACCGCGCACGGAGCTACGCGCGTGGGCACACGACACCTTGTCGGTCATCTCCATGATCGACGCGGCGGTGGTCGTCGTGTCGGATCCCTTCACGGCCGTAGTGCCGGTGCTGGCCGAACGCGGCGTCATGGTGGTGACGATCGCCGAGCTGCTCACCGCCGCACCCATTGACGTCGTCGGCAGCGCTGAGCAGGATCTGGCGCTGCTGCAGTTGACGTCGGGATCGACGGGCTGCCCCAAGGCGGTGGCGATCACCCACGCCAATGTGATCGCCAACGCCGAGGCGATGTTCGCCGGCGCGGAATACGACCTGGACACCGATGTGATTGTGAGTTGGTTGCCGCTGTTTCATGACATGGGCATGACGGGGTTCTTGACGGTGCCGATGTTGTTCGGCGCCGAGCTGGTCAAGATCACGCCGATCGACTTCCTGGCCGATATCTTGTTGTGGCCCAGGCTAATTGACAAGTACCGGGGCACGATGACCGCGGCGCCGAATTTCGCCTATGCATTGCTGGCGAAACGCTTACGTCGCCATGCCAGACCCGGGGAATTTGACTTGTCATCATTGCGTTGGGCACTGTCCGGCTCCGAACAGGTCGAGCCGGCCGATGTGCAGGACCTTTGCGAGGCCGGTGCGTCGTTCGGTTTGCGTCCCGAGGCGATTCTTCCGGCCTACGGAATGGCCGAAACCACTGTGGCGGTGTCGTTCTCGCTGTGCGGTCGCGGACTGGTCGTGGATGAGGTGGACGCCGACATGCTCGCAGTGCTGCGTCGTGCGGTACCGGCGAGCACCGGCAACACCCGGAGGTTGGCGTCGCTGGGACCGGTGCTCAACGGTATGCAGATCCGAATCGTCGATGAGGATGGCGCCATTCAGCCGACCCGGGGCGTGGGGCTCATCGAGGTGCGCGGAGCGCCCGTGACGTCCGGATATGTCACGACCGCCGGTTTTGTGGCCGCCCAGGACGACCAGGGTTGGTTGAGCACCGGAGACCTGGGCTACCTGACCGAAGAGGGTCACGTCGTCATCTGCGGCCGCGCCAAGGACATCATCATCATGGCCGGACGCAACATATACCCGACCGATGTCGAGCGTGCCGCCGGGCGCGTCGCCGGTGTGCGCGCGGGGTGTGTGGCGGCCGTGCGACTCGACGCCGGCCATTCCCGGGAATCGTTTGCGGTGGCCGTGGAATCAAACGACGCCGACGACCCCGCCCAGGTGCGGCGCATCAAGCACGAGGTGGCTCACGAGGTGGTCGCCGAGGTCGCGGCGCGGCCGCGCAATGTGGTGGTGCTGTCGCCCGGAGCGATCCCCAAGACACCGTCGGGAAAGCTGCGGCGCGCTCATGCGCTGTCCTTGGTAAGTTGACGGGGCTGCGGGCCTGTCGGAGACGCGCTGTCTCCCACGATGAAAACCGCCCTAAGCGCCGCGTGGGTAATAGTCCTACCCACCCGAACGCAATCGATAACTCCGCGTAACGAATCACCGGCAAAGCAACGCCCCCAGCTGAGCTCAATTGACGCCACTTTGGCCCATCCCGCCGGCACCGCGCCTCTCTTCAAGGTCGCGCGGTGTCGAGGAACCGCTGCACCTCTTTCGGATTGCGAAGGATGTACAGGTCGGCGTGAGCGGCGTGCTTTTCGATGGCATAAGTGATGGCGGGCAAGCTTTTTCGGCGGTAGTGGTAGACCCATTGCCAGTATTCGCGGGTCTCGCGTGAGCGGCGCAGGGTTCGCCAAATGCAGCGCCAGAGCGGGAAGTCGAGAACGGCGATCGTATCTGCGGCCGACAGACGCATCGCCAGGTGGATATCGTACGGGCCGAGATCACCGTCAATGACCCATCGGTTTCCGGCAAGGAGTCTGTGCTGGATCTGTTCCCATTCGTGTTTGGGTGTTGGTTTCGGACCGGGTTTCCAGAAGATGCTGTCCAACTCGGTGACGGGACTGCGGAGTGCCTGGCCGAGCCGTTGTGCCAGTGTTGATTTGCCGGCGCCGCCGCGGCCGAGGATGACGATTCGCTTCACCGTTGGCACCTGTGATGGTGGTTCTTGCCACGCACGGTTCTGCAGCGCCTCTGGTTGCCTGACGTAGCTGTCCATCGGTGGGTACAGGTGGCAGCGTAGCGGGCTGGGGAT